>CANJRZ010000237.1 GCA_947476735.1 Sphingomonadaceae bacterium
ACGCCATGCGGCACCGTCAGCGCGATCCCCATCAGCGCGATCCCCGCCCCCCCCAAAATCATCGGCACCGGCCGCCGATGCTGAGCGAAACCGCGGCCGAGACCGACAATCGCGAGCAGGATGGCAAGACCCAGACCAATTTCGTGAATCACCGGGTGAAACAGAACGCCGCCCGCAGTCGCCAGGGCGGCAACGAAAATCACGGTCGCCGCACAATGGACGAGACATAGCGCCGACAGACCAATGGCCAGCCGGTCGAACAGATCGCGCGCGGGAATTAAACGAACCACGATTGTCCTTTCTCGAGGAAGCGCAAATGGCACGCAAGGCCGGAAGATACAATATATCATTTCGATTCCCGGCTACCGCTTCACTCTCCCGGCAACCTCATCGGCCGGGTTTATTACCTATTGACTTAGCGCCTGACAAAGTTGGATTATTCCCTGTATGCAAGCCTTGCCTGGCACCACGAAGACCCGAATCTGACGGCACCAGCGGTAGAAAATGAACAAATGACTTAGAAACTTGCGATGCTCGCCAAGGCAGAGCAGCAGGGCCGAGAGGAAGGTAGGAGTCGGATGGAACAGGAACAGATTGATCATTTCCGGCGGCGCCTGGCCTTCACGGACACGCGCCAGGGCGTGCCCGAGGGCTATCCCGATTTCCCGATCATTCACCCCGGCCGTTATATCGACCAGCGCTATTTCGATCTTGAGCAGACCCATGTCTTCCGCAAATCCTGGCTTATGGCGGGACATAGCGATCAGCTCCCCGAACCGGGCTGCTTCAAGACCTGGGATCGGGTGATCGGCGAACCGGTGATCCTGTTCCACGGCAAGGACGGCCAGATCCGCGCCTTCTACAATATCTGCCGCCACCGCGGCGCGACTCTCACCAACAAGCCTTATGGCAAGGTGCGAACCCTGGCCTGCGCCTATCATGGCTGGATCTACGATAATCAGGGCGATCTGGTGAGCATCCGCGACCAGCGCGACTTCCCCGATTTCGACAAGAGCTGCTACGGCCTCAAGCCGATCCGCACCGAGATGCTCGGCAAGATGATCTTCATCAACTTCGACGACGACGCCGAGGATCTCAGGACCTCGCTCGGCCAGATCGGCAAGGAGTTCATGGAGGATTATGCCTTCGAGATGACCTGCGTTGTCGAGCATGACGCCTGGGTTGCGCCGTGCAACTGGAAGCTGCTCGTCGAAGGCGGCATCGAGAATTACCACGTCCGCACGATTCACCGGCAAACCCTGCCCAATTATCGCGAGAACCAGGGCATGCACACGCTCTATCCGGGCGGCCATTCGCGCGACACGATTCTCCAGGAAGGTCTCAAGGACGAGGACGGCCTGGTCCTTGATGGCTTCGTGCGGCGCCATGACGCCGAAGTGCTGCTCGACGACCATGAGGACGACCGGCCGATGAATCCCCGGCTCAACGACCTCGCGAACGAAGTGGGCTTTATCTATTCGACCCATCCCAACATGCAGATGGGGCCCTTCTATTCGCGCGGCTTCGTCGTCTCCTGCTACTGGCCGACCAGCCTGACCCAGGGCCTGCACGAATTCTACGTGTTCGGCTATGGCGACGCCGAAAGCGCGAAGTCGGTCTTCTGGCCGCGTGACGTCGCCCAGGCCAAGGCGGTCCTCAACGAGGATCTCGACTTCATCGAGATGGTCCAGAAGGGCATCGTCTCGCGCGGAAACATGGGCGTGAAGCTTGGCTATCTCGAGGCGCGGCTCCAGCATCTCAACGAAACGCTCGACAGGCAGATCGGAATCGAGAACATCCCCGAGGATCTGCGGATCGACCAGGTGATCGGCGACGAGTGGATCTGGCCCAACGACATCGCCCGCTATGAGGCTGAAATGGAACGGACCAACGTCGCGCGCGAAGCCGCAGAATGACCTGTTGTCGTGAATAACGCGATGGCGATACGCCCGTTGGTCGCTCGATTGCGGCCTGCCCTGCCCCGCATGGCGGCGCTGTTTGGCGTTTTGCTGATGGCTGCCACGCCGTGCGCTGCGGCCGATGACGATCCCGGCAGGGCACAGTTCGTCAGGAGTTGCGGCGCGTGCCATACAGCGGAGCGGGGTGGTGCCAATTTTAGCGGTCCCAATTTGTTCGGCGTTTATGGGCGTCGCGCGGGCACCGCAGAGGGATTCGGCTATTCGAACACGCTGGCCAAGGCCGACTGGACATGGAACGAGCGCGCGCTCGATCGCTGGCTGGCCGATTCCCGCAAGGGGCATCCCATGGCTGAGATGGCCTATCGCCAACCGGACGCGGTGAAGCGGGCGCTTGTCATTCAATACCTTGCGAAGATGAAATAAGGACTCCGATGGCCAAGGCCGTACACTCGATGATCCGCGTCCTCGACGAGGATCGATCGACCGCCTTCTATGCGAGCGCGTTCGGGCTCGAAGTGGTCAACCGTTATCCGTTCGACGGCTTCACCCTCACCTATCTCGGCAACGCCGAAAACGACTTTGAGGTCGAGCTGACGATCAACCATGACCGCACCGAACCCTATGCTCACGCCGACGGCTATGGCCATCTCGCGGTCGTGGTCGACAATCTTGACGCCGAGCACGCCCGTTTGACCGGCCTCGGTCACATGCCCGGTGACATCAAGGAGTTCAATCGAGAGGGATCGCTCTTCGCGAAGTTCTTCTTCATCACGGATCCGGACGGTTACAAAATAGAGGTCATCCAGAGGCACGGCCGATACCAATAAACACATAACCGCAGGGAGAGGGGCGGACATGGCGACACCGAAAAAACTGCAGCCCGACCGGCGCACGCTGCTGAAGGGCGCGATGCTGGTGATCGCCGGCAATGCGGTGATGAGCCCGCGCGAAGCCTGGGGGCTCGCTTCGACCGGTCTTCGGCCGACGACACTCCAGACGATGATCCTGATGGCGCGCGATATCTATCCGCATGATCGCCTCGCCGACCGCTTCTACGCGATCGCGATCAAGGACTTCGACGCGAAGTCCGCAAAGGATGCCAAGCTCGCCGAGATGTTCGAGGCCGGCGTCGCCGATCTCGACCAGCGCGCAGGCGGGTCCTACGCCGCCGTGAAGGACTATCCCAAACGACTCGAACTGCTGCGGGCGATCGAAGCCAGCCCCTTCTTCCAGGCAATCCGCGGCTCGCTTGTCGCCGGCCTCTATAACCAGAAGGAGCTGTGGTCGCTGTTCGGTTATGAAGGCGAGTCCGCCTCCAAGGGCGGCTATATCGAGCGCGGCTTCAACGACATCGAGTGGCTGTGATGGGTGCGACCTTCGACAGGAATGACGACAGCGTCGTCGTGGTCATCGGCTCCGGCGCGGGCGGCGGCGTGCTGGCCACCGACCTCGCGCTCGCAGGCGTGAAGACCGTCGTCCTCGAAGCGGGGAAGCGCTTCGAGATCGAGGATTTCGTCAACGATGAATGGGAAAGTTTCACCCAATTGTCGTGGCTGGACGCGCGGACCACGTCCGGCAGCTGGCCCATTACGAAGGATTTCCCCAATCTGCCTGCCTGGATCGTCAAGGCGGTAGGCGGCACGACGATCCATTGGGCGGGCGCCTCGCTGCGCTTCAAGGAGCACGAGTTGCGCGGCCGCACCACCTATGGCGACATCAAAGGCGCCAATTTGCTCGACTGGCCGATCGCACTCGCCGATCTCGAACCCTGGTACGCCAGGGCCGAAGACCGGATGGGGGTGACGCGAACCAACGGCATCCCCGGACTGCCAGGCAACAATAACTATAAGGTGCTCGAGGCCGGCGCGCGCAAAATCGGTTACCAGGACGTCAGCACCGGCCGCATGGCGATCAACAGCCAGCCGCGCCACGATCGTGCCTCCTGCCTGCAGATCGGCTTCTGCTTCCAGGGCTGCAAATCGGGCGCAAAATGGTCGACGCTCTATGCCGAGCTGCCGCGCGGCGAGGCGAGCGGCAAGCTCGAGGTCCGCCCGCAGAGCCAGGTTCTTCGCATCGAGCATGATGCCAATGGCAAAGCGACCGGCGTCGTCTATGTCGATGGTAACGGCGTCCAACAGCGGCAGAAGGCGCGGGTCGTCTGCATTGCCGGCAATTCAATCGAATCCCCGCGCCTGCTCCTCAACTCTCATTCGTCGCTCTTTCCCCAGGGCCTCGCCAACAGCAGCGGCCAGGTCGGCCGGAATTATATGCGCCACACCACCGGCTCAGTGTTTGCCGAAATGCCCAAACCGGTGAAGATGTGGCGCGGCACAACCATGGCGGGGATCGTCGGCGACGAGAGCCGCCACGATCCGTCCCGCGGGTTTGTCGGCGGCTTCGAGTTCGAAACGATCTCGGTTGGCCTGCCGTTCATGGCCGCCTTCCTCAATCCCGGCGGCTGGGGACCCGACTTCGCCGCGGCGATGGACGCCTATGATCATATGGCGGGCCTGTGGATCGTCGGCGAGGACATGCCGCAGGAAAGCAACCGGGTCGCGCTCGATCCGGCGGTCAAGGATGGCTGGGGGATGCCGGTCGCCAATGTCCATTATGACGACCATCCCAACGACAGCCGGATGCGCGACTACGCCTTCGCGCAGGGGCAGAAACTCTATCAGAGTATCGGCGCCACAAAGACCCATCCTGTCCGCCCCTATCCTTCGACCCACAATCTCGGCACCAACCGGATGTCGACCAAAGCAAGCAACGGGGTCGTGAACAATTGGGGCCAGACCCACGACGTGAAGAATCTGTTCGTCTCGGACGGATCGCAATTCACGACCGGGGGGGCTGCCAATCCCACGCTCACCATCGTCACCCTGGCGATGCGGCAGGCTGATCATATCGCCAGATCGATGGCGCGCGGCGAGCTTTGACAGGAGATCAGGTTATGGCCTTTGCTGCTGACGTCGAAATCCGCTTCCGCGCGGAGAGCACCGCCGAGGACGTCATCGCCGGTCATGATCTGACCGGCAAACTGGCGATCGTCACCGGGGCCGGCGGCGGCATCGGCCGCGAGACGGCGCGCGTGCTGGCGCTGGCCGGCGCCGACGTCATCGTCGCCGGCCGCGTCAGGGAGAGCGCAGAGCTCGCCTGCAGCGAATTGCAGGGATCGGTGCGCGGCAAGCTCATCCCGATGCAGGTCGATCTCTTCTCCCTGAAGAGCGTCGATGCCTTCGCCGATGCCGTCCTCGCGCTCGGCCGACCGGTCGATCTGCTGATCAACAATGCCGGGGTCATGGCCTCGCCCTTCGCGCGCAGCCCCGAGGGATTCGAGACCCAGCTCGCGATCAATTTCGTCGGCCACGCCTGGCTGACCAGCCGTCTGATGCCCGCCTTGCTCAAGGCGGCCGCACCGCGGGTCATCGCGGTCGGGTCGAGCGCCCACCAGTATAAGCCGCTCGATCTCGACGACATCAATTATGCGAACCGCCCCTATGACGAATGGGACGGCTATGGGGAGGCGAAGACCGCCGTCTCACTGTTCGCGTTCAAGCTGTGGCAGGAGGCCGGAGCGAAAGGCATCACCACCCATACGCTGCACCCCGGCGGCGCGATCACCGGCCTGATGCGCCATGCACCGCCCAACATCGCCGAGTTCCTGATGCAACGCTATCCGGCCGATTTCTCCGGCGTATTGCTCAAGTCGATCGAGCAGGGTGCATCCACCCAGATCTGGGCGGCGACCGAGCCGACCCTGGCGCACCGCCCTGCCCTTTATCTCGAGGATTGTGGCGTCGCGAAGCTGATCAGCGAGCCATGCTATCATCGCGGCGTGATGGCCTATGCGATCGACCCCGAGGATGCGTCGCGACTGTGGGCCGCGACCGAGAAGATTCTCGGCAGGAGCATCCCGCTGGACGGGAACTGAGCCGTTTTCCCAGCTCGCGCATTGCGGAAACCGCCGAATTGCGCTGAATGGGCACGCAATATTTGACACATAAGGCCGGCCCAAGCCCGGCGAAGATCAGGAGCGGAGCATGGCAAAACCCGAAAGCGGCTATCCCTATCGCAGGCTCGACGGCCAGGTCGCCTATATCACCGGCGGCGGGCGCGGCGTCGGGCGGGCAGCGGCGATCCATCTCGCGCGGATGGGCGCCGACATCGCGATCATCGACCTCGATCTCGCCTCGGCGAAGACGGTCGGCGAGGAGATCGACTTCGACACCTCGGTCGACGAGGTCAAGTCACTCGGCCGCCGCTGCATCGGCTTCGAAGGCAATGTCATGGACGAGGCCGTCGTCAAGGCGTCGATCCAGGGCACGCTCGACACGTTCGGCCGCATCGACATCCTCATCAACAATGCCGGCGGCGTGATCGGCGGCGGCCTCGCCAGCCAGATCACGGTCGACCAGTGGAAAGACGACTTCCAGCTCAACGTCCACTCGGCCTTCATGACCTGCCGCGAGATCATCCCGCATATGAAGGAGCGCGGCAGCGGCAAGGTGATCAACATCTCCTCGACCTCGGGCGTGCGGCCGATGAACATCGGTCTGGCCGGCTATTCTGCGTCGAAGGCGGCGATGCACGCACTGACCCGCAGCCTGGCACTGGAGACCGCGCATCTCGACATCACTGTCAACACGATCGCGCTTGGCGACGTCGACACCTATATGTTCCGCTGGGGCGCCAAGAACATCATGAAGGAAATCATGCGCGACGTGCCCAAGCGACGGCTCGGCACGCTCGAGGAATGCTGCGGCACGATCGAATTCCTCGCGACCAGCGCGTCAGACTATGTCACCGGCCAGACGATCGTGATGGACGGCGGCTGGGTCGAGCTGAATCCGAACTTCGGCGGCGGTACGTTCCTCGA
>CANJRZ010000238.1 GCA_947476735.1 Sphingomonadaceae bacterium
CTGGAGCGGGCGAAGGGATTCGAACCCTCGACCCCAACCTTGGCAAGGTTGTGCTCTACCCCTGAGCTACGCCCGCTCTGGCGTCGGTCCGCGCGGGGCTCCGATGGAGCACCCCTGCGGTCGAGGCGCGGCTATTAGCTTGGGGGGCGGGGACGCGCAAGCCCTGTTCGGGATTTTTTGCAGGCGGCGCCAGGCACCCTCCCCTTGGCCATCCGCTGCGCTCCCGGCTTCCCTCCCCCGCTCCGCAGGGGAGGCTTTGCCAGGCTATGTTCTTTTTTTGTTCTGGTGTTTTCGTCCCTTTTCTGCTAGGGGCCGCGCTCCCCTTCAGGAGAGGCAGACGATGAACGCCATGGGCATGCTCGCCGAAGCGCGCTATCCGGTGGCGGCGGGCGCGGACGCGGGCCGGTTCAGCCTGCCGATCCTCCCGCAAGCTGGAGAGGGGGCATCAGGTCAGAGCCAGCTCTCCCAAAACCCCCATCGATTCCGGCGTTCAACCCCATGCACCCGGAAATGGCGCTGTCCGCCCCTCATTGTCCCGCAGCGGCACCGCGCCCGCGCGGTTTCGGCCTAGCGCGCGGGGCGGGCTCTTGGCATATGCGGCCCGCGTCCCACATAATGGGGCGAAACGAGCTTCGGGAGAAACATCAGTGGCGACTTTGGGCATGAGCGCGGCGGACCGGGAAGCGGTCGAGGCGTTCCGGCGCGACGTGGTCGAGCCGTCGATGACGTCGCTCGTCATCCTCGATTTCTGGGCCGAATGGTGCGGCCCGTGCAAGGCGCTGACGCCGATACTGGAAAAGGTCGCCGCCGATTATGCCGGCAAGGGCGTGGTCCTCGCCAAGGTCAATGTCGATGAGCAGAAGCTGATCGCTTCGCAATTCCGCGTCCAGTCGATTCCCACCGTCTATGCGCTGTTCCAGGGCCAGCTGGTCGCCGATCTCACCCCGGCGCGCAGCGAGAGCCAGCTCAAACAGATGCTCGACCAGATCCTGAAGCAGATCCCCGTACAGGGCGAAGAGGGCAAGCTGGCCGAGGATATGGCGCCGCTGATCGCAATGGGCGAGGAGGTGCTCGAGGGCGGCGATGTCGAACGCGCGCTGTCGATCTTCACCCAGCTCCACGAGATGGCGTCCGATAATGTGCAGGTGATTGCCGGGCTCGTCCGCGCCCTGGTGCAGGCCGGTCAGCTTGACGAGGCCGAGGCGCTGCTCGGCCAGGTGCCGGCCGACAAGGCGAAGGACGCCGCGATCGGACGGGCGCAGGCCGCGCTCGCATTGGCGAGGGAGGCGACCCCGGTCGACGACCTCGGGCCGCTGCGCGCGCGGATCGCCGCCGATCCGGACGATCATGAGGCGCGCTTCGAGCTGGCCGGCGGGCTGATGGCCGCAGGCGACCGCGACGGCGCCGCCGACGCCCTGCTCGAGATCATCGCCCGCGACCGCACATGGAACGAGGGCGCGCCGAGGCAGCGGTTGCTCAAGCTGCTCGAAGTCGTCGGGCTCGAGGATGGCTGGGCACGCGAGCAGCGCCGCCGCCTCTCCGCGATCCTGTTCACCTGATGACGGGGCTGCCTCCTGTCTCCCCCTTTTCCGTCATTTCGGACCTGACATGATCGAGACCAAGCACCAGCGCCTGACGATCTTCCCTCTGCCGGGGGCACTGCTTTTCCCGCGCGGGCATCTGCCGCTGCATATTTTCGAGCCGCGCTACCGGGCGATGGTGTCCGATGCGCTGGCGCGCGACCGGCGCATCGCGATGATCCAGCCCAGGGGGCCGGGCGACCCGCCGCCCCTGTTCGACGTCGGCTGTGTCGGCCATATCCGCGAAGTCGAGCGGCTCGACGACGGGCGCTTCAACATCGTCCTTGAGGGGCTGACACGGTTCCGCATGATCCGCGAACTCAACGTCGCGACGATGTTTCGCCAGATCGAGGCCGATGTCGGCGCGTTTGACGACAGCGAGGCGCCCGACGCGCTACCCAGCATCGTCCGGGCCGAGATCGAGCGCGAGGCGCGCCGTTTCGCCGACAGCCGCGGGGTGATGGTCGACTGGACCCAGGTGAGCCGCCTCGATGACGAAACCCTGGTCAACGCGATCTCGGCCATGGCGCCGTTCGATGCCGCCGCCAAGCAGGCGCTGCTCGAAGCGGCGACGCTCGACGAGCGCGCCGACCTGCTCGCCCAGTTCCTCGGCTTCTTTCGCCGCGGCGACGATGACCCCGCGACGCTTCAATAAGGATCTGGCAGTGCGCCTCGATCCCGAACTGCTCGCGGTGCTGGTCTGCCCGCTGACCCGCGGCCCGCTGCGGTGGGATGAAGCGGCCGGCGAGCTCATCTCCGAAACCGCCGGCCTCGCCTACCCCGTCCGCGACGGCGTCCCGGTGATGCTGGTGGAGGAAGCGCGGCAGCTCGACCCTTAGCCGTCATCCCGGCGGAGGCCGGGATCTCGGTCGGCAAGGACGGAGTTGAGGTCGCAAACCACGACCGAGATCCCGGCCTCCGCCGGGATGACGTCAGATTCTCAAACCTTCGAGCAACTTGGGCAGCTTTCCCGTCTCACCCCGGGCCTCGGCCATGAAGCGGTTCTTCAACGGTCCCAGCCGCTGCACCATCCCAAGCCCGAACCGCCGGATCGCGCGGGCCGGCCGGCCGGGGATGCCGAACAGCCGGGTCAGCCCGTCGGTGCTCGCGGCGACCATGAAGCTGTCGAGGCTGCGCCACCGCTGATAACGCGCGAGGAGCTGGGCGTCGCCGGGATCAAGGCCAAGCCGCATCCCCTCGACCAACACCTCGGTCAGCGCCGCAACGTCGCGATAGCCGAGATTGACCCCCTGGCCCGCGATCGGGTGGATGCCGTGCGCGGCGTCACCGACCAGCGCGAGCCTTGTGTCGGTGATCCGGGCGGCATGGTGGAAACCGAGCGGGTAGGAGGAGCGCGGCGACGTCATCCGCACCGCGCCGAGAATGCCGCCCATCCGCTTCTCGGCCTCGGCCTGGTAAGCGCGGTCGGGCAGGCCGAGCATCGCCGGCGCATCCTTCTGGTCGACCGTCCAGACCAGCGCCGAGCGGTGGCCGCCGTCCGCACCGTCGATCAGCGGCAGGATCGCGAACGGCCCCGCGGGATAGAAGATCTCATAGGCGATATTGCCATGCGGCTTTTCGTGCGCGATCGACGCGATCATCGCGACATGATCATAGGACCAGCGCGCGACGGTGATCCCGGCCGCCTCGCGGGTCGGCGACTGGCGGCCCTCGGCGCCGATCAGCAGCGCGCCGGCGATCGCACGCCCGTCGTCGAGCGTGACCGTCACCCCGTCGAGATCCCGGCGCACGTCGACCGGTCTGCAAGGCCGCAGCAGGGTCAGCCCTTCGGCGGCGCGAGCGGCGGCATCGAGCGCGGTACGCAGGTCGCGATTCTCGAACATCAGGCCCAGCGCGCCATCATCAGCGGCGGGTTCGAACAGCAGCGCTTCGGGGCTGAGCCCATCCTGTACGCGGATCGTCTCGATCGGGCAGCCTCTGCCCTCGAGCAAGGCGCCGACGCCGATCGTCTCGAGCATCCGCCACGGCGCACTGGCGACCGCCGAGGCGCGCCCGTCGAAACCGGCGGCAAGCTGCTTTGCAGGATCGGCGGGATCGATGACGACGGCGCGGATCTGGTGCTTTGCGAGTGCGATGCCGAGGGTGAGCCCGACCAGCCCCCCACCGAGGATGATGACGTCGTAGCGGTCCATGGGCCCCCTTTAAGAGGTGTCGCCGGGACTTGCTACTCTCCTCATCATCCCGGCAGAAGCCGGGATGACGATTGAAACGGTCGCGCCTTGCTTGACCGCGACCTGCCTCTATGAGATTCTGGAACGAAGCATGAATCCGTAAGGCGCGTATCCCATGGCCAGTCGCAGCATCAGCATCAGAACCCCGGGCACGCAAGGCGGCGGGGAAGGATGGCAGGGGAGCCTCGGCGATCTCGGCCGACGCGCGACCTCAATCCTCGCAGCGATCGCTCTGATCGGGACAACGATCGCGTTGGGATTCGTGCTGGCCAGCTATCATGTCACGGATCCCGCTCTAAACACAGCGGCCGGCGGGCCGCCTGAGAATATCTTCGGGTCGGCCGGCGCGTGGATCGCAGATGTCGCGCTGAGCAGTTTCGGGCCCGGCATCGCTATCGTCCTGCCGCTCGGGCTGATCTGGGGACTACGGCTATGGCGCGGGCACAGGGTGGGCAAGTGGAAGCGCTCGCTCGGCGTTGCCTTCTTCGCGGCGCTGTTGCTCGGCGTGGGCCTGGCGCTGTTTCGCAGCGGATCGGTGGCGGGGCTTCCGGCCGGCTTCGGCGGTAGCTTCGGGCTCGGTGGCGCAGCATTGATCAGCATGGGTCTCGATCAGATCGCCGATCCCGTGCTGGTCAATGGTCTCCGGCTTGGCAGCGCGGCGCTGTTCGCGATCGTCGGCATCTCGCTTTGGACCTGGGGGCTCGGCCTCGAGGCCGACGAGCGCGACTGGCTGTTCCGCCGTGGCGCCTATGCGCGCCAAGGCCAACCCGTGGAACCGTTCGATTTCGACGAGGAAATCGACGAAACCGACATTGAGACGATCGACCGGGTGCCGATCCCGGTTCGGCCGCCGCGCCATGCGCCGATCGTCGACGTTGATGACGCACCGCCGCCGGTGATCGCCGACCGCAAGAAGGCGACGCCCCCTTCCGCCAAGGCCGCGGCGCGCGAGCGGCAAAGTTCGCTGCCGCTCGGCGATACCTACAAGTTGCCGAGCCTGGAACTGCTCGCCAAGCCGCTCGCCAACACCGGGAAGGTGATCGACAAGGCCGCGCTCGAGCGGAATGCGCGACTGCTGGAAACGGTGCTGGACGATTTCAACGTCAAGGGCCGGATCGTCGAGATTCGCCCCGGCCCGGTCGTCACCATGTACGAACTCGAACCCGCCTCGGGGATCAAGGCGAGCCGGGTCGTCGCGCTCGCCGACGATATCGCGCGCAACATGTCCGCCATGTCGGCGCGTATCGCGGTGATCCCGGGGCGCACGGTGATCGGTATCGAACTGCCCAATGCCAAGCGCGAGACGGTGTCGCTGTCCGAACTGATCGGCAGCGACGCGTTCGAGGAGACAGGCGGACTCGGCCTCGTGCTCGGCAAGAATATCGGCGGCGACCCGGTGATCGCCGATCTGGCGCCGATGCCGCACCTGCTCGTCGCCGGCACCACCGGATCGGGCAAGTCGGTCGGCCTTAACTCGATGATCCTGTCGCTGCTCTACCGGCTGACACCCGACCAGTGCCGGATGATCATGATCGATCCGAAGATGCTCGAACTGAGCATCTATGACGATATCCCGCACCTGCTCTCGCCGGTCGTGACCGAGCCGCAAAAGGCGGTGCGCGCGCTCAAATGGGCGGTCGAGCAGATGGAAGACCGTTACCGGATGATGTCCTCGATCGGGGTGCGCGGCCTCGCCAGCTTCAACGAGAAGGTGCGCGCCGCCAAGACCAAGGGCCAGCCGCTCGGGCGGCGCGTCCAGACCGGCTATGACGCCGCCACCGGCCAGCCAATCTATGAGGAGGAGAAGCTCGAATTCGAGCCGATGCCGCAGATCGTGGTGATCGTCGACGAGCTCGCCGACCTGATGATGACCGCCGGGAAGGAAGTCGAGTTCCTGATCCAGCGGCTCGCTCAGAAGGCGCGCGCGGCCGGCATCCACCTGATCATGGCGACGCAGCGACCCTCGGTCGACGTGATCACCGGCGTGATCAAGGCGAACTTGCCGACCCGGATCAGCTTCCAGGTGACCAGCAAGATCGACAGCCGCACCATCCTCGGCGAACAGGGCGCCGAACAGCTGCTGGGCAAGGGCGACATGCTCTATATGCCCGGAGGCAAGCAGATCATCCGCGTCCACGGCCCGTTCGTATCAGACGACGAGGTCCGCGCGGTGGCCGATCACTGGCGCGGCCAGGGCACACCCGACTATATCTCCTCGGTTACCGAGGAGCCCGAGGATGGCGGCTTCGCGATGGAAGGCGGCCCCTCCGGCCCCGACGATCCCGAAACCCAGAGCTATCGCCGGGCGATCCAGCTCGTGGTCGAGAACCGCAAAGCTTCGACCAGCTGGCTGCAGCGCCAATTGCGGGTTGGCTATAATTCGGCGGCGCGGCTGATCGAACGGCTCGAGAAGGACGGCATCGTCTCTGCGCCCGACCATGTCGGCCGGCGCGAGGTGATGATCGACGTCGCCGATCTGGGGCGATTTTTGAATTAGGATCCCGATTCCTCCCTGCACGGGAAAGAAGCTGGTTCACCCAAAGCTGTGCTTCACCTTGAGGTATGGAATCACATGCTGCCGGCGCTCGCGATATTCGAACAGGCTTGGATTGGGATTGGTCCGGTCGGGCGCGTAAAAGGTGCGTTTGCGGGCGAACGTGTTCTGGAGGATGTTCCGCAAGGTCAGGCTGACAGTCGTCCGCGCCGACGGGCGATATTCGACGAAGAGTTCGGTCCGCGGACTGAACTGGACGAAGCGGTCGACTTCTGTACGTCGGAAGTTCGAATTATGGGTGAACCCGTCGACGTCGATACCCCAGGCAAATTTGCCGAGATCCTGACGGAAATTGATCTCATAGCCCAAAGCATTGAACTCGGAGAAAGGCCGCTTGCGCAACGTATAGGGATCGGTCACCGAGGTGCCGACATAGGAGCCATAGAGCGTCAACCGGCCGCCTTTTACGCCGAATCGGGCGAGCGGCGCGTCGATCTTCGCTTTGGCGATCCACTGCTTGCC
>CANJRZ010000239.1 GCA_947476735.1 Sphingomonadaceae bacterium
CTCCAACCGACAGCGCGCGGGCGATCAAAGCGCGAGCGCGTTCGCCGCCCGAGAGCTCGGTGACCGGACGATCACGTAACCCAAGCACTTCGGCTCGCTCCATAGCCCGCTCGATTGCGGACAGGTCGTTTTCTCCAATGCGCGAGAAAGGCGCCAGATGGGGTAGGCGGCCGAGTGAGACCAGCCTTTCGACGGTCAACGGCCAATGCACCGTCTGGCTTTGCGGCAGATAGGCGATACGGAGGGCGAGCGTAGCTCTGGCCATTTCATGCACGTGCTCATCGTCCAGCAGAATCCGGCCGTTGCTTGGCCTGATGAGGCCGGCGATTGCCCGTGCCAGGGTCGATTTTCCCGCGCCGTTGGGGCCGACAATGCCGACCAGCATGCCAGGGGCCACTGTCGCGTCGATACCCTGGAGCACCGTGCGCCTGCGGAGTTCGATCTCAAGGGCGGAGATCGTCAGCGTCACCACAGCCGGCGCTCCCGGAGGAGATGGTAGAGGAAGACGGGAACGCCGAGGATGGCGGTGACCACGCCGAGCCTCAACTCGGTCTCGGCCGGGATCAGCCGCACGGCGATGTCGGCCGCGCTGAGCAGCGCAGCGCCGCCGAGCGCTGACGGTAGTAGCAGTGCTGATGGCGAGCGATCACCGAACGGCCGCAGCAAATGTGGCACGATCAGGCCGACGAAGCCGATGGCTCCCGACACGGCAACTGCCCCGCCGACGCCGATTGCGATGCCGGCAAGGATACGCAATTGCAGACGCTTGAGGTCGACCCCCAAGGTCTGCGCGGCATCCTCGCCGAGAGTGAGTGCGTCGAGCGCTCGGCTGTTCCACATCAGCAGGGCGGCGCCAACGGTTATGCAGGGCAACGCCAGCCAGACATGAGTGAAGGATCGGTCCTCGATCGACCCCATCAGCCAGCTCATGATTTCCATTGCAGCGAAGGGATTGGGCGCCAGATTGAGCGCCAGGCTGATCCCGGCGCCGGCCAGCGTGCCGACGGCGATTCCCGCAAGGATCAGCGACAAGGGGCTCTCGGCGCGTCCGGCGAGCAACGTGAGTGGAGCGAGGCCCAGCATCGCTCCGCCTATTGCGAGCAGGGGCAACGCGAGCGGGTGGGCTTGCGCAATCCCGAAATACAGCGCGATTACCGCGCCGAGTGCAGCGGCATTGGAAGTCCCCAGCACCGATGGTTCGGCCAACGGGTTGCGCAGATAGCCCTGAAGCACGGCGCCACCGAGACCAAGCATCGCACCAACCATGAGACCGATCAGCGCACGCGGCAGCCTTAATTCGATCAGTACCGCGCGCAGCATCGGATCGCCGCTACCAGCGATAATGTCAGCGAACTCTGTCGAGCCGAAGCGGGTAGGTCCGGTCAGCAATGAAGCGACAGCGAGAAGGATCGCTGCGAGCCCGAGGCCGGCGATCAGAATCATGCGTTGAGAAGGAGCGTGAGAGGTCATCGGGCTCGCTTGACCCTAGCGGGGCGATCTTCGAATGAGAAGGTGATGCGACTGCGAAAACATTGCTGGCTCTTCTCGTTGCTGGCGCTTGTCGTGACGCCGGCGGCGGCGGCTGCGCCGAGGCGGATCGTCTCGCTGAGCCTCTGCGCAGATCAATATCTCCTGGCGCTGGCCGATCCGGGGCAGATCGTCGCGCTGAATCGCTTCTCGCATGATCCGTCGATGTCCTGGGGAGTCGTCAAGGCGCGCCAATTCCGGGGCATTCGCGGCAGTGCCGAGGAGATGCTTGTGCTGAAGCCAGACCTTGTTTTCACTGCGGGCTTCGGTGCCCCGGCAGCGCTGGCAGTGCTACGGAGCCGCAAGGTTAAGATAATCGATCTGCCTTGGGACGATCGCTTTGAAAGCATCGAACGTACGACGAGGCTGGTGGCTGAAGCGATTGGTCACCGGGCGCGGGGGGAGGCTCTGATCGCGTCGATGCGAAAGCGCCTCTCTGCCGTCGGTACGCCGCCAGGTCGGGGAAGGATCGCAGCCTATTATCAACGGCGCGGCTATCTGACCGGGCAGGGGAGTCTCGTCGACGAGATGATGCGCCGCGCAGGGCTGGTAAACCTCGCCAGAAAGCTTGATCGTCCGATGCTGCCGTCGCGAATGTCTATCGAACAGATGGCGATGGCGCGGCCCAATTTCCTGATCGTCGACAATGGTGGCAGGATCAGAGACAAGGGCACCGAGATGCTTGAGCATCCGCTGCTCCGACAGGCCATCCCGGACAGCCACCGGATCAATATCCCAGAGGCGATGACCACCTGCGGCGGTCCGTCCTATCCTGACGCAATGGAAGTATTGCTCGCTGGCATCAGGCACGCGGACGGCAAACGGTAGACCTCAGCGCGTCTCACCGTCCTCGCCGCGATATTTGAGCTCAAGATAGCGGCCCTGCGTTGCCAGCTTGTCGAGATCGCTGCTCGCCAGCTGTTCGCTCATGCGCAGCAATTCCTCGTCTACGACGCGTAGGCCTTCGATCAGGTGCTTATCGGGCGAACCGCCGCCATTGCGGGCCTCGCGGCGCATTGCCTCGGGAACCCGCTTATAGCCTTCTACGAGCTCGGGCAGCTCTTCGGCTACCAGCTTGCGCAGCTCGTTCGCAACGGGCTCGCGCGGATCAAGCCGTGCGAATTGGGGCGTCATCGCTTCGAGCTTTATTCCGATCTGGTCGGCGAGATGCTGGGCCGGAGCAGGGAGGGCGCTGCGCTGCGCTTCCAGCCAGCGTTCGGTTTGATGCGGCAGCAGCGGTAGTTCGGTTCTGGCGATCTGTTGGGGGGTGGGGTCCGGACCGCTCGGCCAGCCCAATATGGCGAAGAAGGCGACCGCCATCGTCACGAGCATGAGGAAGAAGCCCCAAATGCCGAGCGGGGTCACGAAGCTACCAATCATACCGCCGACGAACGCCACTGCGAGCACCGAGAAGACAGCGTATTTGAGCCGCCGGAAGAAGCCGGCGACGCGCCGCCTGTGCGCCTTAATCTGTCGCGGCGACGTGCGCGCGCGGACTCGCTCGAGGATTTCTTCGGCCCGGTTCATCGTCGCGCGGCTGTTGACCATTTCCGCCTATTCCAACGCCCTAAACGGCTCTGTCTGGCCTTGCGCCGCGCCTTCGGCTCGAGCGATATAGCCCTTCGACTTCTCGACCTCGGTGGTCAGCGTGTTGACAGTCTGCTTCATCGAATCGAGCGCCTGGATCTTGAAGGTGTCAATCGCGTCCATCGTGTCGTAGATATTTTGAAAGGCGCGCTGCAGCGTCTCGACCGGGATGGTCGACGAGGCGGCCTGCTTATGAATCTCGCCGGTCTGGTTCTTGAGCATCTCGCCGGTCGAATCGATCATGTTGGCGGTGGTGGTGTTGAGCGCGGTGATCTGCTCGAGCACCAGCTTCTGGCTGGTCAGCGCCTGGGCGACCGTCACTGCGGTGCGCAATGCTGCCACCGTCGTCGTAGAGGCGCGGTCGACGCCCTTCACCAGCTCGACATTGTTCTTCTTGACGAGATCGAGCGCCAGATAGCCCTGCACCGTGACCGCCATCTGGGTGAGCAGATCCTGGCTCCGCTGGCGGACGTAGAAAAGCGCGGTCTCGCGGATCGCCTTGGCCTTTGCGGGATCGCTGCTGTCGAGTTCGAGCGCCTTGGCCTCAAGCCGTTCGTCCAATGTCTTCGACAGGTGGATCATCTGCTCGAGCCGGCCCATCGCCGCCCACAGATTCTGTCGTTCGACGTCGATTGCGGCATTGTCCTTGATCAGTTCGTCCTTGCCGGATCCGAGGCTGTTGAGGATCGAGGAGATATGGCTCTGTGCCGAGCGGTAACTGTCGAAATAGTCGCGCATCCGGCTGCCCCAGGGGATGATCCCGAACAGCTTCTTCTTGGTGAAGAGGTTGTCGCGCTTGCCCGGATCAAGATCCTCGACGGTGCGGCGCAGTTCAGCGAGGTTAGCGCCGACGCTGTTCTCCGAGTCGATCGCGTGCACCGGCCGATCGAGGAAGCGGTTCGACTGGCCGGACGCTTCGGCGATTTCCTTGCGACCCATATTGCTGATCGAGTCGACCCTCTTGCCAAATTCGGGGCTGTTGACGTCCTCCGCTACGAGTTCTTCGATGAAGGCATCGACCTTCGCGTCGAGCTGAGTCCGTTGTTCTTCTTTGAGCGGGACAAGACCGGAGGCTTTTTCAGGTGCGAGCACCTTCACCGGGGCGGGAGCTTCCAGCACCAGTCCAGGTTGTTCGGTCGTCGTGGTGCTTGCCATCGCCGGCATCTCCCTATGCTTTGCTCCGCTGCGAAGATGGCCGTAAGGGGTGCATTATTCAAGTGATACGCTGCGGAAGCGGTTTCGTACCGGGAATCACAATTGCATAATATGCAATTGTGATTGATGCATTGGCAGTTGTCGAATCAATCGCTGCGTCGCAATAAGGTTAGGCCTTTCAGGCATCCTCTCCTAATGACTTAAGGGCTGGTTCTAACGAACCGGCCCTTTTTTTACCTTCGCGACCGGCGCGGCTAGAAAGCCGCCGATTGCCGAGGGGAACGAGCTTGTTGCATTGCGACATTTCGGCTATGGCGCGGCCAAATCCCTCATATCAGGATCTTAGAGACTCATGAGCCTCCGCAACGTGGCCATCATTGCGCACGTCGATCACGGCAAGACCACCCTGGTGGATCAGCTCTTCCGTCAATCGGGTACCTTCCGCGACAATCAGCGCGTCGAAGAGCGCGCCATGGATTCGAACGATCTCGAAAAGGAGCGGGGGATCACCATCCTCGCCAAGTGCACTTCGGTCGAGTGGGAAGGCACTCACATCAACATCGTCGATACGCCAGGCCACGCCGATTTCGGCGGTGAGGTCGAGCGTATCCTGTCGATGGTCGATGGCGTAATCCTGCTGGTCGATTCGTCGGAAGGCGCAATGCCGCAGACCAAGTTCGTCACCGGCAAAGCGCTGGCGCTGGGCCTGCGCCCGATCGTCGTAGTCAACAAGATCGACCGGCCCGACGAACGCACCCAGGAAGTGCTGGATGAGGTGTTCGACCTTTTTGTCAGCCTCGAAGCTTCGGACGAACAGCTCGATTTCCCGGTCCTCTTCGCCAGCGGGCGTAATGGCTATGCCAGTGAGGATGCCACGGCACGCTCGGGCACGCTGGCGCCGCTGTTCCAGAAGATTATCGATCATGTCCCGGCGCCCAAGGCCGATCCCGATGGGCCGTTCAAATTTCTCGTGACCCTGCTCGACCGCGATAACTTCCTCGGCCGCATTCTCACCGGCCTCGTCCAGAGCGGTACCGTCAAGGTCAATCAGGCGATTCACGCGCTCGATCCTGACGGCAAGATCGTTGAGACCGGCCGCGCCTCGAAGATCATGGCATTTCGCGGCCTTGAGCGGGTTCCTGTCGAAGAAGCTACGGCAGGCGACATCATTTCGATCGCGGGCCTCACCATCGCAACGGTTGCCAACACTATTGCCGATCCGAGCGTTACCGAGCCCCTGCATGCCCAGCCGATCGATCCGCCGACCCTGTCGATGCGCTTCGCCGTCAACGACAGCCCGATGGCCGGCCGCGAAGGCAGCAAGGTCACGAGCCGAATGATCCGCGACCGGCTATTCCGCGAGGCGGAGAGCAATGTCGCGATTAAGGTTACCGAAAGTGCCGACAAGGACAGCTATGAAGTCGCCGGCCGCGGCGAGCTTCAGCTCGGCGTGTTGATCGAGACGATGCGGCGAGAAGGCTTCGAACTCAGCATAAGCCGCCCGCGCGTGCTGTTCCGCGAGAATGAAGCAGGCGGCCGCGAAGAACCCTATGAGACGGTCGTGATCGACGTCGACGAGGGATATTCAGGCACGGTTGTCGAGAAGATGAACCTCCGCAAGGCCGAGATGACCGATATGCGGCCGTCAGGCGGCAACAAGACCCGGATTACCTTCTCTGCGCCGTCGCGCGGCCTGATCGGCTATCATGGTGAGTTCCTGTCCGACACGCGCGGCACCGGGATCATGAACCGGCTGTTCGAGAAATATGGCCCGCACAAGGGCAATATCGAGGGCCGCAAGAACGGTGTGCTGATCTCGAATGGCGCGGGCGAAGCCAACAGCTACGCCCTCGGCCCGCTCGAAGAGCGCGGCATCCTGTTCGTTGCCCATGGCGAAACTCTCTATGAGGGAATGATCGTCGGCGAGAACGCGAAGACCGACGATCTCGAAGTCAATCCGATGAAGGCGAAGCAACTCACCAACTTCCGTGCTTCGGGCGGCAAAGACGACGCGATCCGGCTGACACCGCCGAAGCGGATGACGCTGGAGCAGGCGATTGCCTATATCGACGACGATGAACTGGTTGAAGTGACGCCGAAGTCGATCCGGCTGCGCAAGACTCACCTCGACCCGCACGAGCGCAAGCGCGCGAGCAGGGCGAAGCAGGCAGCATAAGGCAAGTTAAGAGGGAGCCGGAGAGATCCGGCGGCCTTCTTCCTAGTCGAACAGCTCCTCGAGGAAGCTCTTCTTCCGCTTGTATTTGTAGCGGTCGTCATGGCCGTAATGCTGTTGGGGCCGGGCGTGGAATGGCTCGCGCTGCTGGGGCGGTGGCGCCTGCTGCAGTGGCGATGGTAGCATTTCATACCAAGACTCCCTGATCAGAACCGATGGGCCCATGTTCGCAGGCCGAGCGACATGATGCGCCATGGCTGATCGGTGAGGCGGTTCCAGGCGAAGCAGCAATGATCGAGGATATCGTCGTAGGATTTTAAGACACGGTTCGATAGC
>CANJRZ010000240.1 GCA_947476735.1 Sphingomonadaceae bacterium
GCTGACAAATAGAGCATGTTAGGACCGACCATAAACACTCATGGGGGAGGAATGCCATGTCCAAGCGGCTCAGCAACAAGGTTGCCATCGTTACCGGGGGCGGGCGCGGGATCGGCCGGGCGATCGTCGAGCAATATGCGCTTGAGGACGCCCGGGTCGTCATCACCGATATCCTTGATGACGAGATCGCCGCCCTGTCTGCCGAGCTCAACGCGAAAGCGGGTGCCCAGGTGACGGTGGCGCATCATCTCGACGTGCGCGACGCGGCCAGCTGGCAGGCGGTGATCGCACTGGCGACCGGTACGTTCGGCGGCCTCGACATCCTCGTCAATAATGCAGGTTATCTTGCCCAGTCCGATGCCGTGAATTGCAGCGAGGAGGAATGGGACAAGATCATCGACACCAATATGAAGGGTCCCTTCCTCGGTATCAAATATGCGGTGCCCGAGCTGCGCAAGCGCGGCGGCGGTTCGATCGTCAACATCGCCTCGATCGGCGGCATGGTCGCCACCCATATCTGCGCTGCTTATCATAGTTCGAAGGGCGGCATCCGCCTGCTCTCCAAGCATGCCGCGGTTGCCTATGGCCCCGACAATATCCGCTCGAACGCGATCTGCCCGAGCACGATCATGACCGACATGGTCGCCGGGCTCCCGCCCAAGCTGCGTGAGACCGCGGCCAAGGGGACGGCGCTGCGGCGCTTCGGCACCACCGAGGAGGTGGCCCGCTGCGCGGTGTTCCTGGCGAGCGACGAAGCGGCGTTTATCACCGGCGCCGATATTCCGGTCGACGGCGGCATCACCGCAATGCGGCCGAGCGCGCCTGCCGATAATTGAGGCGTGCTCGACTCGGATGTCTTGCGATGATCCGGGCCACCAAATCGATTGCTGGTCCCTATGATCAAATAGGCCGCAGCTATTTCTAGTACGGTTGATCAAATCCGACGGCGATTGTCGCGGCTCACGCAGTGACTTATTTCTCCACTATTCCGCTAAACTTGGGGAAAAGTGCGCCGTCGAGGGTGGATAGGCCGGACATCGCGCGTTAAGAGCGGCATTGCGAGCATCCCTGCGGATGTGAGGAGGACGGTCCCGGGTGGTCGGAGCGAGAGGCTGCGGCGGCGAGGGAGCGGGTGAGAGGAGTTCGACGCGTTGGAGCCTACCAACATTGAGGCGCCGGAATATTTCCATAAGGTCGTCGATTGCCAATGGGCCTGCCCGGCCCATACGCCGGTGCCAGAATATATCCGCCTGATCGCCCAGGGCCGTCATGCCGATGCCTATATGGTCAACTGGAAGTCGAACGTCTTTCCCGGAATCCTCGGGCGGACCTGCGATCGTCCCTGCGAGCCCGCCTGCCGGCGCGGCCGCGTCGACGAGGAACCGGTTGCGATCTGCCGGCTGAAGCGCGTCGCCGCCGACAACAAGGGCGACGTCAGGTCGCGCATGCCGAAGGCGCCGAAGAAGAAGATCGGCAAAAAGATTGCCTGCGTCGGCGCCGGCCCTGCATCGATGACGGTCGCGCGCGATCTCGCCCCGCTCGGCTATGACATCACCGTGTACGACGGGGACACCCGCGCAGGCGGGATGATCCGCAGCCAGATTCCGCGCTTCCGCTTGCCCGAAAGCGTGATCGACGAGGAAATGGGCTTCGTCACCGATCTTGGCATCAACATGAAGCTGGGCCAGTGGATCGGCAGCCTCTCCGATCTGCTCAAGCAGGATTATGACGCGATCTTCGTCGGCACGGGTGCACCGCGCGGCCGTGATCTCGACATTCCCGGCCGCAAGGAAGCGGCCGCCAACATTCACATCGGAATCGACTGGCTGTCGAACGTATCGTTCGAGCATCTCGACAGCATCGGCAAGCGGGTGATCGTGCTCGGCGGCGGCAACACCGCGATGGACTGTTGCCGCACCTCGCGCCGCCTCGGCGGTGACGACGTCAAGGTGATCGTCCGTTCGGGGTTCGACGAGATGAAGGCGTCGCCCTGGGAGAAGGAGGATGCTCAGCATGAAGGCATCCCGATCATCAACTTCCGGGTGCCGAAGGAATTCACCCATCAGGACGGCAAGCTGACCGGCGTCACCTTCGAGAAGGTCGCGTGGGGTACCAACGAGAAGGGGCGGCGCGCGCTCATGCCGACCGGCGAGCCCGACGAGCATTATGAATGCGACGATGTGCTGATCGCGGTTGGCCAGGAGAATGCCTTCCCCTGGATCGAACGCGACATCGGCATGGAGTTCGATGAGTGGGAGATGCCGAAGGTCGACGAGACCACCTTCCAGTCGACAATCCCGCGGGTGTTCTTCGGCGGTGATGCCGCGTTCGGCCCCAAGAATATCATCTGGGCGGTGGCGCACGGCCATGACGCCTCGATCTCGATTGACCATTTCTGCCGCGGTGTCGATCTCCGCCTGCGCCCGCCCCCCGGGGTGATCGTCTCTTCGCAGAAGATGGGCATCCACGAGTGGAGCTACGACAACGACATCTCGCTCGAGGATCGGCAGAAGGTGCCGCTGCTGCCGCTGGCCACCGCACTCGGTGACGTCAAGGCCGAGGTCGAGCTCGGCTTCGACGATCCGCGCAGCTGGGCAGAGACCCAGCGTTGCCTCAATTGCGACGTGCAGACCGTGTTCGCCAAGTCGCTGTGCATCGAATGCGATGCCTGCGTGGACATCTGCCCGACCGACTGCATCACCTTCACCGTCAATGGCGAAGAAGAAGAATTGCGGCCGCGGCTGCAGGCACCGGCCTTGAACCTGACGCAGGACCTATACGTTTCTGCGACATTGCCGACCGGCCGGGTCGCCGTGAAGGATGAGGATGTCTGCCTGCACTGCGGGCTGTGCGCCGAGCGCTGCCCCACCGGCGCCTGGGACATGCAGAAGACATTGATCGAAATGACGCATGCCGGAGGGTGCGGCCGATGACTGCTCCCATCAGGGCGATAAACGATTTCGTCGTCAAGTTCGCCAATGTCAACGGATCGGGCTCAGCCTCGGCCAACGGCTTGTTTGTCAAGGCGATCCTGCGGATGGGCGTGCCGGTCGGCGCGCGTAACATCTTCCCGTCTAATATCCAGGGCCTACCGACTTGGTACGAGATCCGGATCAGCGGCGAAGGCTGGCTCGGCCGCCGCGGCGGCGTCGACCTGATGGTCGCGATGAACCCGCAGACCTGGGACCGCGATCTGGCCGAAATCGAGAAGGGCGGCTATCTGTTCTACGACAGCACCAAGCCGATGCCCGCGACCCGGTTTCGCGATGACATCACCGTAGTCGGTGTGCCGCTCACCCAGCTGTGCAACAGCGCCTATGCCGAGCCTTCCAAGCGCAAGGTGCTCAAGAACATCATCTATCTCGGTGCTCTGAGCGCGTTGATCGGGATCGAGCGCGCGGTTGTCGAACAGCTGCTGCACGAGGAATATGGTTCGAAGCCCGCGCTGATCCCGGCCAATCTCGAGGCGCTCGAAATCGGCTTTGATTATGCGAAGAACCATCTGAAGCCGATCGGCCTCAAGCTTCAGCGCGCCGACGCGGTGGGCGAGCGGATTTTCGTTGACGGCAACACCGCCGCCGGCCTCGGTGCGGTCTATGGCGGCGCCACGGTCTGCGCCTGGTACCCGATCACGCCATCGACCTCGCTCGCCGAGGCCTTCATCGATTATTGCAAGAAGCTGCGCCACGATCCCGAAACCGGCGAGGCGCGTTATGCGATCGTCCAGGCCGAAGACGAAATCGCTTCGATCGGCATTGTCACCGGCGCCGGCTGGAACGGTGCGCGCGCCTTCACCTGCACTTCGGGTCCCGGCGTATCGCTGATGCAGGAGTTCATCGGCCTCAGCTATTTCGCCGAAATTCCCGCGGTGATCTTCGACGTGCAGCGTGGCGGCCCGTCGACTGGCATGCCGACCCGCACCCAGCAGTCGGACATCCTCTCGGCGGCCTATGCCAGCCATGGCGACACCAAGCATGTCCTGCTGCTGCCCGAGGGACCGAACGAATGCTTCGAGTTCGGCGCACTCGCCTTCGACCTGGCGGATCGGCTCCAGACGATGATCTTCGTCATGCTCGATCTGGACATGGGTATGAACGAGTGGCTGATTGAGCCCTTCGCCTGGGATGAGACCCGCAATCTCGACCGCGGCAAGATCATGACCGCAGAGATGCTTGAGGCGGGTGCCGATTTCGGCCGCTACAAGGATGTTGACGGCGACGGCATCCCGTATCGCACTCTGCCGGCGACCCACCCTTCGAAGGGAAGTTACTTCACCCGCGGCACTTCGCGCGATCCCTATGCCCGCTACAGCGAAGAGGGTGCGGTCTATATCGACAATATGGAACGGCTGCTCCGCAAGTTCGATACGGCCAAGTCGATCGTCCCCGCCCCGATCGAGCGCAAGGCGGCGAAGAAGACGAGCTATGGCGTGATCTATTATGGTTCGACCTCGCCGGCGATGGACGAGGCGCTGCACGCGATGGAAGCGCGCGGCCTGGCGATCGATGCGCTCCGGCTCCGCGCCTTCCCGTTCGCGGGGGAGGTGTTCGATTTCATTGCCGCGCACGACCTCGTGTTCGTGGTCGAGCAGAACCGCGACGCTCAGCTGCGAGCGTTGCTGATCAACGAGGGCGGGGTCGATCCGGCCCGGCTCGTCAAGGTGCTCAATTATGACGGCTCGCCGATCACGGCGCGGTTCATCTCCGGCGAGCTCGCCAAGGGGATGGCAGCGACCGATTCCAGGCCGGTCGGGGAGACGGTCCGATGACCTATATAACCAAGCCGGATTTCCATCATCCGTCGCTCGGCAAGAACGCGCTCGGCTTCACCCGGCGCGACTATGAAGGCAAGGTCTCCACGCTCTGCGCAGGTTGCGGCCATGACTCGATCAGCGCCGCGATCGTCCAGGCCTGTTTCGAGATCGACCTTGAGCCGCACCGCCTCGCCAAGCTGTCGGGGATCGGCTGCTCATCAAAGACGCCCGACTATTTCCTGGGCGCGAGCCACGGCTTCAACACCGTCCATGGCCGAATGCCTTCGGTGCTGACCGGCGCCAATCTCGCGAACCGCGAGCTGCTCTATCTCGGCGTCTCGGGCGATGGCGACAGCGCCTCGATCGGCCTCGGCCAGTTCGCCCATGCGATTCGGCGCGGCGTCAACATGGCCTATATTGTCGAGAATAACGGCGTCTACGGGCTCACCAAGGGCCAGTTCTCGGCGACCGCCGACAAGGGCAGCAAATCCAAGAAGGGCGTCGTCAATTCGGAAAGCGGGATCGATCTCGCCGCGCTTGCGCTCCAGCTCGGCGCGACCTTCGTCGGTCGCAGCTTCTCTGGAGACAAGGATCAGCTCGTGCCGCTGATCAAGGCGGCACTGCGCCACAAGGGCGCCGCCTTCATTGACGTTCTTAGCCCCTGCATCGCGTTCAACAACCACAAGGGCTCTACCAAGAGCTTCGACTGGGTGCGCGAGCATAATGAGGCGGTGAACCGGCTCGACGTGATGGTCGGCCGCGCGCCGATCAAGGCGAGCTATGATCCGGGCGAGCTGATCGAGGTGCCCCAGCATGACGGATCGGTGCTGGTGCTGCGCAAGGTGGCCGCTGACTATGACCCGACCGATCATGTCGGCGCGACCAATTACCTGCAGCAACGCCAGGCCGCCGGCGAGATCGTCACCGGCCTGCTCTATGTCGATCCCGAAGCCGAGGACCTGCATGATGCGCTCGGCACCGTGAAGCTTCCGCTCAATGCGCTGCCGGACCGTGAGCTTGTCCCGCCGTCGTCGGCGTTGGCAAAGATCAACGCGGGCTTGCGGTAACCCTCTGCGTTTCTCCTTTTCCCTCTCCCGCTTGCGGGGGAGGGAAAAAGATTGCGGAGCTCTCTAGAAAAAGATCTTCTCGTCGATCCCGGCCAGCACCCGGCCGGCTTCGATGAAGCTCGTTTCGCCGGTCAGGATATGGGCATTGCCCGCCTGGCTGTCGCGAAAACAGCGCTGGATCATATTGCCATCGCGCAGAGCCAGGGTCGTGCAGGCGGTGAAGGCGGTCTGCGTGACGCGGGTACCGATCAGCAACGCGTTCGAGGTCGACAGCCGTGCGTCGAGGTGCAGCGCCCCGATCTCCTCGGCGGGTGCGCCGGCTTCGACCCGCTCGAACAGCAGCGACTAGCTTTGCCGGGAATAGGCCTCGGCGGCGCGGAGTTCGCCTTGCGCCACGGCAAAGTCGCGCTGCATCGTCGTCGCCTGATGGGCAAAGCCGTCGGGGCGTTTTTTGGCCTGCGCGATCGCCAGCCATTCGTCGAGCGCGCGCTGAGCGACGCCGATCCCCCATGATCCATGGTGGAGGCAGGGGATCGCCATGAAGCCGATCCGGTAAAGCGTCCCGCCGCGCTTCGCGCAGGGGGCGGCGGCATGGATGAAATGGTCCTCATGGAGGACATGCTCGCACACTTCGAAATCGTAGGAGCCGGTGCCGCGCAGGCCCATGACGTCCCAGTTCCCGTGGAACTTCACATGCTCGCGCGGGGCGATACCGATCAGGTGGATCGGTTGGCCATTTTCGCCGAGGACCGGCTCGTCACCATCGTAAACGAGATAGCCGCCGACGCAGAAGGAGGCGGTCGGCGTGCCGCTGCCGAAGGTGTAGCGCCCTGAAATGCGATAGCCATCGCCTTCGCGATAGGCCCGGCCATTGGGCATCGCCTGGCCGGCGCAGAGCTTCATCGGACCCGAGCGGTAGATCGCATCGATCGCC
>CANJRZ010000241.1 GCA_947476735.1 Sphingomonadaceae bacterium
CAGTGACCGATGGCGTGCCGCCCGAAGTGGTCGCGGAGGCGATGAAGGCGGTGCCACGCGGCAAGATGTGCGAGCCCGAGGATATGGCTGCGGTGATCCGGTTCCTCGCGAGCGAGGATGCAATCGGGGTCGTGGGACAGAACATCATCGTCAGCGGCGGGCGCTGCATGCAGTGACGAGCGGAGGGGGGGTGCGTTTCAGCCAGCCCGCGATCTGCTCGGGTGACCACTTGCGGCGCAGTTTGCGGGATACTGTTCGGCGCAGCATCGGATGACAAGCGAGCTTGCACCGCTTTGGACGCCGTGCCCGGTCCCATGCCGCATGGTCTGACGACACCGCTCTGTAGCCATCCCGCCCTCCATTGCGGCCAACCTCTCGGCTGATGGTCGATGGCGCTCGGCCGAGCTGGGCTGCAATGGCGCGCAGCGAACGGCCCACGCTAAGACCTCTGGAAATCTCCTCGCGCTCGCTCAGGCGCAGGGCTTGGGCTGGACGTTTCCGTTCCGCCGGGCGGATGCCTCCTGTCGGGGACAACACCGCGAAGATCGAGGAAGACTCCCGTTCGAACCGCCGTCCGATCGAACTCATCGATTCACCGCGTTGCCATCGGTCCCAAATCTCGGCTCGTTGTTCTGCCGAGTAGTAAATCCGTCGCCGTTGCTTCATCGCTGCCACTCCATCTCATCTCAAGATTGAAGTGTTGCGACGACCCGTTGAACCCTCCGTGGAAAGCAGAAGTTGACACCGATCCGGTGAACGCCATCATCGCGGCATGGACGACCTGAGCGGACCGATCTTGTTTGTGGGGCTGATGGCCCTGTTGGTCTTGGCAGTCGGCTGCGCTGGATTAGTCTGGTGGCAGCTTCGGCGCCAGCCTTCACGTGCTGCAACTTGGGCGGCGTGGGCGGGCTTCGGTTGGAGTTTTCTCAATCTGCTTAACTTAGCGATCATCCCAAGGCGCGACATAGCTCACGCGATGTTCACTACCCTCGTATGGGGCGCCGCCATAGTCGCCGCTATCTGGTTCGTCGGCATACTATTACAGCACCGTCGGGCGGAGTGATGCAACTCCGCTACGGGTCGTTAGCCGCTGGTCCGGTCGGGGTGGGATAGCGGCCATTAGGATCGAGTCGCCGAACGACATGGAGTGGCATCCACGTTCCGTCGCTCGGTGGATCGGGCAGATTGTGAGTTGGTTTCGCGAGTTCAAATGCAATGGCGGAAATGCTGCGGAAATGATCGCTGCATACTGCGTTGCCTTCTCCCGACGTGACTCTCGCCTGACGAACCCGTTCAAATGCAACGGACGTTCCGTGGAGACAACGGATCGCCTCTCCACGCCACCAGCCGGTAATGCCTTCCAATTTCCGCATGTTCTCGCGAAACTCATGAATCGGGATGTCGAAACGGATAGGAGGGCCTACTTTGGTGATTTTCTCCTGATACTGTTCGATCACTATGATAACGCCCTTAGCGGTGCTGGCACGCTCGGGTTGCCATGCGGCAAAGGCGTACCACCGGTCTCCTCGATACGGCATAGCGGCAAAACGAAAACCATTGCCGCCAAGATTATGCAGCGGGGGTAGCCGAGCTACCAAGGCATCCGGAGAGACATATCTTTCGTATTCTCGATGAAGTGGACCTGCGTGCGTGAGAGAGGCACGCCACGGACGATAGTCGCGTAAGGCTACATAGGTAAGCCAACCGCCAACTATGAGGATGGTAAGCCCGATGAGTAAGCGCGGCTTAGGTTGCATGGCCCACTATGCTCAGCTTCGGCAAATGACCGCAACGGGTCGTTTGCCGCAAGACCGATGAGGGTGGTTAGCGGTCAGCCCGTTTTTAAGGTAGGCCGCGATAATGGCTAACCGCACCATGCTCCAATTCGATTATGAAGATGCACTCGGGCATACGGTGACCGCGCTGCTGGGCAAAAGAGACGGTCCTGCCGGGTGGATATCCATTGCGGTAGTCATCGGTGAGCGTGCGCTTCTGCTTCAGGTCGATCCCGATACCGACGAAATCTCCGTAGGTCTCGAAGATGCGCCTAATTCGAAGGACGGCTGGGTATCGGTCCCGGGGCTAGACTACGCGATTGGTTCGGCGCTTGGGTGGTGCTGGATAGGCCGAAACTACCTCGGCTATCTGGATATGCTCACGTTATCCTTCTCGGGCCTCGACCCTCAAGTTTGCTTCATCTGCGAGGCAGCGAGCCTCAACATTCGACGCATTGGCCCTGCTGCCTGAAGGACCGCTTTGGGTCGCTTTCGGAACGTCTTGTTTTCGCCAGCAAATGTTGAAAGCGGACGTCATCGGCGGTGCTGGAATTTGTCGGCGAGGCCTAACCGCCCGAAATCTTCGTAACGATCAACACCTCGGCGCGCTCGGGCAACGGCGCGGTCCAGTCCTCGGTCACCTCGCCATTCACCGCGAAGACCAGCTGTACCCCCGCCGCGTCGCCAAATCCCGGCGCGCGCGCATCCAGCACCTCGACGAGCTGGAACAGGTTGCCGGCCTCGGCGTCGAACTCCTCACCGCTGCCGCCGAAATACTCCGCGGCCGCGCCGGTCGGCACGATCCTGACCCGGCTCACCCTTTCGACTTGATCGCCGAATAAACCCTGTCGGGCGACAGCGGCAGATCGCGGATCCTGACCCCGGCCGCGCGGCTCACCGCATTGGCGACCGTCGCGAGCGGCGGCACGATCGGCACCTCTCCGACGCCCTTCACCCCGAAGGGATGCGCCGGATTGGGCTTCTCGACCATCACCGTGTCGATCATCGGCAGGTCCGAGCATACCGGCACGCGGTAATCGAGGAAGCCAGGATTATCGAGCCGCCCTGCCTTGTCGTGGATGAACGCCTCGTTGAGCGCCCAGCCGATCCCTTGCACGGCACCGCCCTGAATCTGCCCTTCGCAATAATCGGCGTGGATCGCGCGGCCGACATCCTGAATCGCGGTATAGCGGACAATCGTCGTCTGCCCGGTCTCCGGATCGACCTCGCTGTCGCAGATATGGACCCCGAAGGCGGGCAGATAATCATGCGGGTTGACGCTCGCCTCGGCCGAGATCGGCCCGCCGGTATTGTTCATCCGCGCCGCGATCTTGCCGATCGGCAGCCGTTGGTTGTCCTTGGCCGGATCGAGACAGATCGCCTCGCCATCGCCCCAGGCAACGTCGGCGACATCGACGCCCCACATGCCCGCGGCGCGCGCCTTCATGATCGAGATGATCGTCTCTGCAGCCTCGATCACCGCCTTGCCGGTCGCATAGGTCGTTCGGCTGCCGCCGGTCACCATCGAGAAGCCGATCGCAGAGGTGTCGGCGATCGTGACCCGGACCTTCTCATAGGGGATGCACAGGGTCTCGGCCGCCATGATCGCCATCGAGGCGCGGCTGCCGCCGATGTCGGGGCTACCGGTCGTTACCAGCACCGACCCGTCCTCGGCGAGGCTGACCGCGGCGACCGACGGGCCGCCGGCGTTGATCCAGTAGGAGGCTGCGACCCCGCGACCCTGATTGGGACCGAGCGGCGCGGAATAATGCGGATGTGCCTTCGCCGCCTCGAGGCATTCGACGAAGCCGATTTCACCGAGCGTGCCGCCGGTAAAGCCCGGATCGCCGGGGACCACGGCGTTCTTGAGCCGAAGCTCGATCGGATCGATCCCGAGCTTGTAGGCGAGCTCGTCAATCGCGCTTTCGACCGCGAAATTGACCTGGGGTGCGCAGGGCGCGCGATAGGCGTGTATGCCCGGCATGTTGGTCACGACGTTCCAGCCATGCATCGCGAAGCTCTCGAAGCGATAATGGTAGAGCGCGGTGATCAGCCCGACCTGGACGCCGTTCCCGGGAAAGGCCCCGACATTATATTTCATGCTGAGATCGGCACCGAGCAGATAACCGTCGGCAGTCGCACCGATCTTGAAGTCGATCTGCACGCCGGGCGCGGGCCCCGAGGCGCGGAACACCTCCTCGCGGGTCATCGCCAGCCGGACCGGCCGACCCGACTTGCGCGACAGCAACATCGCCACCGGTTCCAGATAAACCGTGGTCTTGCCGCCGAAGCCGCCGCCGATCTCGAGCGGCGTCACCCTTATATCGGCCTGGCTGATCCCCAGCACCGACGCGGTCAGCATGCGGACAACGAAGGCGCCCTGGGTCGAGCACCAGATATTCGCCTGCCCGTCGGCATTCCACGAAGCGACGCAGGCGTGCGGCTCGATATAGCCCTGGTGGACCATCGGCATCGAGTAGCGCCCTTCGACCACCGCGGCCGCGCGACCCAGCGCCTCGGCGACATCGCCCTTGGTCTTCGAAACATAGGTAGGAATGTTCGAGGGCTTGTCCGGCCGGGGCTGGACTCCTTCGGTGACCATGTCCTCGTGGAGCAGCGGAGCGTCTGGCTGCATCGCCTCGTCGATATCGATGACGTGCGGCAGCACCTCATAGTCGACCTCGATCAGCTTGAGTGCTTCGGCGGCGATGACCGCACTGGTCGCGGCGACGGCGGCGACCGCATGGCCGTCGTACAACACCTTCCCCTGCGCCATGCACTTGCGCGAGACATGGATGATGTTGCCCGCGGACTCGCCCATGGTGACCATCAGCGACTTGAGAGTGGGAAAATCGTCAGCGGTAACGATCGCCTTCACGCCCGGCAGCGCCTCGGCCTTGCTCGTGTCGATCGAGCGGATCCGGGCGTGGGGGTGCGGGCTGCGCAGAATCGCGCCCTGGAGCATGCCGGGCGCCACGAAATCGGGGCTGTAAATCGCCTTGCCGGTGACCTTGTCGATCCCGTCGGGACGGACGGGACGGGTGCCGACATGGCGGAATCCGCTCTTGGCTTCAGGCGCGTTCATGCCGTCTTCCTTTCGTTCCGCATCTCGCGCGCCGTATCCTGGACCGCGCGGACGATCTTGTCATAGCCGGTGCAGCGGCAAAGGTTGCCGGCCAGCCAATAGCGTATCTCATGCTCGCTCGGATCGGGATTGTGATCGAGCAGCGCCTTGGTCGCCACCAGAAAGCCCGGCGTGCAGAAACCGCATTGCAACGCGGCATGTTCGAGGAATTTCCGCTGGACGGGGTGCAGCACGCTGCCATCGGCCATCCCTTCGACCGTCTCGATAACGCGCCCCTCTGCCTCAGCCGCGAAGACAAGGCAGGAGCAGACCATCTCTCCGTCAAGGAGGATTGTACAGGCGCCGCAATCGCCCGAACCGCAGCCTTCCTTGCTGCCGGTCAGCTGGAGCCGCCCGCGCAGCGCGTCGAGCAAACTTTCGCCGGGCTCGCAAATAAACTCGGCGGTGTCGCCGTTAACGGTCGTGGTGACGAACTGCTTGGTCAATTTGCTTCTCCAGCCCGCTGCCGGGCGATGGCAACCGCACGGCGCGCTATCACGGCGGCCATGTCGGTACGATAACTGATGGTGCCGCGCTTGTCGTCGATCGGACTGCAAGCGGCCCGCACCGCCTCACCCATCCGGCCGAGCGCGGCATCGTCGAACTTCGAGCCGACCAGCGCCGCGCCGGCATCGGCCACCAGCAACGCCGTGGGCGCCACCGCACCGATCGAAATCCGCGCCGCAGTGCAGGTGCCCGCCGCATCTATCACCAGCGCCGCACCCGCGCCGACCACCGCGATGTCCATCTCGGTGCGCGGGATCAATCGCAAGTAAGCGTCGCCGCCGCCCTTGGGACGGGCCGGCAACCGCAACTCGACCACGAACTCTCCAGTCGCGAGGCCGGTCCGGCCGGGGCCGGTGGCCAGTTGCTCGACGGGAAGCTCGCGTTCGCCCGATGGACCAGCGATCAGGCAGGTCGCACCTGCTGCGATGAGGGCCGGAACACTGTCGGCCGCCGGCGAGGCGTTGCACAGATTGCCCGCCATCGTCGCGCGGTTGCGGACCTGGACCGAGCCGATCAGGTTTGCCGCCTCGACCACACCGGGCCAGGCGGCGGCGAAGGCCGCGTCCTTTTTCAGCGCGGTGCAGGGCGTCGCCGCACCGATCGCGAATCCATCGCCAGATGCGCGAATACCGATCATCCCCGAGATACGCTTGAGATCGACGATCAAAGGGGACGCGATACGGCCCGATCGCATCTGGACAATCAGGTCGGTTCCTCCGGCGAGCACCCGTGCTCCGGGCTCTTTCGACAGAAGTGCGATCGCCTGCTGCACCGTTTCAGGCGCGTGATAACCGGGTTGCGGCATGAAAATCCTCTATATTCGGTCCGTACAGCATTCCGGGGTATGGAGCAGTTCGTCAACCTATAAGCTCGCCAAAATCCGGGCCCGCTCGGCAACGGTACGACGGCTGATCCCGGAATTGATGTTCGCCCAGTCATGGCCATGCGGAGCGCCGGGATGGACATGCAGCTCGCACGATATACCTGCCGCGTGCAGCTTCTGGGCGTAGATTATGCTCTCATCACGGAAGATGTCGAGTTCGCCGACCTCGATATAAGCAGGCGCCAGCCCCGTGAAATCCTCGAGCCGCGACGGAGCCAGCCAGGGCGAAACGCCGGGTCCGCCCGGCTCGCCGCCCAGCACCGCGGTCCAGGCTGTATGGTTCGCCTCATAGCTCCACAGTGCAGTAGGAACGAGGAAGGGATCGGGCTTCGTATTGCGATCGTCGAGCATCGGATAGATCAGGATCTGGAAGGCCAGTTTGATCCCCTTGTCGCGGGCAATGATCGCCGCCGCGGCCCCTACCCCGCCGCCGCCGCTGTCGCCCATGACCGCGATCCGC
>CANJRZ010000242.1 GCA_947476735.1 Sphingomonadaceae bacterium
CCGTCCGGTCCGGGACGTTCCTCCGGCGTCGCCGGCGCATTGATCCAGCGCCGCGAGAGCTTCATCAGGAAGGGCGTGGTCGCCATTGACAGGGTGACGACCGCCCCGAAAAGGCTGGCTGCCTCGGGCGCGATCAGCATCGCTTCGCGAGCCTGGGTAAACAGGACGAAAGCGAATTCGCCGCCCTGGCTGAGCAATAGACCGAAGGCAAGCGCGCTGCGGTTCGAAACACCGAAGAGCCTGGCGACCCCGAACATCACCACCGCCTTCGTCGCGACGACCGCGATCGCCATCGCGATGACAAAGAACGGCCGCTCGGCGATCATATGGAGATCGAGCATCATCCCGACGGCGATGAAGAACAGGCCGAGCAGGATCGTGCGAAACGGCTCGACATCGGCCTCAAGCTCGTGGCGGTACGGCGAGTCTGCGAGCATTACCCCGGCAATGAAGGCGCCGAGCGCGGTCGACAGGTGGAGCGCCTCCATCACTGCGGCGCTGGCCAGTACGGTGAACAGGCCGGCGGCAACGAACAATTCGCGCTCGCCGAGATTGCCGACCAGCCGGAACAGCGGATTGATGATGAATCGTCCCGCGAGCACCAGCCCGACCACGGCCGCGACGCTGTAGAGCCCCAGCAGCCAGCCCGGCGGCGTCCCCGGCACCGGTGGCGAGCGCGACAGGGTGGCGATGATCGTGATCAGCGGGATCAGCGAGAGATCCTGGAACAGCAGGACCGAGAAGGCGCGCTCGCCGCTGGGCGTGTTGAGCCGGCCTGCCGAGCGGAGCATGGGGAGCACCTGCGCGGTCGAGGACAAGGCAAGCGGCAAGCCCAACGCGATCGCGGCGGCAGTGGTGAATCCCGTCGTTGCAAAGATCACTGCGCTGATCGCCAGTCCGCAGGCCCCGACCTGAACGAGGCCGAGACCGAAAATATTTCGGCGCAATCGCCAGAGCCGGTTCGGATGCAATTCGAGGCCGACGAGGAACAGCAGCAGGACGATGCCCAGTTCGGCAATGCCCATTTTTGCTTCTGCATCGCCGATCAGACCGAAGCCCTGCGGGCCGATCAGGGCTCCTGCGACGAGATAGCCGAGCGTTGCGCCCAGGCCGAGCCGCCGGAACAGCAGGACGAAGACAAGCGCCGCGCCGAGCAGCAATACGCCATCGCGCAGCAGCAGCGTCGCATCGGCCGTCTCGTTCATGCGCTTGTCGGCCGGAGCGCCTGCGCGGCCGCCTCCGCGACCGCTTCGAACGCCAGTCGGATCGAGGGGTGCCGCGCCTTGTGTGGCAGGGCAGGCACGAACAGTTCGAGCCCAGGCCAGCCCCCCGGATCGTCGCGATCACCGGCAAGGAATGCGGTCAGCGCATCGCGTGCGTCGGCTAGTTCAGCCGCGCTGCGCCCGATCGCATGCTCGCCCATCAGCGCCGCCGAAGCCTGGCCGAGCGCACAGGCGCGGACTTCCTGGCCGAGGTCCGCAATCCGCCCCTCGCCGTCCATCACTACATCGACGGTGACCCGGCTTCCACAGATTGGTGAGCGTTTGGAAATACTTGCCTGAGGTTTCGGCAAACGTGTCTGATGTGGAATGCTGGTCGCCAGGCGAAGAATCTGGGCGTTGTAGAGCGGAGCTGACATGTAGCCCATGTAGGGCGGAATGCGACCGGGGTTAACCCCCAACCGTCACCCCGGCGCAGGCTGGGATCCATGTCTCTCCCCGCACGAATTAGTGCCCGAAAAGGAGACAGACATGGAATGCTGCCTTCGCAGGAATGACGACTATATGGGGCTTAGCCTTCCAGCTGCCGAATCAGCAGGCGCACATCGGCATCGAGCTCCGCGTCGAGTTGCCGGAGCTTCTCGATCTGCTTGACGGCATGGATCACGGTCGTGTGGTCGCGTCCGCCGAAGCGCCGGCCGATTTCTGGTAGCGAACGCGGGGTCAGCTGCTTGGCGAGGTACATCGCCACCTGCCGGGGCCGGGCCACCTCACGCGCACGGCGGGCGCTCGACATCTCGGCCTGGCGGATCCGGTAATGATCCGAAACCTTGCGCTGGATCTCGTCGATCGTCACCCGGCGCTGATTGGCGCGCAGGATGTCGGCGAGGGTCGCCTGGGTGAAATCTATGTCGACCGGCTTGCCCGACAGCGCTGCATAGGCGACGACCCGGTTGAGCGCGCCTTCGAGCTCGCGGACATTGGCGCTGATCCGGCGCGCGAGGAACATCACCACGTCCTGCGGCACCTCGGCCTGCGGCATGCCCTGCAGCTTGCGCGTCAGGATGTTGAGCCTCAGTTCGAAGTCCGCCGGATTGACATCCGCGACCAGACCCCAGGACAGGCGAGACAGAATCCGGCTCTCGATCCCGTCGAGATCCTGCGGCGAACGGTCAGCGCTGATCACGAGGCGGCGGCCTGCCGAGATCAGCTCGTTCATGGTGTGGAAGAATTCTTCCTGGGTCGATTCCTTGCCGGCGATGAACTGGACATCGTCGATCATGAGCAAATCGGCCGCGCGCAGCCTTTGCTTGAAGCTGAAGGTATCCTTGGCGCGCATCGCCGAGACGAACTCGAACATGAACTTCTCGGCCGACATGTAGACGACCTTGGCCCCCGGGTGACGGGCCAGATATTCATGGCCGATCGCGTGCATCAAATGGGTCTTGCCGAGACCGGTGCCACCGTGGAGGAACAGCGGATTGAAGACGAGCTTGCCGCCTTCGGCCAGCGTTCGCGCGGCGTTGTATGCGACCTCATTGGCCTTGCCGACGACGAAGCTATCGAAAGTATAGCGTCCCTCGAGCGGCGTCCCGCATCGCGGGCCATCATCGACCACGACTTCGTCGACCACCGCCGCCTCACCGTCTGTGGTCGCCGGCGCATCGGCGCTGAACAGCGCCGGTCGCTCGGTCCCCGAAGCCGGCACGATCGAGACGTGACGCACCTGCGGCAGCAATGTCCGCCACCCCTGGAGCAGATGCTCGACGAAATGGGTGGTGGCCCAATTGGCCATGAACTCGCTCGGTGCGATCAGCTTGAGGGTGCCCGCGGCGAGATCGCACTCGCCGAGCGTCAGCGGTTTCAGCCAACCATCGAATGTCCTGACGCCGATGCTCCGGCGAAGACCGGCCCGGATGGTTTCCCAGGCCTGGCTGAGCGCGACATCCATGCTGCCCACCCGCGGCATGCCGTTTACGTCAAACCCACCAACTTTTTCAGACACTCAGATTCCTTCCCGAGCGGCCGCCGTCCGCTCCCCCGATAGGTCCGATTTGACAAGGTCAGCGCTCCCCCCAACCGGAAACCTGCGTTTCCGGGCCACCCTTCATCTTATCGTCTTGAACCGCGTGCGAGAGAATCGCTCGACAGCCATGAGTCGTATCTATGGAAAAGCCGGGACCCGGATCAAGACCATCAATTTTGTCATCGACCCGCAATATGGGGTTGACACGCGGTAAGCCGGGGTTCTGACAGAGAAAATTATTTTATTTTGTAATTTCAATAACTTATTCAGACCCATCAACCCCGTTTCAAAACGAATCAAGAGAATTCCGAGGGTTACGTTTCGATGACGGTCAGGTGACAAAAAACCCGCCGGCAATTTTGCCGACGGGCATTGTTACACTCTGCAAAATGTTGTCGCAGGGGCTCAGCCGAGCGCGGCAACCCGCTTGGTCAGGCGCGAGAATTTACGCGCCGCGGTGTTCTTGTGGACAACTCCCTTGGAGACGCCGCGGAACAGCTCGGGCTGCGCGGCGACGAGCGCGGCGCTGGCCGCGGTCTTGTCTCCGGCGGCAAGCGCGGACTCGACCTTCTTCACGAAGGTGCGGATCCGGCTGACCCGGGCACCGTTGACTTCGGCGCGACGGTTGTTGCGACGGATGCGCTTTTTTGCCTGCGGCGTATTCGCCATGCTCGATCTAACCCTAGCTAAAATGACAGAAACGGCGTGAGACTCAGCCCACGCCGGGAAGGCCGCGCCAATACACAGCGAGGCTCAGCCGGTCAACTCTGAAAGCGCCTATTTCTGGCATTTGGGGCAGTAGAAGGTCGAACGGCCTCCGTCGACACGCCGGGCGACATTGCCGCCGCACCGGCAAGACTCCCCTTCCCGGCCATAGACCAGCCACTGCTTGGCGAAATAGCCGAGCTCTCCATCGGGGCGCGCATAATCGCGCAATGTCGAACCGCCTGCCTCGATCGCGGCGGCCAGCACATTGCGGATCGCATCAACGAGTCGGTCGAGCCGTTTGCGCGAAATGCGCCCCGCCATCATGCCGGGCGCGATGCCGGTCATGTGGAGAGCTTCGCACACATAGATGTTGCCGAGCCCCGCCACGATCCGCTGATCGAGCAGCATGGCCTTGATCGAGGCGGTTCGGCCTTCGAGCGCGCGGGCCAGATAGCCGCCGTTCAGTTCCGGCTCCAGCGGCTCCGGACCCAGCGCCTTAAAGGCGGGAAACTCCGCCAGATCCACCTTGCGGACGAGATCGACCGAGCCGAACCGACGCGGATCGCACAACGCAAGGACGCGCCCCTCATCGGTCTCCAGCACCAGATGGTCATGTGCCCCGATCTCGCCGGGATCGATCCGCCATCGACCCGACATGCCGAGATGGAAGATCATGACATCGCCGCGATCGGTTTCGAGCAGGCCATATTTGGCTCGCCGGCCGAAGCCGATGATCGTCGCTCCCGTCATCCGCTGACGCAGGTCGGGCGGGAACGGGCGACGCAGATCGGCACGGCGCGTCTCGACCCTGGTCAAGCGACGCCCTTCGAGCGGCGGACGCAATCCTCTGACAGTGGTTTCTACTTCGGGAAGCTCAGGCATGGTTCCTCGCTAAAGCCCCTCCTTGCGTCATTCCAGCGAAAGCTGAAATCTCATTGCCACAGTGCCAGCCGCCCGATCACAGTGTTTGCCGCCGACGCAAGGTGAAGCTAGAGCGTGGGCCCATGAACGACACCGTATCCTTCGGCTACACCGACGTCTCGCCCGATGAGAAGACTGCCCGCGTGGGAGAGGTCTTCCGCAATGTTGCCGGCCGGTACGATCTGATGAACGATGCCATGTCGGGGGGAATGCACCGACTGTGGAAGGACCGCTTCGTGCGCCGGGTAAAGCCCCGGGCCGGCGAAGCGATCCTCGACATGGCCGGCGGCACGGGTGACATTGCCTTCCGGCTGGCAAAGTCGGGCGCGAGCGTGACAGTCAGCGACATCAATCCTGCGATGCTCGAGGTCGGCCGCGAGCGCGCCGCGAAAAAGCAAGTCAAAGGCCTGAGCTGGTCCGAGCAGAATGCCGAGGAACTGAACTTCTCTGACAACGGCTTCGACGCCTATACGATCGCCTTCGGCATCCGCAATGTAACGTACCGGGACAAGGCGCTGGCCGAGGCCTACCGTGTCCTCAAGCGCGGGGGGCGTTTTTTCTGCCTCGAATTTTCGACCACGCTCTGGCCGGGCTTCAAGGAAGCCTATGACCTCTATTCGCACCGGCTCGTGCCCGGACTCGGCAAGCTGCTGGCCGGCGACGAGGACAGCTATCGCTATCTGATCGAATCGATCCGGCGTTTCCCGCGGATGGAGGCCTTCCGCTCTGAAATCGGTGCGGCCGGCTTCATCCAGGTCCGGGTCGAGCCTATGCTCGGCGGGCTGGTCGCAATCCACAGCGGCTGGAAGATTTGACGAGCAGCGTCGTCCATATCGCCCGCCTCATGCGCTGGGGCCGCACGCTGGCACGGCATGGCGCCTTGCGGGGGATCGAGCGCGACGCACTGACTCCGGCGCCGGTGCGGCGCATGATCCGGATCGCCCGGTTCGGGGCAACTGTGCCCGACAAGCCGGCCTATGCCGACGCCTTCGAAGCGCTTGGGCCCGCCGCAATCAAGCTCGGCCAGGCGCTGGCCACCCGCCCCGATCTGGTCGGCGAAGAAGCAGCCAGGGATCTTTTCCGGCTACAGGATGCGCTTCCGCCGCTGCCATTTCCGGTGATCCGGACCGCAATCGAAAGGAGTCTTGAACGGCCGATCGAGGCGATGTTCAGCAGCTTCGAGGAAGAGCCCGTTGGCGCCGCCTCGATCGCGCAGGTCCACCGCGCGGTTACCACCGATGGCCGCACCGTCGCGGTCAAGGTGCTACGGCCCGGCATCGAGGACGAGTTCGCTCGCGCGATCGAGACCTATGAATGGGCTGCCGCCCACGCCGAGATGTTCGGCGGCGAGATTACGCGTTTGCGCCCCCGCCTGGTCATCGCCACCTTTCGCCAGTGGACCGCGCGCGAACTTGATCTTCGACGCGAAGCCGCTTCGGCGTCCGAAATTGCGGAGAATATGGCCGCGGTGCCTGGTTTCCATGTGCCCGCGATCGACTGGAGCCGTTCCTCGCGCCGTGTGATGACGATGGAGTGGATCGACGGCATCAAGCTGGCCGACCTCGCTGCAATTGAGGCGGCCGGCCAGGACCGCAAGGCGCTTGCCGCTTTGCTCGTTCAGGCGTTCCTGCGGCAGACGATCGCCGACGGATTCTTCCATGCCGATCTCCACCAGGGCAATTTGTTCGCGATGCCCGACGGCCGGATCGGCGCGATCGACTTCGGTATCATGGGCCGGATCGACCGGCGCGCGCGCGTCTGGCTCGCCGAGATCCTCCACGGTCTTATCACCGGCAATTACCGCCGGGTGGCCGAGATCCACTTCGAGGCCGGCTATGTGCCGCCTCACCACAA
>CANJRZ010000243.1 GCA_947476735.1 Sphingomonadaceae bacterium
CGCCATCGCACGCGTCAGCTGCCGCTGCGCTTCGCGCTGGACCAGCTCGTCGAGGCCGACCCCGGTCATCCCCGCGACCAGCTTTAGCCGAGCGAGCTTGCCGTCGCCCCCCTTTCGGAAATCGGCGGCGATCGGTTCGCGGCCGCCAACGGTCAGCGCCGACGGGAAGGCCTCCGCAGGCTCGCCGTCCAACAGGGCGGCGAGAACCGGGCGATCGGGATAGATGCGGCGAAAGAAAGAGATTTCCTCCTCAACCCAGCGCGAGCGCTGTGCCGCGGGTGAGCAGAGGACGATGAGGCTGGCGGATTCGGTGAGCGCGGTGCGCACCTCCTCGTTGAGGTCATGCGAGGCGGGCAGCTCGTTGCGGTCGCGGAAGATAGGGGTCAGCCGCTTGGGAACTGCTCCGCGATGAGTCTCGCGACCAATTACGCGTTTCGGCAGGCGGTATGTTTCCAGCCAGCGATGTAGGCGACTGGCGAGCCGCTCGTCGGCATGGCTGTAACTGATGAAAGCCCGAAAACGGGGCGCTGCGTCTTCGGAGCGTGCCGTAGCCGGTTCGCGGTCTGCGTCGATCAGTTGATGTTCGGCCTGCACCATGCGCCGTCCCTTCCGGCACGACCGATGCGCCGGCCCGCGGTAGGCGATTCTTCTGACGGATATTCCCCCAGTGATGCAAGCACTGATCGCGGACGTGCCGGTGCTCATCCCGTCGCAGAACCGGTTATCGGATCTGGTGCGAGCGCCGGCGGCACCAGCCCTCGACCAATGCCCGGATATCCTCGTCAGACAGGTTGGCGACCAGATCTTCGCTGATCTTGCCATTCCACTGCCTGCGACCTTCTATGACGGTAGCGCGTGGAGCCAGCCTGCGGATCAGCCAGCGTGCGTCGTCGCGCCAGCGTCCTTTCGAGAAGCCGGGAAAGTCAGCTAGCTCCGGCCAGGCGATGCCGGCATCGGCAGCGATCCGGCGGGCGACGCTTTCGAGGGTGACAGTGGGACCGGTCATCGAACCTTCCTTGATGCGCATCAGCGAACGACAAGGGGTTAGCCAGAGTGCGCGTCCAGGCCGCGTGACGGCGATCACGCGCAGCTGAACATGCCGCCCGTTAGAGTCGGGTCATTCGATTGGAGATTAGGTATGCAACATGATCGCGGCTGCGTTTGTCAGGAATGCACAAGCACCTCGACCACCGATACGGTGCTGGTCGGTTTGCTGATCATCTCAGGGGTCGTCATCGCAATAACGACCGGGTCGAAGTGGATGGTGGCCGGAGCAGTGGCCGTGCTGATTGGCCTGGTCGTACGGAAATTGCGCACGCAGGCCGGGAAGGATGCGCCGGAAACGGGTAAAGGGCTTAGTTAGCGCTCTCCCTGGCCGCTCCGACTGCTGTTCAGATTAGTTTGGATAGACGATCGGGTGGGTCATATTCCATCAAGCAGGCGAGGAGCGCCGGCGCCCATGAACCTGGAGAGGTTGCGGTGGAAATTGCTGACCGGCCGCTCCTGCTTGGGATTGGGAAGCATGCCGGGGAAAGCGCGCGATTTCATGCCGCGCTGTACCGCGGCCATGTTCCTGAAGTCCTGCACAAGCACCGAACGCCAGTTCTCTTCGGTGGGTTCCGCATAGATCCACTCGGTCTTTGGCTCTTCGCCCTTGGGGAAAAGTTCGATCACCGAAGCCTCGAAAACGCATTTGTCGGGATCGATGCCATGGGGCCTCGCCCGGTAGCAAAGTGCGAACGTATAGCCGTGCTGGATGCTGAGATTGGGAAAGACGTTCCAGGCGATCCCGCTGGCGGCAAAATGATCGGGATCGATCTCGGGCCAGATAACTCCGCGCGCGGCATCGTCGGCTTTCGCACGTTCGAGGAAATGCGCCATGACCTCACCGGGCGGAGTGTTCTCGGGAAGTTCGTCGACAAGGCGCAGTGAGGCATCGACGAACGTCTGGGTGGTACTCGCGTTGACCGTCTCCATTACCTCGACCTGGAGATCTGCGATTGACTTGCGGGCATCACTGCCACGCCCGGCGCGGATGATGGTGTTGCTTGATGAGATGTCGAGCTCGGCATTGCGCTCTTCGAAGCCATGGTAGCTGTGCCGTTCATGCGCGACGCTCCAGGTGTAGAAATCGGCATATTTGAGCAGCTGCGGACGAGTGCCTTCGACATGGTAGCTTTCCATGAAGGCTTCCATCGCGGTCTTCCAGTTGCAATCGAAGATGACGCGCTGGCGCCAGCGGTAGCGCATCTTTTCGAGCTCGAACGGGTCAAGCATCGTCGCGAAGGGCTCGAGCCATTCACGCAACGGCATCGCGTCGGCGTCCATGTTGATCCAGACCCAACCGCCCCAGCAATCGAGTCGAACCTCGCGAAGTCGGAGCCGATCCGGGGTCAGGGCGCCGTCCCAATCATCCTTGTCGAGCGCGAAGCTGTTTTCACCGTCGAGTCCGTAACGCCAGCCGTGAAAGGCGCAGCGGAATTGCTGCGAAGGGCCGCACCGGCCGTCGCCGTCGACGAGCTGGCGGCCGCGGTGGAGGCAGACATTGTGGAAGGCGCGAATACGCTCGGGTCCCGAGCGAACGATCAGGATCGAATCCTCTGCGATGTCATATTTGATATAATCGCCGACATTCGGAAGCTCCTCGACGCGGCAGGCGTGTTGCCAGACCTTCGCCCACAGCCGGTCACCCTCGGCTTTCGCATATTCGGGCGAGATATAGGCCTCAACGCCGAAGGTCAGAGGTTCGGACAGATCTTCGTTGGGGATGCGGCTCTCGATGTTCATGGCCTCTCCTTGACCCTCGCTTCCGGCTCTGCCTAGCAATTGCACCGACGGAGTTACATTATTTTGTGTATCTGCGATCATGGATTTTGACGGCAATCACCTTGATCGTGACGCCGAAAGGAGCGGTGGACGATGGCTGGAAACCGAGCGCCGGATTATGTGTCGATCGAGCAGGCCCGGAACATGCCGGGTCTTCGCGTTGCGTTCACCGTGGGTGTTCCGGGCCCCTGGGGGGTTGCTGCGCGCGCCATGCTCGACTTCAAGGGAATCGACTATGTGGCAGTGCCGCAGGAGCCGGGTGGCGCCAACGCGGCGCTCAAGGATTGGACCGGTCAGACGTCCGCTCCTGTCATCATGTATGAAGAAGACCGTATTCGCTCGCTGTGGTCCGAAAAGATCGTCCTGCTCGACCAGCTCAAACCCGATCCTCCGTTGATCCCGGTCGATGAGGATCAGCGGATGGAGATGTTCGGCCTGTGCCACGAGATTTGCGGCGATGATGGACTCGGCTGGAGCCTGCGCCTGCTGATGATGTCTGCGCAGCGAAGGGCGCAGGACACGGAGTTCAGCTCGATCCGATCGAAATATAGTTCACCTGTCGAGGACGAACATCCGCGCCTTCGGGTCAACCGGATCGTTGATGCGCTGGGCCGCAAACTCGAATCACAGGCGAAGAAGGGGAGACGCTATTTCGTTGGTGAATCGGTGAGCGCGGTCGATTTCTATTGGGCCGCCTTCAGCAACGTATTCCGGCAGATGTCGGCTGAGCAATGCGAGATGCCCGACTATTATGTCGCGCTGTGCGCCGCGGTTCCGTCCCATCTCGACAAGACGCCGGCACCAATCCTGTTCGAGCATCGCGATCATGTCGTAGGGAAGTATTTCCGCACGCCGATCGCGTTCTGAAGGATAGAAAATGGCTGAGCAAATTGTTGCTGAAGATATTGATATTGAAGCCTTGGAGGCGCGCTACGCAGCCGAACGCGACAAGCGACTGCGCGCCGAGGGAGCCGATCAATATACTGAACTGACCGGTAGCTTCGCCGATTATGATGCCGATCCCTGGGCCGATCCGACTTTCGGTCGCGACGCGATCGCGGAAGAAACCGATGTCCTGATCATCGGCGGGGGCGTTGGCGGTCTGCTGGCTGCGTGCCGGTTGCGCGAGCAGGGCATCGAGAAGATTCGCATCGTCGAAAAGGGCGCTGATTTCGGTGGCACCTGGTACTGGAACCGTTATCCGGGCGCCGCTTGTGATGTCGAATCCTACATCTACATGCCGATGCTCGAGGAGCTGGGTTACATCCCGTCCGAAAAATACGCCAAGGCGCCCGAGATTCAGGGGCATTGCCAGCGGATCGCCGAGAAATATCGCCTCTATCCGGATGCGTTGTTCCAGACCAATGTCACCTCTGCAGTGTGGCACGAGGCTCGCAATCGCTGGATTGTCAAAACCGACCGCGGCGACGAAATCGCAACACGCTTCGTGATCTCGGCGACCGGCCTGCTGAGCAAGGCCAAACTGGCGCGGATTCCAGGAATCGAAAGCTTTGCAGGGCCGAATTTCCACACCAGCCGTTGGAATTACGATGTCACTGGCGGCAACCCCTATGGCGGGATGAGCAAGCTTGCCGACAAGCGGGTCGGATTTATCGGTACCGGCGCGACCGCGATCCAGGCGGTGCCCTATCTCGCGGAGGATGCGAAGCATCTCTACGTGTTCCAGCGTACTCCGTCATCGATCGACGTGCGCGGCAACAAGCCGACCGATCCCGAATGGGCGAAGTCGCTGAAGGCGGGTTGGCAGCGCGAGCGGATGGAGAATTTCGGGATGATCAGCTCGGGCGCGTTCCAGCCCGAAGATCTGGTCGATGACGGCTGGACCGAGATTTTCCGCATCATCTCCGGCAATACCCGCACCGAGGCCGCGACATCTTATGATCCGGTTGCCCTCCAGCGCGCCGAGATGGCCAAGATGGAGAAGGTCCGGCGGCGTGTCGACGAGATCGTCAAGGACCCGGCCACCGCCGAGGCGCTCAAGCCTTATTTCCACTATTTCTGCAAGCGGCCCGGATTCCACGACGAATATCTCGACACTTTCAATCGCTCTAACGTGACTTTGGTCGACACGGCAGGGAAGGGGGTCGAGCGGATCACGCCCAAGGGCGTCGTCGCCAACGGCAAGGAATATGAGCTCGACGTGCTGATCTTCGGTACGGGCTTCGAATATCTGAGCGAATATGTCCGCGAAACCGGCATCGATCCGGTCGGGCCCGGTGGGCGGAAGCTCAGCGAGCATTGGTCGGACGGCGCGCGCACCTATCGGGCAATGCAGACGCACGGCTTTCCCAACTATCTGTTGCTCAGCGTCGTGCAGGGCGGGGGACCGGTCAACTATGTCCATGTCATTGACGAAATGGCTCAGCATGCGGCGTATATCGTTCGTCGTTGCACCGACGCCGGAATCACCCGGATCGATCCGACCGCCGAGGCGGAAGACGCGTGGGTTCAGGAAGTTCTGACCCTGGCCGCGGCGCGGCGGCCCTTCTTTGATGCCTGTACACCTGGCTACAGTAATTTTGAAGGAAAGCGAAGGAAGTCACAGGAACAGAATGATTTTTATTTTGGTCCACCCATGGCATTCCTGAACTTGCTGCGTGACTGGCGGGCCGAGGGGCAACTGCGCGATATGCGGATCGAAGGCGGGAGCAAGTCATGAGTAGCAACGATGTGACCGACGTCATCCAGACGATCAACCTCTACGCCTTCGCGACGGATTCGCTGCAAATACATCTGTTCGACCGGATCTTCACCGATGATGTCGTCGCCGATTTTGGTGGCGGCGCGGTTTGGAAAGATCGGGAGGCGCTCAAGCGCGACTTTATCGCGATCCATGCTCCCTTCGACTTCACCATGCACGCGACCACCAATCATGTCGTGACGATCAACGGCGATCAGGCCAATTCGGTCTGCTATTATCAGGCGCGCTTTGTCCGCCCGGTGAAGGAAGGCGACAACCTCTTCCAGACGACGGGATGGTAAGACGACGCTCTGATCCGCACTTCGGAAGGATGGCGGATCCGTCACCGGATCGCGCGATCGAACTGGTTCGGCGGCAATCTGAAAGTGCTGCAGACGATGGAAGGGGTGACCACCGAGCCTCCGTTGTCAACGACTCGCAAAGACGCCGAAGCTGGTGAGTTGATGTATCTGAAGGCGTTGCTGGGGCAGTAAACCTTGAAGGACCTCGCCGTTGTGGCGAGGTGCGGAAGGTCAGACCCCCATGCTGTTGCCGCCATCCGCGCGCCAGGTGGCGCCGGTGACATAGGCGGCGAGGGGGCTCGCCAGGAATGTTACTACCGCGCCCATCTCCTCGGGTTTGCCGAGGCGGGGGACCGGCTGCGGGAAGGTCTCGGTGGCGTAACGGCGCTCGATCTCGGCGAGATCGTCGGGCCAGCCCTGTTGCTTGCCGAGCGTCTGCAGGAACTCAACCGACGCTCCGGTCAGATACATGCCGGGCTCCACCGTGTTCACCGTGACACCGTGCGGCGACAGGTTTTTCGAGAGGTTGATCCCCCAATTTTCGAGCGCGGCCTTGGCCGGTCCATATTCATGGAGGACGCCGAGCGCCTGGCGCGCCGCGGTGCTCGAGATGTTGATGATCCGACCCCAGCCGCGCTGGACCATCCCCGGCGCAAACCGGTTCACCAGCCGGACCGAGGCGATGAAGTTCATGTTGAGACTGAGCAGATAGTCGGCGACAGGAAGCTTGTCCCAAGTCGGCATATCGTGATTGTGAAGCGCACCGCCGGCATTGTGGACGAGGATGTCGATCCCGCCCAACGCGGCGAGCGCGGTATCGGCGGCGGCGTTCGCACCCTCGTCGGTGGCGATATCGCCGATCGCAATAAGCGCCTTGCCGCCCGA
>CANJRZ010000244.1 GCA_947476735.1 Sphingomonadaceae bacterium
AGCGAGTTGGTTCTGTTTTTTTCGAAAAGGCCTCCATTGCGCATGACAAACTCCTTTCCCGAGTACGACCGCTCAACGGCGGTTCGTATCGCGAATGATACAATAATACCTGTAAATCGTTGCATTAAATCGCAACCATTTCTGACCAAAAGGTGATGGCAGAAGCTCCCAACAATTTCAGGAGAATAGCCCAAACTTTAGCAAAATATCTTCCTTGGGGGGTTGCTGGTCAGGGAGATTCCCCCTTTTTCGGCCATTCGTTCAATTGGCACGGGTCCTGCAGTCCTCCTGGCATCGGCCGAAGGGGTGGCCGGCACGAGGGGAGCATGACCATGTTCGACACCAACACCAGCATGAGCGAAGCCAGGCGTTTCCTGCTCGCGGTCGGCGGGGGATTGTTGTTCGCGCTGGCTTGCCTTTCCGCCGCGATCGGCCCCGTCAATGCCAACTGCAGCTGCAAGGCGCCGGGCGTATCGCTCGATCGACCTGCGCTTCTGTGAACTGCAACACCATACCGCGAAGGGAAATTGCCATGTCTGTCCGCACCAATGCATTCCGACTCAACAAGAGCGAAGGCAAGATCATGGGCGTCTGCGCCGGTCTCGCCGACTATACGGGTATCGACCTGATGCTGATCCGCGTACTCACGGTGCTGCTGACCGTGTGCGGCGTCGGCAGCACGATCATCCTTTATCTGCTGGTAGGTCTGCTGGCGCCGTCGAACCGGTATTAAGCCGTTTCAGATTCTGACCCGCAGGGGAAGTCAGGCTGCCGCCGACTCCAGCCTTGCCACGGCGCGCTGCTTGCCGATCAGCGGCAGCAGCGCGTTCATGTCGGGGCCGTGCTCGCGGCCAGTGAGGGCGAGGCGAAGCGGCAGGAACAGGTTCTTGCCCTTGCGGCCCGTCTCGGCACCGAGAATGCCGGTCAATGTCTTCCAGACGGCATCATTCCAGTCGGCGCCGGCCGCCAGCGCAGCGGCCTTCGCCAGATATTCGCGATCTTCAGGAGCAACGGGGGCCCGAACCGGATTCTCGACCACCGTCCACCAGTCCGCCGCGTCGGACAAGCGGTTGAGATTGGGCCGGATCGCCTCCCACGCCGCGTCGTCCATCCCGGCCGGCAGCCGGTCGGCGACTGTCGCGAAGCCGGTCATGTGGAGCATCCGCGTATTGAGCGCCTTCAACTCCTCCAGATCGAAGCGCGCCGGAGCCCGGCCGAATCGCGCAAAATCGAAACTTTCGATCAGCGTGGCGGGATCGGCAACCGCCTCGACCGGCAGGCTGGTGCCGATCCGGGCGAGCAGGGCAATCAGCGCTAGCGGCTCGATCCCCTCTTCCCGAAAAGCGTCGCAGCCGAGCGACCCGAGCCGCTTCGACAGCTTGCCCTCGCTGCCGACCAGCAGCGCCTCGTGCGCGAAGGCGGGCGGAGCGCTCCCCATCGCCGCGAACATCTGGAGCTGCAGGCCGGTGTTGGTGACATGATCCTCGCCGCGCACGACATGGGTAACCTCCAGGTCGATGTCGTCGATCGCGCTCGGCAGCATGTAGAGCCAGCTCCCGTCAGCACGGCGGATGACCGGATCCGACAGCAGTTTCGGATCAAGATGCTGGGGTCCGCGGATCAGGTCGTCCCAGGCGATCGGCGAACTATGATCAAGCTTGAATCGCCAGTGGGGACGCCTGCCCTCGGCTTCATAGGCCGCAATTGCGTCGGTGTTCAAAGCGAGTGCCGCGCGGTCGTAGATCGGCGGCAGGCCGCGTCCCGCGAGAATCTTGCGCTTGAGCTCAAGCTCTTCGGCACTCTCATAGCAGGGGTAGACATGGCCATCCGCCCGCAATGCCTCGAACCGCCTCTCGTAAAGCGAGAAGCGATCCGACTGGCGAACACTGTCATCGGGTGTCAGGTCGAGCCAGTCGAGATCGGAACGGATCGTTTCGGCGTTCTCCTCGGTCGACCGTTCGCGATCGGTGTCGTCGAGCCGAAGCAGGAAGCGTCCACCCAGCCTGCGTGCCCACATCCAGTTGTGCAGCGCGGTCCGGATATTGCCGACATGCAGTCGGCCGGTGGGCGAGGGGGCGAAGCGGGTGACGATCATAGCGCCGCCTCATAGAGCGATTTCGAGGCCGATGAAAATCGGCCGGCACGGAAATCGCTCAACCGCCTCCCCCGGTTCGCCGCGGGTGGCATCCCGACCATTGCGATGCACGCCTTTGAACCCTAAGAGGCCGCTGGGCGGCAACGGCCGTGACGGGGATCTATTAGATGAAGCTTCTCACCGGCAATTCGAATCCGATGCTCGCCAAGGCGATTGCCTCCTATCTCGAACTGCCGCTCACCGATGCCAGCGTGCGTCGTTTCGCTGACGAGGAAGTATTCGTCGAAATCCACGAAAATGTCCGTGGCGAGGACGTCTTCGTGATCCAGTCGACCGGCTATCCGGCGAACGACAATCTGATGGAGCTGCTTATCTGCATCGACGCGCTGAAGCGCTCGTCGGCACGCCGGATCACCGCGGTCATCCCCTATTTTGGCTATGCGCGGCAGGACAGAAAGCCCGGGCCGCGGACGCCGATTTCGGCCAAGCTGGTCGCCAATCTGCTCGAGACGGCGGGCGCCAACCGTGTGCTCTCGGTCGATCTCCATGCCGGGCAGATCCAGGGCTTTTTCGATATCCCGACCGACAATCTCTATGCCGCGCCGGTGATGTCGGCCGACATCCAGGCGCGCTTCGCCGGTCGCAACCTGATGGTCGTCTCGCCAGACGTCGGCGGCGTCGTGCGTGCGCGGGCGCTGTCGAAGCGGCTAGCCAATGCTCCCCTCGCAATCGTCGACAAGCGCCGCGAGCGTCCCGGCGAATCGGAGGTGATGAACATCATCGGCGACGTTTCGGGCCGTTTTTGCATCCTCGTCGACGACATTGTCGATTCGGCCGGCACGCTGTGTAATGCTGCCGCTGCGCTCCGTCAGGCGGGCGCGGAGGAGGTGGTCGCCTATGTCAGCCATGGTGTGCTGTCCGGCGGCGCAGTCGCGCGGGTCGAAAGCTCGGAGCTTTCCGAGCTGGTGATTACGGATTCGATCGGCGCCACGCCTGCCGCCGCCGAAGCGAACAAGATCCGCTATCTGACCATTGCCCCGCTGCTCGGCGAAGCGATAAAGCGGATTGCCGATGAAAGCTCGGTCTCCAGCCTGTTCGACTGAGCGGGCGCGAGCGGCAGCCGGGGAATACCGGCGTCTTCCTCGCCAATGTGGATGCAGTTAGGCTCCTAAATTTTCATCCTTCCCGCTAGGCTTGCGCGACACCTGTGAGCAGGAAGGATAGCCATTGCACCGCTCGATCGCGACACGCTGCGCTTTGTCGCCTTTCATAAAATGCCTCGCCCTCTTGATCGCCTGTGCTTCACCGGCTGCAGGCGACGCGGCCGACGTGTTCTCGCGGCTCCGCAGCGCGGTGGCAAAGGCAGAGCGAGCCGATTGCCGCGGGAGTCTGAAACTCATCATCGCAGCCACGGCTGAAGCCGAGTTCGCGACAGTCAATGCCGCTGGGCGTGATGCCATCCATGGGATCGGAGCGCTTTGCGCACTGCAGCTTGGCGACAATGATACGGCCTACCGCTTTGCGTTTGAGGCAACCCAATCGAATCGGTCTACGGCTCAGCTTTGGCGAATCCGTTTCTCGCATCAGCTTCGTCTGAAGGCATATTCCGACGCCGTCGCCAGCGTTGAAGCAATGGGCAGCCGTCACGTTGAGGCGTTGGACTCAGTCCCAATCCGCTGGCTCTATTTGTTGAACGACGATTTGGGAAAATTGCCAGACAAAGCACTGCAACGACGACTGCTCGATGTTCTCGCTGGCAGCGCCTATCGCCCTGATGAGGTAATGGCGACAAATGACGGCTTCAAACTGAAGCTCGCTCCATTATTGCTCGACGAAGGGAAGCAAAGTAGCGCAGCAGCGCTTGTGTCCAGCATGGTCGAGCCTGATGCGCTCGTCGCGGTTAGCCTCGATCTCCGATTGCGCACATTGCTCCCGGCGGACTTCAGCGTCCGAATGGCTATGGAACGGCGGCTCGAACAGGCGCGCAGCTCCGTCGCCACCCATGCCGATTCTATGTCGGCGGTACTCGATATGGCAGACCTGCTTCGTCGCTTGGGCCGGGTAGAAGAGTCGCTGGCGGTATTGGAGGCCGCAGGGCCAGTGGGTCCACGCACAGCCATCTTCAGCGATCTCGATAAGCAGAGAAATTGGTGGTGGGATGCGGTGGCGCGCGCGCAAGAACGGCTCGGGCATTATGAAAAGGCGGTCGCGGCATATCGAGAGGGTATCGCTGCCAAGGAAGGCGGCACACCGAATGTTAGCCAGACGATCAACCTGGGCCATGCGCATCTGCGTTTTGGCTATCCCGAGCGGGCCATTGCCGCGGTCGCGGTGTTCGAAAAGGGCAAATATGAGGCCAGTCCCTACGGCTTGATGGAGATGCGGCTGGTGCGCGGTTGTGCTCATGCAGCGCTGGGCAATGGCGCTGCCGTAAAAGCTGAAATCGCGTACGTGACTGAACATGAGCGCGATCATCCGGAAGCATTGACCGATCTCCTCCTGTGCACTGGCGATATGGAGGGTGCGGCAGCGGCGATGATCCGTCGCCTTGATGATCCGGAACGTCGCCCGGGCGCCCTGCTGCAGCTCAGCGACTATGATCCCCCGGTCGCAACCTTTCCGCTCCTGCCGTTCGAAAGCAAGATCGCCGAACTGGCCGTTCGGGCCGATGTCATGATGGCGATAAAAAGAGCTGGGGGAACATGCCGCTTCCATCTGCAAGCCGCCGAGCTTTGAGATGATGCCCAGCACTCATCTGGACTGCCCCGACAAGGCTGCTCGCGCAATCTCGACAAGAGGGTCCCCTCGCCTCTATCGATAGGATGCGAGGGGAATGCCATTGATCCTAGCCGCCCTGTTGCTGATGCAGACCACGCCGATTGCCGAAGCACCTCCGTGCAGGGTGCTACGCGGCGGGATCGCCGATGGCATGTGCGTCGGCGCGGTGGAGCCGGACGATGACGGCAATGTCCTGGTTTCCCTGCTTCCCGCCCCGGAGCCGGGGCCGCCGATTCCGCCCGATATCGCCAGGACCCTCAATCGCCTGTTCAAGGCCCGGGCGAGGGGGAGGCCAGATTTGCCCCAAAAATTTCTGGCTGAGGGCGCGACGATGCGCTTCTGCTCCGACTGGACTGAGGAATGTATGCAGTCGAAGCCGCTGACCGACTGGCCGCTCGGGCCCTTTTTTTCGCCCGGCACGCCCTATCTCCTCCCTAATGGCAAGATCCGGATCGAATGGATGCTCGGGGTCAAGCTCGACTATATGTCGCTGATCGCGTTCGAGGGGAGCAAGATCAGGAGCTTCGATACGACGCCGGCCACCATCCCGATGGAGAAGCCCGCCAACAGGCGGTGAATCGGTCCGGTCAGCGGTGCGGCAGTGTAGCTGACGCGCTTGCCAGACCATTCCATTTCGTTTTCCTGCGCTTGCACTTTGCCGCTTCCTCGCGGATGACTCTGGCATGACCAACGACGATATCATCCTGGCCAATCGCCTCGCCGAGGCGGCGGGCGAGGCGATCCGGCCCTTTTTTCGGGCCCGCTTTGAGCGCGAGACCAAGCCGGACAGGTCGCCGGTCACCGAGGCCGACCGCGCGTCGGAGGCGGCGATGCGTCGGATACTCAATCAGGAGCGGCCGGCGGACGGGATCATCGGCGAGGAATATGGCAATGAGCGCGAGGACGCAGCGCGCGTTTGGGTGCTCGATCCGATCGACGGCACGCGATCCTTCATTGCGGGGCGGCCGATCTTCGGCACGCTGATCGCGCTGGTCGAGGAGAACCGGCCGGTGCTCGGGGTGATCGACCAGCCGATCGCTCGTGACCGCTGGGTCGGGGCCCAGGGCCAGGTCACCATGTTCAACGGCGCGCCGGCGCGGACGCGGCGTTGCTCGCAACTTGGTAACGCACACATCGCCACCACTTCGCCCGCTGCCTTCCCCGGAAATGATCTTGCGATATTCGAACGGGTCGGGGCTGCGGCGGGCGATATCTTGTGGGGCGGTGATTGCCATAATTACGCGCTCACCGCCTCCGGCCATCTCGATGCGGTCGTCGAGTCGGGGCTCAAGCTCTACGATTTCGCAGCGCTGGTTCCGGTCGTCGAAGGCGCCGGGGGCAGGATGACCGACTGGCAGGGCCGTTCGCTCGATGCCCGCAGCCCCGGCCATGTCATCGCGGTCGGTGATCCGGCGCTGATCGAGCAGATCGTCGCACTGCTGAACTGAGGCTATTTCTTCAGGCCGACTTTCTCGTCCAGACTGATTGGCTGTTTGCGGTCACCCGCCTGGGCGCGGTTGTCGCGGACCTTGCCGACGTCCTTGCGCGGCTTGCCGCTCTTGGTGCGCATGGCGCTCGCTTGTGCGCCCGCAAGGACCGGCCCGCACGCTGCCGACTTGGCATCGCCGACATCGACAAACGCCAGGACAGCGGCAAGCGGGCTCGCAACGATGCCGAGTGCCGCACCCACGCCCGCGCGGGTCAGCAGCTGGCGGCTGATCAGGTCGAGCTTGGGACTCGCGAAATAGCCGTTGATGCCGACCGGCGCCTGGCCCGAGAACAGGCTGAACTTCTTCGCATCGGCGCGGAAGTTCATGTCGAGCGATTCGTCCTTGAAGCT
>CANJRZ010000245.1 GCA_947476735.1 Sphingomonadaceae bacterium
GCCGCCTGGTGGGACAAAGCCGAAAAAGCAATCCGCGAGAATCATTCGGCCTGGCTGGCGATGGTGCCTCCACGGGCTGCGTTGACGGCATAGGCGCCGGGCGAATGCCCGGACGTTGATGGTCACACCCGCCAGCAAGCTGCCGTCACCAACCTTTCCATGGCCGCAGCCTGATATGGCGGAATGACGCGACCACTGTCATCCAAACTCAACCCGGCTGAATCTTTCCGAGATATCCCGACAGCCTGTTTTTCGTGGCGCCGCGCGATCTTGAGGGGTTAAGCAGGTCGTAGACCACGGCGTTTTCGAGCACTTTCTGGACATAGCCGCGGGTCTCGGTGAACGGAATCGCCTCGATCCATTTGACAATGTCGACCCCGGGCAGGCGCGGGTCTCCATTGGCCCGGATGAACTTGTTCACATTGCCAGGCCCGGCATTGTAGCTCGCGATCGCCAGCACATAACTACCACTATAATAGGTCAGCATCCGGTCGAAGAAGGCCGAACCGATCGTTACATTATAGCCAACGTCGCCGAGCCGGGCTGGTTCGAAGGCAAGACCCATCCGGCCTGCCTGCTCCTTAGCAGTTGCCGGCATGAGTTGCATCAGGCCGCGGGCACCGGTGCGGCTCGTCGCTTCGCGATCGAACTGACTTTCCTGGCGGCTGATCGCGTGGATCAGCGTCCAGTGACTGGCCATGTTCGGCGGCACCGGCACTTCAGGGAAGCCCACGCGCAATGGATCAGGCATGCCGCTGGTCCGAGCCGCGCGGGATACCATCACGCCAAGATCGGGACGGTTGATGGCTCCGGCGAATTCGCCCGCCAATATATGATCGGTGTCGGTCTTGGCGTTGGCGGCGATCAGGCGGACGAACTGCGTCTGATCCTGCCATGCGCCGGTCTTGCCGAGCAGGCGCGCAGCACGAACGATTTCACTGGCCTCGAACGCGGCCCGATCAATTGCTGCGACGGCGCCGCGCGCTGGTTCCGGCGGAAGGACAAGCTCTCGGCCCAGGCGTTCGGAGGCGAGCTGACCATGATATTGGTCAATATGCCTCGCGGCTTGCGCGAAGAAGCTCTGAGCCCAGTCAGGTTTATCACCGCGTTCGGCGGCGCGGCCCGCCCAATACCAACCCTTGGTCTGGGTGCCGGGAGTCTGCGCGGCCCGCGCATAGCGATCGAACATCGCCATCGCGTCGTCATAACGAGCAAGCTTGTCCAACGCGACAATGCCCCCCAGCCAGACCAGGCTGGTGTAATCGTCGCGCTCCGCAAATGGCCTCTCGCGCACCCGCGTGCCGGCCGGGAAGGCCTGCTCGGCATGCTTTGCGATGGCAAGGGCGACGTCATACTGGCCGTCAGCATTGGCGGCCTGTGCGAAGTCGAGCAAATTGCTCAGGAACCAGGCGGACTCAAACGGCGCGCTGCTCAGGTCGCGCGACTGTCCCAGCCAGATGCGTCCACTGCGACTATCGCCGCGTTCACGAAGATAGCGGGCCCGTTCGATCATGTACCCGGGATCATGATTCACGGCATCGGCTGCCGCCGCGATCCTCGCCTCGACGTCGGGATCGTTGCGCAGCAAGGCAAGCCGGGCTGCATAAAGCGGCCGCCTGGCAGGGGAGACGTTGGCTATCTGACGTCCGGCCGGGGTGGTGGCGCGATCGAGCAGCAGCCTTTCCATGCGCCGGTCATGGTCCGCGACCGTCATGGCACTCCCGAATTTTGCCATCAGGCGGGCTTCATCCTCGGCCGACAGGGCCTTGGTCACCCAGGCGCGGGCGGCGTTGGATCGGGCATCTGCCGGCCGGCCGGTGGCAGCCAACGCCTCGGCATAACGGGTTTGCCCCGCCGCGGTCAGGGGAGGAAAGCGGTCAAAAAAAGACACTACCAGCCTGGAATCGAAGCCGACAGGATCGATCCGGCGTTCAGCCGAACGGCGCATCCCCATTTCACCGGGCCAACCGGGATGGGCGATCAGAAAAGCCGCATAATCCTGAAACGGCAGCACATCGCTTTGTTGGAGCCTGCGCCATTCGTTGACCACACCGAGCAGAACATCCTCGCGCCAGGCCGGCGCGCCGGGGGCCGGGGCGATATTGCCGCTGATCTCGAGCGGCGCTTCGGGCGTCATGACCGCAGCGATCGCGGCGGTGGAGAGCAGAAACGCCACACCTGCAAAAAGACGACGAGTCCTGCTGGACATCGGGCGGTAGCCGAACCTATTGGGCGCTTTCGTTTCTCGGTTGAGCTTCATGGCGTCATTATGGCCATTGAAGAGCGCCAGGTGAAGGGACAGCGTGATGTTCAGCGGGTCGATACCAGCCCTTGTGACGCCGTTTCGCGACGGAGCGTTTGACGAGGCATTGTTTCGCGGATTCGTCGACTGGCAGATCGCCGAGGGATCGACCGGGCTCGTGCCGTGCGGAACGACCGGCGAAAGCGCCACGATGTCGATCGAAGAGCATAATCATGTTGTGCGCGTCTGCATCGAGCAGGCGAAGGGCAGGGTGCCGGTGATCGCCGGATGCGGGTCCAATGATACCGCGGTCGCGCTTGAACATATGAAGTCGGCACAGGCCGCCGGCGCCGATGCCGCACTGGTGGTGCTGCCCTATTATAACCGGCCGAACCAGGACGGGCTGTTGCTTCACTATCGCTACCTCGCGGAGAATTGCAGCCTGCCGATCGTGGTTTACAATGTGCCGGCACGAACCGTGACTGATATTTTGCCCGAGACGCTGGGCAAACTGGCCGAAATCAGGACGATCATCGGCATCAAGGACGCGAGCGGCAAGGTCGAACGGGTTTCGGCGCAGCGACAGTTCTGCGGCCCCGATTTCTGCCAGCTATCGGGCAATGACGATCTGGCGCTCGGATTCATGGCGATGGGGGGCAAAGGCTGCATCTCGGTAACAGCCAATGTTCTTCCGGGGCTGTGTGCCCAGTTTCAGAAGGCCTGCGCGGAGGGCCGCTGGAACGATGCGCTGATGCTGCAGGACAGGCTGTTTCCGCTGCACGCGGCGCTGTTCAGCGATGCGTCTCCCGGGCCAATTAAATATGCACTTACCAGGACATACAGGGATTTCCCGGCCGAGCTGCGCATGCCGATGACATGGCCTTCCGAGGGAAGCCGCAAGGCAGTCGATGCGGCGCTCGCCCATGCGGGGATCAAGTGATACCTATCCTGATCAGTGGTTTCTTACATTGCCCTGGCGCGAAGTGCGGAGATTTGCGTTAGACGCTTGCCATGGTCCGTCCCCGCCCAACTGAATTCGAGAAAACCAAAGTCGTCGCCGAGAACCGGCGCGCGCGTTATGAATATTTTCTCGAGGAATTTTTCGAAGCCGGAATCGCGCTGACAGGCACCGAGGTAAAGTCGCTCCGTTTCGGCGAAGGCTCGATCGCCGAGAGCTATGCCGAGGTGAAGGGCGAACAGGTCTGGCTTGTCAACGCGAATGTGCCTGAATTCAGCCATGGCAATCGCTTCAATCACGAGCCCAAGCGGCCCAGGAAACTGCTTCTCCATCATCGCCAGATCGAGAAGATGCGCGCCGCGGTGTCCCGTGAAGGCATGACGCTGATTCCGCTGTCGATATATTTCAACGGACGGGGGCGGGCCAAGGTCGAACTCGCGCTTGCCAAGGGCAAGAAGCTCCACGACAAGCGAGAGACCGAAAAAGCGCGGGACTGGAAGCGAGAGCAGCAGCGGCTGCTCAGAGAACGGGGCTAATGTTCGACAGCATCGGCAATTGGTGGCGGAAGAATGCCCCGACCCGCGAATCTCTCGAGGAAGTTCGCTGGCTGAGGCCATTCGCGCACCGCGTACTTGAGCCTTCACTGTGGCGATTCACCCGCCGATCGGTGCCACGCGGGGTAGCGCTAGGGCTACTCGTTGGAATCTTCCTGATGATTCCGGGTTTGCAGATCATTGGGGCCGCGATGCTTGCGCTGCCATGCCGGGCGAATGTCCCGATCGCAGTGGCGATGACCTTCCTCAGCAACCCCGCGACGACCCCGTTCATTCTGTATCTGTCGATTCTGGTCGGCAATCGCTTCGTCCATTCGACCGCGGATCTGACGACGGTGACGGTGATGATCGAGCATGGCGCAAGTCTGGGCGACTGGGCCGAGTGGCTGGCATCTTCGGCTGCGCCGGCGCTGGTTGTGGGGCTGTTCGTCATTTCGGTGGTTGCAGCGGCAGTGGGCTACCTCCTGGCATCCTTCATGTGGAAGGGCTGGATCTCGCGTAAGTGGACGATGCGCGAGCGCCATCGCGCCGAGCGGGAAGCGCATTCGGAGGGTTGATCCTGACAGTGGTGATGGTAAGCCACCGTCATAGTCAGATCATACACCGAGGTTCCCATGAAAAAATTCCTGATCGCCATTGCGGCGAGCAGCATATTGTTGCCGGCGGCATTGTGCGCGGCGCCCGCAGCATCTGCAAAATCGTCAGCTAAGCCGCAATATGGCACATTTGGTTTCGACACGGCCGGGATGGACAAGACCATTACCCCCGGCGACGATTTTTATGGCTTCGCTAACGGGAGTTGGGCCAAAAATACGCCGATTCCCGCCGATCGTTCCAACTTTGGCATGTTCACTGTGCTCGACGATCTGTCCACTTCGCGGAGCCATGCCATCCTTGAGGAAATGGCGAAGGCGCCGGGCACACGGATCGGCGATTTTTACGCCAGCTTCATGGACGAAGCCGCAGCTGACCGCGCGGGCATCGCGCCCTTAAGGCCGACACTGGACAGGATTGCCGCGCTGGGAGACCGGACCGCCATAGCCGGCCAGATGGGGGAACTGGTGCGTCTCGGCACGACTACGCCATTCCTGATCTACATTGACCAGGACGATAAAGACCCGGAACATTATATCCCGATCATGCGCCAGCGCGGGCTCGGCATGCCCGATCGCGACTATTATCTCAAAACCGACGAAGAGATCGTCAAGTCTCGCGACGCTTATCGTGCCTATCTGGCGCAGCTTTTGACCCTGGCGGGGGAGACGCAGGCCGATCAACGTGCGGCGGCGATCCTGGAGCTCGAGACCGCCTTCGCCAAGGTTCACTGGACCCGCGTCGACTCGCGGGACACCACCAAGACATACAATAAATGGTCGGCAGAGGATTTCGAACGGCAGGCGCCTGGCTTCGCCTGGACAACATATTTTAAGGCCGCAGGGCTCGACGGGGAGAAGAAGATCCTGGTTGGTCAGCCGAGCGCATTTACCGGTATGGCGAAAGTCATCTCCGAAACGCCAATCGGTGTGCTCAAGGATTATCTGCTGGTCCAGACCATCGACGATCACGCAGCCTATCTGTCCAAGCCCTTCGTCGATGCCGATTTCGGGTTCAACAGCGGGGTATTGTCTGGGACGCCGGAAAACCAGGAGCGCTGGAAACGGGGTGTGAACCTGGTCAAGAATCTGATCGGCGAGGACCTCGGTCGCGAATATGTAAAGCTTTATTTCAAGCCGGAAACCAAGGCAGCCGCAGATGATCTGGTGCGCAACGTGATTGCGGCGATGGGCAAGCGGATCGAGGGGTTGCGCTGGATGGCGCCCGCAACCAAGGCCAAAGCGCAAGCCAAGCTTGCCGCGTTCATGCCGAAGATCGGCTATCCGACAAAATGGCGGGACTATTCCACGCTGCGGATCGATCGCGGCGACCTGCTCGGCAACGTGATGCGGGCCAATGGATTTGACTGGCAACGCAACCTCGACAAACTCGGTAAACCGATTGATCGGACCGAGTGGCAGATGACACCGATGGAGATCAACGCCTACGCCAATTTCAGCATGAACGAGATCGTTTTTCCGGCGGCGATATTGCAGCCGCCCTTCTTCGATCCGCATGCCGATCCGGCTGTGAACTATGGTGGCATCGGCGCTGTGATCGGTCATGAAATAAGCCATCATTTTGACGACCAGGGCGCCAAATATGATATGCATGGCCGGCTCGCCGAATGGTGGACGAGCGACGACGTCCAGCGCTTCAGCGCATTGACCGACAAGATCGTCAAACAATATGACGCCTATGAACCGTTGCCCGGGATGCATATCCAGGGAGCGCTCACCCAGGGCGAAAATATCGCTGATCTTGCCGGTCTGACGGTCGCCTATGAGGCTTACAGGATATCGCTCAAGGGCAGGAAGGCGCCGGTGATTGACGGGCTGAGCGGTGACCAGCGCTTCTATCTCGGGTGGGCGCAGGTCTGGCGCCGCAACTATCGTGAAGCCAATCTCCGCCAACGGTTGCTGACCGATCCGCATTCGCCTTCGGCGCAGCGTGCCGGCGTGGTGCGGAACCTTGATCCTTTCTATTCGGCTTACGGCGTCAAACCCGGGCAGAAAATGTATCTTGGACCCGCCGACCGTGTGAGAATCTGGTAACTGTGCGCCGCCCCGGTCAGCGACCTGCACGACGATATGCTTGACCTTCTGCGTGCGGAGGAGAAAGATTCGCTTTGATGGCGACTTCCTTCCTTCCGACGTCCCTGACCCCGCGAGCGGGGCGCAAAGTGCTGAATGGCATGTTGGCGGCGCTGACGCTCATCTCGTCGGTTGGGATGGCCGGGATGATCTGGGGAGCGACCGACAATTTGCTGGTCGCGGGCCTGTTCATACTGGCCTTCGGCCTGGGTATCGGCATGATCATCCTGGTGGCGATGGTCCGCGCCCAGATCCACATCCGGCCC
>CANJRZ010000246.1 GCA_947476735.1 Sphingomonadaceae bacterium
GAACGCGACGCCCGACGATTTGCAATTCGGTAGCCAGGACACCGCGACCTCTATCGCCTGGAGCACCAGGGTGGATAACAGCCATGATCGCCGCGTGTTCGCGCTGGCGCCTGTTGCGAAGATCCCGCGCAACGATGCGGTGAAGCGTGCGTTGACCGGCGCCTATGCCTTGCCCGGAGTGCCGCTGTGGGATTTGCCGGTGCCGCCCATCACGGTCGGAAGAATCACGGGGATGGTGGCTCTGCGCAAGAGCATCGCCGATGGTACCGCTCAACCCGAGGACATCGCCCGCTACGAGGCCGAGTCAGCCTCCCGGCAGGAGGCTATCGACCGTGCGGTGATCGTCGCAGCCGAACAGATGGTCGCGGCGCGGGGCGGCAAGCTACTTATCATTGGTATGTGGACTGCGCTCCACAAGATCGCCGAACTGGTGCGCGGCATGGGTTTTTCAGCCAAGGATTTCTCGGCCGACAACATGCTCTATGTCGGCGGCGGACTGAAGGGCGCGGTGCTACCGCACGATTATCGCGAGTATATCTACGAGACCTTCAATATTCAGCCTCAGCGCATCCATAATTTCTACGGGATGCAGGAGCTCAACACGACTTTCCCGCGGTGCTCGGCCGGTCGGTACCATAGTGCGCCCTGGATGATTCCATTGCTGCTCGATGACAGCGGCGACACTCTGATTGCGCCGCGCAAGGGCGAGCAGGAGGGACGGGCAGCTTTCTTCGACCTGTCTTTGCAGGGGCGCTGGAACGGTGTGATCAGCGGCGACAAGATCGTGATTGATTATGGCTCCTGCGCCTGCGGTGCCGCGAGTCCCTCGATCGCCGATACTGTGACCCGCTATGCGGATCTGGCCGGCGGTGACAAAATCAGCTGCTCGGGCACGATCGACGCCTATGTGCGAGGCGTTGCATGAACATAACCGATCAGGAACCTGGTTCAGAGCTGTGTGAGCGGTCGCCTGTCCGGGCTGCCTATTTCGTCCGCGGTAAGCTGGTTGCAGGCGAAGAGGTGATCCACCGCTCGCGCGATCTGGGTATCGATTTTGCGGCACCGAAGATCGACCTCAATGCGCTGATTCAGCCGCGTGGCGAGCTGCCGCCGATGCTTGACGTACCGATCGCCGAGATCATCGACTTTCTGGTTGAAACCGGTGAGTGGCTCGATTTCGATCGCAATTCCTATCTACAGGAAGCGCTTGAACTGGTTGTCGAGACCAACCCTTTGCCGCGGCGTATCGTGGAAAACCTCTATCGCAGTGCCAGACTCTACATGAGCCGCGAATTCCTCGAAGCGAGTATCGCCGCCAATTTCGCCGAGCCGGCAGCGCTCGACGGCTGGATCGAGCGGATCGATGCGCACGGCCAGAGGGGGGCGATCCGCGCTTTCCCGCCGCGCATCCTCCACATGCTCGCCGGCAATTCGCCGAGCGGTTGCGTCAACTCGATCGCGCAGGGGGCGCTGGTCAAGGCGGTCAACTTGTTCAAGATGCCGTCGAGCGATCCTTTCACCACCGTCGCGGTGCTGCGGACCATGTTCGATATCGACCCCAACCATGCCGTGGTTCGGTCGATGTCGGCGGTCTATTGGCGGGGTGGTGATGAGCGGGTGGAACGGACACTCTATCGCCCGCAATATTTCGACAAGATCGCCGCCTGGGGCGGTGGCGACGCGATCAATAACGTCATCCGCTACCTCGGCCCGGGCCTCGAACTCGTCTCGTTCAACCCAAAGACATCGATTTCGATGATCGGTGCGGAGGCCTTTGAAAAAGATGCGCCGATTAGCGATATCGCTGAGCGGGCGGCCTCGGATGCGACCATCTTCAATCAGGACGCCTGTGTTGCGAGTCGCTTCATCTATGTTGAAGGTGACAGGTCCGGCATTGAGCGCTTCTGCACCGAGCTTGCCAATCGTTTGCCGGTCGATCGCGAAACGGCTTCGGTCAAGGCGCCACTGATGCCGGGCAATATCCGCGAAGAAATCGAGATGCTCGAAATGACCGACGAATGCCGTGTCTGGGGCAAAACCGATGGCACTGGCATGGTGATACTCACTGACGAGCCGGTGTCCTTCCATCCGACCGGCAAGACGGTCAATGTCGTGCACTTACCGTCGCTCGATGATGCGATCCGGTACGTGAATGTCGCGACCCAGACGATCGGCGTCTATCCCGATTCCCTGAAGGCCGAGCTGCGTGATCGGTGTGCCAGCGCAGGGGGGCAGCGGATCGTCCGTCTTGGCGCGGCACGGGCGCACCTGCTCGGCAATCCGCACGATGCGATGTATCCGCTTCAGCGCTTCGTGCACTGGATGTCTGACGAGGCGATCTAACGCTTCTGCTCGCGGAAGGGAGGGGAGCAGCCGACGCGAGATTCTGCCTGGAATGCTGCAGCCCGGCGCCATTTATTTTCGTTTCCTGACCTGAGGAAGGCGGCAGGCCATGCGTCTCGCTTTCTCGGCGAGCGGCAATTCTACGACGCGACATCAGCGCGGCTATGGGTTTCTCTCGGGCTTCTCGAACGCGACCGAGATCACGAGTGGAACCTCGTCGGGGATGAGCGGGATGCCCTCCGAGATGCCAAACGCACTGCGGCGAATGAGCATCGTCGCGTCGAAGCCGACCGTCCTCTTGCCCATCATCACTCCAGCACCAACAAGGCTCGCATCGAGGACGACAGGCCTAGTGGTGCCCTTGAGAGTGAGACGGCCTTCGATCCGTGCCCGCTTCCCCATTGACTTCACCGAGGTTGATTCGAAGTGGGCGGTCGGAAAGCGGGCCGCGTCGAAGAAGCTGGGGGCAAGCAAGTGGGCATCGAGCTGCTTGACCGTGGTGGTGATGCTGCGGATCGGGATATCAATCACAACTTTGGTCTTGAAGGGTGCCTTGGGATCTATGATCATCGATCCGGTCACATTTCCAAACATCCCACGATAGGTGCTGAAGCCGAGATGGTTGACCGTAAAGGTCACCTGGCTATGCAACGGATCAACGGTGTACCGCCCCGCCGAGATCCGGCTGACTTCAGCCTTGCCGGGCGGCTGTTTTGGGATCTGCTGGGCGACGACGGGGAGATGGCTTATCGCCAGACCCGCGATCAGCGGCATTGCGATCCTCATCAATCTCTCCCGACAACAAGCGAAGGGCGGCAGACTAGCGTCCGCCGCCCTCTCGACAAGCCTGCGGGGTAAGAATGCCCTTCAGGTCGCGTCAGTTCTTCGCCTTGTCGACGAGCTTGTTCTTGGCGATCCACGGCATCATCGCGCGCAGTTCAGAACCAACCTGCTCAATCTGGTGGGCCGCGGCCTGCTTGCGCGCAGCCTTCAATTCGGGCTGGCCGGCGCGGTTGTCGAGAATGAAGTTCTTGACGAAGCGTCCAGACTGGATGTCCTCCAGCACCTTCTTCATTTCCCACTTGGTCTCTTCGGTGATGATACGTGGACCTGTGGTGATGTCGCCATATTCAGCAGTGTTGCTGATCGAATAGCGCATATTGGCGATGCCGCCCTCATAGAGCAGGTCGACGATCAGCTTGGTCTCGTGGAGGCATTCGAAATAGGCCATCTCGGGCGCATAGCCCGCCTCGACCAATGTCTCGAAACCAGCCTGAATGAGATGGGTGATGCCACCGCAAAGCACTGCCTGCTCGCCGAACAGGTCGGTTTCGCACTCTTCCTTGAAATTGGTTTCGATAACGCCCGAGCGTCCTCCGCCGATCGCCGAAGCGTAGGAGAGGGCGACGTCATGCGCGTTGCCGCTCGCGTCCTGCGCGATCGCGATGAGGCAGGGAACGCCGCCGCCGCGCTGATATTCGGAGCGGACGGTATGACCCGGGCCCTTTGGTGCGATCATGAATACGTCGAGGTCGGCGCGCGGTTCGATGAGGCCGAAATGGATGTTGAGGCCATGTGCGAAGGCGAGCGCGGCACCCTGTTTCAGATTGTCCTTGAGATCGTCATTGTAGATCGCGGCCTGATGCTCGTCGGGCGCCAGGATCATGACGATATCGGCCCACTTGGCGGCCTCTGCGTTAGTCAGGACCTTGAAGCCGGCGGCCTCGGCCTTCTTCGCGGTGGCCGAGCCAGCCTTCAGCGCAATCGCGACCTCGGCGACGCCCGAGTCCTTCAGGTTCTGGGCGTGGGCGTGCCCCTGGCTGCCATAGCCGAGGATGGCGACCTTCTTGGTCTTGATGAGGCCGATATCGGCATCACTATCATAATAGACGCGCATGTCGTTGCTTCCCTGTCGCACGGCCGCACATCTCATCCCGCGATCGGCCGTCTTGTTGAAATAGGTGGTGGCCCCGTAGCGAGCGCGCGCCCGTCCGTCGACCCTGCTTTATCGCCTGACGACTAAAGTGCCTCTTTGCCTCGCACAATGGCCGCGACGCCGGTACGCGCGACTTCGATCAGTCCGACCTCGCGCATCAGCTCGCAGAATTTGTCGATCTTCTCCGTGCCGCCGGTGACTTCGAAGATGAAGCTTGAGATAGTAGAATCGACTACGCGGGCCCGATAGACCTCGGCCAGGCGGAGCGCCTCGATGCGGTGATCTCCGGTGCCGACCACCTTCACAAGGGCCAGTTCCCGCTCGACATGCGGGCCGACGGCGGTCAGATCGGTGACCTTGTGGACCGGGATCATGCGGTCGAGCTGGGCGACAACCTGCTCGATGACCTGGGGCGTGCCGGTTGTGACGATCGTGATCCGGCTGATCTTTTCGTCCTCGGTGACATCGGCCACCGTGAGACTATCGATATTATAACCACGCGCCGAGAAAAGGCCGGCGATGCGGGCGAGTATTCCTGCTTCATTGTCGACGGTCACCGACAATGTGTGCCGCTCGGTGGCTTCCTGCTTGATATGCATTCTTCTGTCTCTGGTTCTGAGGAAGTGGGGAGGGGGCAAACGCTGAGCGGATCAGACGAGTGCCTTCGCCTCATCGTCCATCTCACCGACAACCTCGTCGGCTTCGAGGATCATGTCGGTGTGCGCTGCTCCGCTCGGGATCATTGGAAAGCAGTTGGCGAGCTTTGCCACTCGGCAGTCGACCATCACCGGCCCTTCATAGTCCAGCATCGCAGCGATCCCGTCGTCGAGGTCAGCCGGATCTTCGATCCTGATACCCTTCCAGCCATAGGCTTCGGCGAGCTTGACGAAGTCCGGAAGGGCATCGCTGTAGCTTTCTGAATAACGGCCAGCATAGGTCAGGTCCTGCCACTGACGGACCATCCCCATATACTCGTTGTTGAGGATGAAGATCTTGACCGGCAATCGATATTGCGTCGCGGTACCCAGCTCCTGGATGTTCATCTGAATAGAAGCTTCGCCGGCGATGTCGATCACCAGCGCATTGGGATTGCCAAGCTGCGCGCCGATCGCTGCCGGCAGGCCATAGCCCATGGTGCCCAGTCCACCCGAAGTGAGCCACCGGTTCGGTGCATCGAAATGAAAATGTTGGGCGGCCCACATCTGGTGCTGGCCGACCTCGGTGGTGATGATGGGCTTTTTGGATTTTGTCGCCTCATAGAGCCGCTGGATTGCGAGCTGGGGCATGATCTCCTTGGTCGACGCGGGGAAGCGCAGCGATTTCCGGGCGCGCCACTCGTCGATCTGGTTGAACCAGCCCCTCAGGTCCTGCGCCTGGTGCTGCCGGGCCTTCCAAAGCTTGATCATGTCTTCCATCGCGCGACCGACGTCGCCCACGATGCCGAGGTCGACGCGCACCGTCTTGTTGATCGACGAACGGTCGATATCGACATGAATCTTCTTCGAATGCGGCGCGAATGCGTCGAGCCGGCCGGTCACCCGGTCGTCGAACCGCGCGCCGAGGCAGACGATAAGGTCGGCCTTGTTCATCGCCATATTGGCTTCAAAGGTGCCATGCATTCCGAGCATGCCGAGCCACTGCGCATGATGTGCAGGGAAGGAGCCGAGGCCCATCAGCGTCGATGTGACCGGGGCTCCGGTGAGCTTGGCGAGATCGCGCAAGATCTGGCTCGCAACCGGCCCCGAATTGATAATGCCGCCGCCGGTATAGAGGATTGGCCGCTCAGCCGCCGCCATCATTTCGACTGCCGCCTCGATTAGCTTGGTCTCGGCCTTCACCTGGGGCTTGTAGCCCTTGTGAGGGAGTGCTTGCACGGTAGGCTTGCGATAAGTGCCAGTGGCGACCTGAACATCCTTGGGCAGATCAATCACCACCGGGCCAGGGCGCCCGGACGTAGCGATATGGAAAGCCTCGTGGATGACATCGGCGAGCTTGTTCGGATCCTTCACAAGATAATTATGCTTGGTGCAGTGGCGGGTTATGCCGACGGTATCGCACTCCTGGAAGGCATCAGTGCCGATCAGCGGCGTACCGACCTGGCCGGTGATCACCACCAGCGGGATAGAATCCATCAGCGCGTCGGTGATCCCCGTAACCGCATTGGTTGCCCCCGGTCCGGAGGTGACGAGCACAACGCCGGGTTTGCCGGTCGAGCGCGCATAGCCTTCGGCGGCATGTGCCGCGCCGGCCTCATGGCGAACGAGGATGTGGCGAATCCGCTTCTGCTTGAAGATCGCGTCGTAGATCGGCAGGACGGCGCCGCCCGGATAGCCGAAAATGACCTCGACGCCGAGGTCGCTCAGCGCTCGGATCAGGATATCGGCTCCCGTCATCTCGGCAGTCATCATCA
>CANJRZ010000247.1 GCA_947476735.1 Sphingomonadaceae bacterium
GCAATGTTGAGGACGCCTTCCTGCACCTCGTTGAGGTTCATCAGCCGGGCGAGCAACAGCGGCCCCATTTCGGAAACGGTGGTGCGGATCGGATGGCCCTGCTCGCCATAGAGATCCCAGAAGATCGCCGGATTGTCACCCCAGGTGAAGGGCTCGAGGCCGATCTCGGCCGCACGGGCGACGAGTTTGTCAGCATTTTTCGCGGTCGGCGAACCGGCCATGGCGATGCCGGCAAGATCGCCCTTCACATCGGCGAGAAACACCGGAACGCCGGCCAAAGAGAAATTCTCCGCGATACCCTGCAGGGTAACAGTCTTGCCGGTGCCGGTCGCACCCGCGATCAGGCCGTGGCGGTTTGCGCGGCGGAGATTGAGATGCTGGCCGAGCGGGCCGCCAGAGCCGGGGCTCGCGCCGAGAAAAATACCCTGCTCGTCGATCATGGGACCCTCCCGAAATTCGAGGTCTTAGCCTAGCCGTACCGGGGAGCAAGTGTAAGCTAAACGCGATCCTTGTGTCGCCGAAATGCGCAGAATTTACGATTGTGGGATTTAACTCTCCGGGTGCTCGGGTGACCCGGTTATCCCTCCTCGTCGGACCGGGCCGGGGCCCGGGAGGCTCAGCCCTTTTTCGCCTTGTCCTTGACCTTGGCCTCGGCGCTTTGCTCCGATTTTTTCTCGCTGCTGCCGCCATTGGCGATACGGACCGAAAGCAGATTGTTCAGCTTCGCCCGGAAATTGGCGAGGTCGCGACCGGCGAGTTGCTGGACCGTCGTAAACTTCAGCGAACCTGGATTCACCGCCTGGCCGTTGCGGAACATCTCATAATGGAGGTGCGGGCCGGTCGAGAGGCCGGTCGAGCCGACATATCCGATCAACTCGCCCTGGCGGACCCGTTCGCCGGGACGGGCAACAATGCGGCTCATATGCGCATAGCCGGTCGAAATCCCGCCGGCATGATTGAGCCGGACATAATTTCCATGGCCACCGTGGCGGCCGGCGAAGCTGACCACGCCATCGGTTGCGGCGACGATCGGAGCACCCATCGGCGCGCCAAAATCGATGCCCTGATGCATGCGCGAATAACCGAGGATCGGATGGAATCGCATTCCGAAACTCGATGTGAGATGACCGAGCACCGGGCGCTGCATGACGCCCCTCGTCTCGCCAATGCCATTGGCCTCATACCATTGGTCGCGATCGCCGTTGCTCCACTTGAGCATCTGGACCTTCTGGCGGCCTTCGGTGATCCCGGCGAACAGCAGACTGCCCACCTTGACCTCGCCGGTCTCGGCCCGCGCATGTTCGACAATCGCATCGAAGCGTGCATCGGAACCGATGCTGCGCATCGAGAGCTTCTGCGAGATCGCCTTGATGAAGGCTTCGATCGCGCCGCTGGGGACACCGGCGGCACGCGCCGAGCTGTAGAGGCTGGAGCCGACCCTGCCCTGGATGCGCAGGGGCGTGTTGTCGACCTTGATGGGAATGCGCTTCAGGTGCAGCCCGTCGCCGATCCGTTGGACCGCGAGCTTCAGATCGAAGCGGGCCCGGAAATCGAGCGTTTCGAGCGGGCGCGGATCGCTCTTGACCGCGCGGCGGCCGAGCACGAGGTCCATTCGCGTGCCAGCCTTGATGTCGCCGAGCGGCATAACGTCGGACACCATCGAGGCGATGTTGCTCGCTTCGTCTCGCGCTACCCCGGCGCGCTCAAGCACACGGGCGAAGCCATCGCCCTGACCGTATGTCGCCGACAATTCGATGCGCGGACGCTCGGGCGTGTCGCTGAGCGGCTCGACCGCGCTGGTAGGCGCAAGCTGATGGCCAGTATCCGCACCGAGGCTCAACGGTGCTATCGCCAGCGCGCGCGCCTGTTCATATTGCGTGGGTCGCAGCGGCGCTTCGGCTGTGAATCTCAATGGCTTCAGATCGGGAGTCATCATTCCCGCAGCCGTGCACAGCGCGACGCAGGTAAAGAGCCCGCGAAACCATTCGCGCGAGCCGATCCGCGCGCCGAGATCGACGACCAGATCAGCGCCCGCCAGCCGGTCCACTGCGCCGACCAGAGGTGCTCCAAGAGCCGGAAAGCGAGCAGGACGAACGAGGGCCAGCGCCCGGGCACCACCGCCCGCCGCTAGTCCTTCATCTCCGAATCCCTGGCTTCCGCTTTGGTACAAAGCCCCCCGCCCCTTTTTCAATTCAAGCTATCTACTTGCCCTGACGCGACAAATTCATTTCGGCAGGTTCAGTCTGCCGCACCATAGTTAAAGTCAAACTAATCCCGCCGGATAATGAGCGGTTATGCGACGAACCGAGTCTTTTTATCCGTGAATCGAGTCGACACGGTTTCGCGCTTGCGTTCGTAACATGGACTGCCAATCTTGGAGACATGTCCAGTTTCGCCACGCAGCCGGTTGTCGCCGTGCTGGGGCCGACCAATACCGGCAAGACCCATCTCGCGATTGAGCGGATGTGTGGCCATTCGAGCGGCATGATCGGCTTCCCGCTGCGCCTGCTCGCCCGCGAAGTCTATGACCGCGTCGTCGCGATCAAGGGCAAGGATCGGGTCGCGCTGGTCACCGGCGAGGAAAAGCTGATTCCGCCCCACGCCCAATATTTCCTGACAACTGCCGAATCGATGCCGCTCGACCGCGACTTCGCCTTCGTCGCGCTCGATGAAGCGCAACTCGCTACCGATCCCGAACGCGGCCATGTCTTCACCGACCGCCTGCTGCGTGCGCGGGGCCGTGAGGAGACGATGATCCTCGGCTCGGAGGCGCTCCGCCCGATGGTCCGCGCGCTCGTGCCCAAGGCCGAGATCATCGGTCGTCCGCGTTTTTCGACACTCACTTATGCCGGTGCCACCAAGCTTTCCCGCCTCCCTCCGCGATCCGCGATCGTCGCCTTCTCGGCCGAGGAGGTCTATGCCGTCGCCGAAATGCTCCGTCGTCTCCGCGGTGGCGCCGCCGTGGTGATGGGCGCGCTTTCACCGCGCACCCGCAACGCCCAGGTGGCGATGTTCCAGGCCGGCGAGGTCGACTATCTGGTCGCGACCGACGCGATCGGCATGGGCCTCAACATGGACGTCTCGCACGTCGCTTTCGCCTCTTTGCGCAAGTTCGACGGACGCCGGTCGCGGCGCCTGACCATATCCGAGATGGCGCAGATCGCCGGCCGTGCAGGACGCCATCAACGCGACGGCACCTTTGGAACGCTGGCGCTTGACGGGACGAGCGGCGCGCGTTTCGAGGATGAGGAGGTCGACGCGATCGAAGCGCATGTCTTCCCGCCGATCGACCATCTCTACTGGCGCGAGGGGCTACCGTCGCTTGCCAGCCTCGACCGGCTGATCGCCGATCTCGAGCGCCGACCAGACCGGCAGGTCTTGCGCGCCGCGCCGCAGGCCGTCGACCTCGCGGTGCTCAAGCGCCTCGCCGAGGAGCCGTGGGTTCGCGAGCGGGCGAAGGGTGCGATGATGATCGGCCGCCTGTGGGCCGCCTGCGGACTGCCCGATTTCCGCAAAACCGGCGCCGAGCCGCACAGCCGCCTGGTCTTGCGCATGTTCCGCCATTTGAGCGAGGGTGACGGGTTCCTTCCGAAGAGCTGGTTCGCCGACGAGCTCGCGCGTCTTGACAGCGTCCAGGGCGACGTCGAGACGCTTGCCGACCGCATCGCGGGTGTACGCACCTGGGCCTATATCGCTCACCGTGCCGACTGGCTGGCCGATGCCGAAGGCTGGGCCGACCGGACACGGACACTCGAAGAAAAGCTTTCCGACGCATTACACCAACGGCTGACCCAACGCTTTGTCGACCGGCGTACCTCGGTGCTGATGCGCGATCTCGGTGCCAAGGGCTCCGAACTGCGCCTGCCGGTCAAGGTAGACGAAGAGGGTGTCGTAACCGTCGACGGCGAACCGATCGGGCGGCTGATCGGATTTCGTTTCAAGGCCGACCATCTCGCCCGGCATGGCGACATGAAACGATTGATGGCGGCAGCCGAACGGCGGCTCGGGGTGGAACTCGCATCACGGGCACACCAGCTCGCGGCCGACGATGATGGCCAGTTCAGCCTGGCCACCGACCCCGGCCTGCCCGTCGCGATCTTTTGGCGTGGCGACATCGTCGCCCGACTGGAGAAGGGGCGGACATTGCTATCCCCGCGCATCCGCCTCCACCGCGCGCTTGATGCGCTGAGCCCTTCCGACCGGACCGGCATTGAGGAAAGGCTAACCACCTGGCTCGACGGGCGGATTCGGCGCGAGCTCAAGCCGCTCGCCCGCTATTTCGAGGCAGCGCGTGACCCGGCCTGTTCGGCATCGCTGCGCGCCCTGCTCTCGCCGCTAGCCGAGGCGGGCGGCGTCATTCCGCGAGCGGCGATCGCGTCCGCCATCGAGCATCTCGACCGTGACGGCCGCTCGCGTGCTGAGCGACTCGACGTCAAGATTGGTACGATCGACGTCTATTCGCCGACTCTGCTCAAGCCCGAACCAACCCGCTGGCGGCTGGCCCTGTTCGCTGCCGCCGAAGACCAGAAGATGCCCGACCTGCCGGTGCCCGGCTCCGTATCGATGGCGACCCCGACCGATGCCGCAGCCTGCGAGGCAATGATCCGCTCGGGCTATCGTGCGCTCGGCGCGCAGATGCTGCGGGTCGATCTGGTCGAACGGCTTGCCAGGATCGCGCATGACGCACGCACCGGCCGGAAGCCCTTCACGCCCGATCCGGGGCTCGCCACCTCGCTCGGCCTGCGCCATCCCAGCTTTGCGCAACTGATGCTCGCGCTCGGTTTCCGCGCCGCGCCACCCGGGGAGCCGGAGGCGTGGGTCTGGAAGGGAATGGCCAGGCCCAAATCTCTCAAAGAGGAGGTCATTCGTCCGGGCAACGCCTTCGGCGCACTGGCCGATCTCTATCCAGGCCGCGTTACCGGCGATGCGGCTCGATAAGTTCCTCTGGTTCATACGGCTCGCGAAGTCGCGGGGATTGGCTCAGGACGTGGCCGCGAGTGGCCATCTGCGGATTGATGGACGGGTAATCGATCGTGCCCATGCCACCGTCAAGGTGGGCGATGTGCTGAGCTTTCCTCTTCATGGCCGCGTCCGTGTGATCCGGATCCAGGCCCTGCCGGTGCGGCGCGGACCTGCCGCGGAGGCACAGGCCTGCTACACCGATCTGTCGCCGCCGCCAGTTGACGTCAGGCCGACTGCGACCTAACGGAGGCGCGTTCGTCGCTGCCCTGTTCCCGTAACACCAAGACTGATGCGGGAATTGGCGCAATTGGATAGGGCCTCGTAACGGCCGACGGCGGAAGCGAAGGGCGCTTCCCCATCGGACGGCCGGGCTTAAGGGAGCAAAAATGACTTACGTCGTCACCGATGCCTGCATCCGCTGCAAATTTATGGACTGTGTCGAGGTGTGCCCGGTCGATTGCTTCTACGAAGGCGAGAATATGCTCGTGATCAATCCGAGCGAATGTATCGACTGCGGCGTGTGCGAGCCCGAATGCCCCGCCGAGGCGATCCTGCCCGACACCGAGTCGGGCCTCGAGCAATGGCTCGAGATCAACACCAGCTTCTCGGCGCAGTGGCCGAACATCACCCGCAAGCGCGAAGCGCCGGGCGACGCCGACGAATATAAGGGCCAGCAAGGGAAATATGACAAATATTTCTCGCCCGAGCCCGGTCAGGGCGACTGAGCGACCGCTTCTGCGGGGAGATCGCCCGCATAATCCCTGCCTTTCGGCGCAAAATGCCCTAAATGCTGGCATTTCGCTTACCATTGTGTTACGAGAGTCGCGTTCGGGCGCGATCCATCGCGCCTGCAAGAAGGAACCTGTGATTCGCTGAGTAAGCGTCGCCGTCGGTCGTCTTGGGGAGGACGAATCTGGCGGGGCCTTGGTCAGCATCCCTAAGAAAGGTCTGCTAATGGCTGCCAAGGCGCTGAGCTTCGTCGTCGGCGATTATGTCGTTTATCCTAAGCATGGTGTCGGCCGCGTGGTCGAACTGCAAAGCCAGGAAATTGCTGGAGCCAAACTCGAACTTTACGTGCTGCGTTTCGAAAAGGAGCGCATGACGCTCCGCGTCCCCACCAACAAGGCTGAGGCCGTCGGCATGCGCAAGCTGTCGTCGAGCGTTACGATGGGCGAAGCGCTCACCACGCTGAAGGGCAAGCCGAAGGTCAAGCGGACGATGTGGTCGCGCCGCGCCCAGGAATATGAAGCGAAGATCAATTCGGGCGACCTGGTGTCGATTTCCGAAGTGGTCCGCGATCTTTTCCGCGCCGACGACCAGCCCGAGCAGAGCTATTCGGAGCGCCAGATCTTCGAAGCGGCGACCAGTCGCCTCGCCCGCGAACTAGCGGCGATGGAAGCGGTCGACGAGCCTACCGCGCAGGAAAAAATCCTCGACATCCTCCGCAAGTCTGCGGCGGTCCACAACAAGTAAGTCCTTTGCCCGATTGGGCCGGATGCAAAAGGGGCGGTCCGTCTGGGCCGCCCCTTTTTGCTGGCACTTTGCACGAACAGACTTCTTGTGTATTATTATAGTAACACACAAGAAGGGTTACCGATGCGACTGACTATTACCGCCTTCATGGCCCTGACCCTTATCGCCCTACCCGCGCACGCAGCTACGCGCGCCATCCCGGTGCCCGGTTTTTCCAAGCTCCGCGTCGAGGGCCCCTTCACGGTGCGC
>CANJRZ010000248.1 GCA_947476735.1 Sphingomonadaceae bacterium
ATTCGGCTCGCTGGTGCCCGTAACCGATCGCCTGCACGCCGTTGAACCATCCATATTTGCCTTCCGGCGCCTGGAAGAGGATCTGGTAGCGTGATGTTCCCTCCGCATAGCGAGGAGAGCGGCGTCCGCGATACTGGAGCAGGATCACCGTTCCGTCATCGGCCTGGATAGCCAGGCTGCCGTTAAAGCTCTGCAGCCGCCCGTCGCTGCTCGCGCGCCCATAATCACTTGCGAGGAGCTCCAGAACATTCCCCTGCAACGCTTTTCCCGTTGCCGTTCCGGCCGTTGCTCGCTCGAAGGCGCGGCGACCGAAAGGGCCATCGAATTGATGCGGGCTGTCGGTGAGCCCCTCGAGTTTCAGGGTGAACATATGTTCAACCGGGATTTGAACTGCCATAAAATTCCCCGTTATCCTTCCACCTGCTCAGCCTGTTGCGTCAATGCTACGAACGGTACCGCGCTTCGCGGCTTCAGGATGATCAGCATATTGAGATCGCACGATCGAAGCGCGCCTGAGACCCACTTCCCGGAATGGCTGAACCGGCCGGAAAGGCCGCTGCTCCGCTCGGTGACGGTGACCAATCCATCGCTGCCCAACGCATAGTCGCAGCCATCAACAGGCGAGTAGATCGATTGCCCGCCAGTCTCCGAAAAGCCGCTCACGCCGCCACTCCCCCGCCGATATAATGGCTGAGCGTGTCGTGCAGCAATCGGATGCCGCTCTCCTGATACAATGACAGTTGAGTATGGCTACGCACGCTGGCCCGCATCCCGGCCTGCACTGCCTCGACGTTCGATGTGTCCTGATCGAACACCAGCGCCGAGTCCCCCAGAGCCGGGCAGTCCGACCAGCGCTGGTCGAAGCCCAGATCGATCGGCTCGATCCTGCCATGGTCCTGACCATCGGCGCTGATCGGCATGATGATGATCTCCATCGTGCAGGTGTCGCAATTCGGCCCCGGCAGGATGCGGTAGACGATAGGGCTCTGAAAGCCGCCAAAAACGAACAGGTTCGGGAAGATGAAATATTGGAACATGTCCAGTATCTCATAGTCGACCGCGTTCGGGCTCAGTTCGGAAATATCTTTGCCGATCATCGCCTTGAACGTTGCGGTCATCGTCTCAAAGGCGATGTCGCGGGCGGTTTTGCCCTCAGGTACGTCGCCACCGGCTCCATAGGGAAAGTCCCGGTTCATCGCGGTAAAGATGTCTGTCTCGGTCAATCCATCGCGATATTTCGGGTGAGGAACCCCGGTGAGGCCCAGCATCAGGTTCACATGGCGCCCGAACTGACGATATTCGAACTCGCCTGCATAAGGCGTGAGCTGCGGGTGGGTGCCGATGACATGATAGCCCTCGATGAAGGCCTCGATCGCGACCTTCCAATTGCAGCGCAGATGTTTCCTGACATGAACGGTCTTGACCCGCTTGTCGAAATGCCAGTCGCGAAAATGGTCGGGAATGACTTCGAGCTGATCGAGCAGCGGCGGCGGATCGTCGGCGAAGTTCAGGAAGACGAAGCCACCCCATAGCCCGACATTGACCTCTGGAAGCGTGTTTTCCGACCGCTTCACATGCGGAAAATCGTCCCAGTCGAGGACCGCATTCAGTCGACCGTCGAGTCCGAAAGTCCATCCGTGGAAGCGGCAGCGCAACTCCTTGCCGCTTTCCATGCCCTCACAGAGAAGCCGGCCGCGATGAAGGCAGGCGTTCACAAAGGCCTTCACCTCGGTGGGCGACACACGCACGACGACCGCCGAGCGATGGCCGATGTCATAGCGAATTCGGTCGCCTATCTCGGGAATATCCTCGAGGCGGCACGCCATCTGCCAGACGCGAGACCAGACATGCTCATACTCGTCGTCCGCGAACTCCTCCGAGATATAGCGAGCGATCGGCACATTGACGGTTGCGAGATCGATCGTCGATGGCGCCCGCAAGGCTTCCGGCAGTGGCTTGGTCTCCTTCGCCAGATAGGATCGGAAGGTATCGCTCTGGCGCGGCTCGCGATCTGGCGCCTTGATTCTGTCCATTGCCTACTCCGACATTGGTTCACGACATTGGCAAGGCGCCTGTTAGTCGTGCCAGCTGATCCCATCGGGGTGAAGCTGGTCGCCTCCCTGCGGCCTGAAGAAGGTGGCTTGCTCGCCAGACATGTGAAGGCGCGCAATCCGGGGATTGCGGCCCGCTGGCTTGGCCGCGGTCAAGGCCTTATGCTCGGCGATGTCCGCTTCGGCGATCGCCGGGTGGCGGTCGTTTCGGCAGGGCATCGCCACTGTTCCAGCTATTCAGCGGCCAGCGCCTCGACGCTTTCGATCGGTGCCGCGAGCGTCAGCAGTTCGCCCGGCGTGGTGCCGCTGCATTCGCCGTCGGTGAAGATGAGCTGGCCGTTCACGAAGGTCCAGCGATAGCCGATCGCTCGCTGGACGCGCCGCCAGTCATTCGCCGGCTGGTCGTGGAGCACCTCATATTGCCATTTGGGCACGCGCTCGAGTTGCTCGGGATCATAGACGACGATATCGGCCGGAGCCCCCTCGCGCAGCGCGCCGCGGTCGGAGATGCCGAGCATCTGCGCCGGCAGATAGCTGAGATGGTAGTGCGCCTCCTCATAGGAAACGAGCTGCTTCTCGCGGACCAGCCAGGAGAGGAACTCGGTCGGGTAGGAGGAGCTGTTGAAGAATTTGGTGTGTGCGCCGCCGTCCGACGCTCCCGGCAGGATATAGGGGTCGTTCATCAGATTGGCGACTTCGGCGGCGTCCTCGGTGACAGCGAACTGCCAGCTGCGGATCAGCAGGTCAAAATCGCTCGCCAGTGCCAGTTCGCAGAAGGTGTCGACGGGATGCTCGCCGCGTTCCAGCGCGACGTCCTGGATCGTGCGGCCCTCATAGGCCTTCAGCTCGGGATGGTCTCCCACGCTGCCGACCGTGTAGCGGCTGACCAGCCCGCCCGGTTCGGCTCCCGGCTGGATCGCGCCGAAATAGCTGTCGCTTTCCTCGCGCAGCCGGTCGCGCATGCCAGGCTCGTTCATCCGCCGCATCCGCTCGGCCTTGTCGCCCTGGGTGCAGTAATTCCAGGAGTCCATCGCGTCGAACAGGCTCCACTGCATCAGCGAGAAGTCTGTGAACTGGCGGTTGACATGGCCCTGGCCGACCACCCTGAGGCCCCGCCGGTTGCAGTCGTGAATCCAGCGCTGCAGGTCGCGGGCGATCTCGGGATCGGCGTCCTGGAAGGCGGCGATTGCCGTCCAGATGACGGGGCGGCCTGAACGCGCCGCCACCTGCTCGGTGATGTGGCGCGCATAGTCCTTGTCGAACGGCGGTCGGTCGCCATGGGTGATCTGCACCAGCCCCTGGTCGCGCTCGCGCAACACGTCGCACAGCGCGTAGATATCCTCGTCGCTCATCAGGTCGGTCGGCATCGGGGTGCCGTCATAATCGGCCTGCGCCGATTTCGGCCCGAGCCGTTGCAGCGAGAAACCGATCGCGCCGGCGTCCATCGCCTCGTGGAGCAGCGCCTGCATCCGCCGCTGCTGGTCCGGGCTGGTCGGTGTCCCGGCCTTGGCCGCCTCCATACCCTTCACATAGATGAGCAGCGGATTAAGCGGCATATAGCTGGCGATGTTGACGCCCTTCGGCATCCGCCGGAGAGAATCGAGATATTCGGGGAATGTGATCCAGTCGATCGTCATGCCGGCCTGCATCGCTTCGAGCGAGATCTGTTCGGTCCGGGTCATGCTGAGCATCGAGCGTTCCCGGTCCGCCGCATTCATCGGCGCGAAGCCGAAGCCGCAATTGCCCATCACCACCGTGGTGACGCCATGCCAGCTTCCGCTCGTGCACCACGGGTCCCAGTGAAGCTGGGCATCATAATGAGTATGGAGATCGACGAAGCCGGGGGCAACGATCAGCCCCGTCGCGTCATAATCCTTCGCTCCGGCGCCGGCAGGAATGCGCCCGATGCGGGCGATTTTCCCGTCCTTCACCGCGAGGTCGGCGCGGAAGCGCGGCAGGCGAAGTCCGTCGACGACGGTACCGTTCCGGATGACAAAATCGTAGGTCATGGCCCTCTCCTGATGGCGTCGGCTATCCTGAGCCGCTTAGCATAAATCTCGATCAATCGCACTTACGCGATCTTTGCGCCGACCTTCTTGCCGGGGGTAAACGTCGCGGGGATATGAATGCAGCCGTTGATATTGCCGATCGTCGGATACCGAACGAGCCTGTCCTCATCGATGCGGTAATCGGGGATGCGATCCAGTACCTCGTTGAGCATTGCCTCGAACATGATCCGCGCGAGGAACGAGCCTACGCAACGATGCATGCCCGCACCGAACCCGATATGCTTGTTCGGGAAGCGATCCAGGATGACACGCTCGGGTTCCTCGAACACATCGGGGTCCCGGTTGGCCGACGAATAGGCGAGCAATACGCGCTCTCCCTTGCGGAACTTCCAGCCATCCACCTCGACATCTTCGGTGACGTTGCGGGCGAGAGCGTGGATCGGCGAAAAATAGCGCACGAACTCCTCACGCGCAAAGGGCAGCAGGGCGCGGTCGTTGCGAAGCCGTTCCCTGTCCTCCGGGTTCTGTGCGAGGTGGATCAGCGTATTGGAGGTCAGCGCCGTGGTCGTGTCGACGCCGCCGGCAAGAATATTGAAAGCAAGGTTCTGGATCGTCTCGGCGTCGAGCGGCGCGCCGCCGATCGTACCGTTCGCCAGATGCCCGAGCAGATCGTCACGCGGGTCCTTGCGGCGCAGTTCGACCTCTTCGGCCACGCGCTGGTTGAAATAGTCGAGGCCTCGCACCGTCTCGGCGAAGAAGGGGTCATCGCGCGGCGTGTAGACGATCTTGTGGAAGGGATCGGCAAAGGCTCGCCATTCGCTGAGCGGGAATCCGAACAATTCCATCGTCACCAGAGCGGGCAGGGGGTTGGTGAAATCCTCGACGATGTCGAACTCGCCTTTTTCGATCACTTCGTCGATCAGTGCGGCCGCGAATTGTTGCGCCTTGGCGCGAAACGCTTCCACGGATTTCGGCGAAAAGCGGCGGTTGATGAAGGTTCGCACGCCATCCCATTCGGGCGAGGCAGTCTCATTGGGCACGCCCCGGAGTCCGGGAAGGGGAGGGATGGAAATGCCTCCGCCTATCTTCCCCGTCGCCGGATCATAATCCTTGTGTGCCGAGAAATACTCAGGCTGCTGACCGATCCTGATGACATCGTCGAACCGGGTCGCGAGCCAGAAGCCACCATGATGTTCGGACCAGGCGCGCGGCGAGTTGGCGCGAATCCGGGCGAATGTGGCCGGCCAGTTGGTGGCATGCCCGGCGCTGTGGTGGTCGAAATCGACCGGGTTTTGCTGAGCGGCGTCGCGATCCAACAGATGTTCCATGCGGCTACTCCGTCTCAATAGGTTTGAATCGCGCCCTCAGGGCAGCCCCGAACAGCCTGCTCGATCTTCGCTTCCAGCTCGCGCGGCACATCAGCCTGGCGGACCGATGCGTGGCCATCCTCGTCGCTGAGGTCGAAAAGCTCCGGGCAGGCCAGTATGCACATCGCACGGCCCTGACAAAGCCCATCGTCGACACGAACCTTCATGGCATCACTCCACCGTGACGAGCTCCGTTCACCGAGGCGGCGCACGAGACAAGGAGCCACGGTTCAATCCTAAGGTGTGCGAACCAAATGGCTAATACGCATTTTCGATAACGCGCTTATAGCTTCCGACGCGCTCGCAGGTGTACGCCGCCTAGCTGAAAAAGGCTTGTATCGCGGTGAGGTCGAAATAGTCTCGCCACCGGGACATCTTGCCGTTCTCAAACTCGAAAGCGCCCATCGAGTGCAGGTCGACGACGGTCCCGTCCGTGGTCCTTTTGAAACGCTCCGAGCGTTCGATCAGCACGATATCGCCCTCGCAAGCAATGTGCTTCACGTCGAGCTCGGTCATGATCCAGCCATTTCCGAACGAGGACAGCTGATCATAGGCCTGGTCCGGACCACTGCATTTCATCTGGGGGAGGGGCATGTTCAGATATTCACACTCTGGCGTCAGCAGATCGTGAAAATCGGAACGGCTGAGCTTGTCCCAGCGCGAGATTCGGACGACGGCGGCAATCTTTTGATCGCGACTGAGCGCGGACATGGTCAGGTTGCTCCTGCTTCGTACGGAGCGTTCGGGCAAAGAGGGCGGATCATGCCTGCGGGTGGTACACGTCGACGGACTCGACCTCATATCCCGGCTTCATGACCAGTTCGGCGCCATATGTGTTGCTCAGCGCGCCAACCCCGAACATCGCGCGTGCCTGATCATCCAGCTCCGCCTTGAGGCTTTCGGGGAGCAGCGCTTCCCAGTTCACCTGCGGCCGCAGGAAGCTCCGGCAGTAGAAGGCGAACAGCAGGGCGCGCCGTTCGTCGCGCGTGACATTGTTGCCGGACGTGTGCCAGAGCCGGCCGTTCATGGCGATCACCGAACCGGCCGGCGCCTCGAATGCGCGGAGCAGCGGAAACGGATCCTGCGGGACGTCGGCCTTGGTGGTGAAGCGATGGCTGCCCGGCAAATAGAGCGTGGCGCCATTCTCTTCGCGGACGTCGTCGAGGCACCAGATCAGGTTCAGCGCCCAGGATTCGTTCCAGGGCGCCGGGGCCACCAGGGCCTGATCCGAATGAATGTTCATCGGGCCGGCGCCC
>CANJRZ010000249.1 GCA_947476735.1 Sphingomonadaceae bacterium
CGCGACATGCCCGCTGGTCAGCAAGGTCCATGCCCAGGGCCGCCACTATGTCCGCAACGGCCGGACGTTGGTTCTGATCGGGCATGAAGGCCATGCCGAGGTCGAAGGCACGATCGGCCAGATCGATGCCCCGGTCCACCTCGTCGGTACCGTCGAGGAGGTCACGGCGCTCGACCTGCCCGTCGATACGCCTGTCTCTTACGTCACTCAGACCACCCTCTCGGTCGACGACACGCGTGCGGTGATCAATGCCCTCAAGGCGCGGTTCAGTGACATCAAGGGGCCCGAAACCGAGGATATCTGCTACGCGACGCAGAATCGGCAGACCGCGGTGCGCGACCTGTGCAAGCACGCCGACCTGCTGCTTGTCGTCGGCTCCGCCAATAGCTCTAACTCGAACCGGCTGCGCGAAATCGGACTTGAGACCGGCCTACCCAGCTATCTTGTCGCTGACGGCTCGGCCATCGATCCGGCCTGGCTTGAAGGCAAGCAGTCCATAGGCCTCACGGCCGGCGCATCCGCACCCGAAGAGCTGGTCCAGAGCGTGATCTCGGCGATCGCCGCACTGACACCGGTCACCGTCGAAACGCTCGACGGGGTCGAGGAAAAGGTTGAATTCCGCTTGCCGATCGCGCTCGATCGGCTTCCCGCCCGCGTCGCAGGCCGCTAGAGAGAGCCATCATGGGAATACCATTCAGCCAGGTCATCCGTATCGGAGCCCACATCGCGGGCAAGCATCTGCGCGGCGTCGAGCGCTATCCGCTGGTGCTGATGCTCGAGCCGCTGTTCCGCTGCAATCTTGCCTGCAACGGCTGCGGCAAGATCGATTATCCCGACGACATCCTCAACCAGCGCCTGTCCTATGAGCAGTGCATGGAAGCGATCGACGAATGCGGCGCGCCCGTCGTGTCGATCGCCGGCGGCGAGCCGCTGCTCCATCGCGACATGCCGCGGATCGTCGAGGGCTACCTCGCACGCAAGAAGTTCGTGATCCTGTGCACCAACGCGCTGCTGCTCAAGAAGAAGATCGACGAGTTCAAGCCCAATCCCGGATTCACCTGGTCGATCCACCTCGATGGCGACAAGGGGATGCACGACAAGTCGGTGTGCCTCGACGGCGTCTATGAGACCGCGATCGACGCGATCAAGCTCGCCAAGAGCAAAGGCTTCCGCGTCGCGATCAACTGCACCCTGTTCAACGAGGCGGACCCGGAACGCACCGCGAACTTCTTCGACGTCGTGAAAGCGCTCGGCATTGACGGCATCACCGTCTCGCCCGGCTATGCTTATGAGCGCGCCCCCGACCAGGAGCATTTCCTCAACCGGACGAAGACCAAGGAATTGTTTCGCGGCATCTTGTCACGGGGTAATGGCGGCAAGAAGTGGCCGTTCAGCCAGTCGACCATGTTCCTCGACTTCCTCGCGGGCAACCAGGCCTATAAGTGCACGCCCTGGGGCAACCCGACCCGCACCGTCTTCGGCTGGCAGAAGCCCTGTTATCTGCTCGGCGAGGGCTATGAGAAGAGCTTCGCCGATCTGATGGCGAACACCGCCTGGGACGATTATGGCGTCGGCAATTACGAGAAATGTGCCGATTGCATGGTCCATTCGGGTTTCGAGGCGACAGCGGTGACCGACATCGTCAAGCACCCGCTCAAGGCGGCGATGGTCTTCATGAAGGGTGTGCGCACCGACGGGCCGATGGCGCAGGACATCGATCTTTCGAACCAGCGCCCGGCCAAGGAGGTCTTTTCCGGCCATGTGGCCAAGGCCGTGGCCGAAATCCGGAAGGCCAAGTCCCGACCCGAGGATACAGTTCCCGCAGAATAGGGCCTTGCTCGCGGCCTCAATCGGCCGTTTCGAAGTCCGGATAGGGACCGAGCGTAGCGAAGAGCAGCGCAGACAATAGTGCGCACGGGATAAAGCCCCAAAGCACCAGTTCATATGAACCGGTCACGTCATAGACGTAATTGGCCAGCATCGGCCCCGTGCCACCGACAAAGGCGAGCAGGCCGATGATCGTGCCGAACAATACCCCGAAACTGCGCATGCCAAACAGCCGGCTGGCGAGATAGCCCACCGAATCATATTCCGCGCCAAAGGCCAGCCCGAGGATCGAGACTGCGGCAAGCGAGGCGATCGCATTGCCGGGGAAAGCGAGCAGCAGCAGGCATGAGGGAATGGGGAGAGCGGCGCAGATCGCAGCGATTCGTCCGCCGTTGAAGCGGTCGAGGAAATAGCCGCCCGAAAGCCTCCCGATGATGGTGGCTATGCCGACCGCGCTGGCGATCGTCGCCGCGGCTTCGCGGCTCAGCCCCGTGGAGGTGAGGATCGGAACGACGTTCGAAATAACGGCGGTCGCGGCCAGCGACAGCGCAACGGCCGCAAGCGCCAGCCGGATATAGATGAAGGATGTAAGACCTTCGCGCGGCGACATCCCCGTCACTACCAGTAGCGGTTTCGTTTCCGCTTCACTGTCACGCCGATGGATGTCCTTGGCGCTCACGAACAGGAAGGCGGTGAGCGGGATAGCGATGCCGCCCCAGAAACAGGCCAGGCCGATATAGGCCGCGCGCCATCCGAAATGCTCGATGAGATGGTAGGAGAGCAGCGGCGTCAGCGCCGAGCCGATTCCGGACCCGGCGAAAGTGATCGACAGAGCCAGCCCGCGGCCCGACGAGAAGAGGCTCGACACGCCGGCCGCCCACACGGTCGGCTTGGTGAACAACGTCGCTGTCGCCACGAAGGTCCAGAGAAACCACCACGACCGGATGTCCGGTGTCGCCAGCGAAAGTGATGCCAGCGCAGCGCTCAGGAGGATCGTCCCGGTGATCGCGATCCGCCGGGCGCCGAAGCGATCGATCGCGAACCCCATGAAAGGCGACAATATCACGCCGAAAACCGACGAGACCAGCAGACCGGAGGTGATCTGGGCCCGGCTCCAGCCGAATTCCTGCTCGATTGGCGCCAACATCACCCCGATCGAATAGATATGGACGGTGGCGAGTGAGATGCCGAAGCCGGACGCGAGGACGACGGGCCAGTGCTGCCGCCATTCGGCCGACTCCGAACCCTGAAGCCGCATGGTCATGTCGATCCGTTTCGCCCCACCCAAATCTTTTGACTCACGGCATCAACTGTAAAATGCTGCCGAACACAACGGTCTTCGAGCCGCCGTCAGAAATTCGCTCCTGCCAGAAGAGGAAAATCGGTGGGCCCATTGTCCGGCAAGAGAGTGCTCGACCTGACGCGCGTGCTGGCTGGCCCCTGGGCCACCCAGATGCTGGGCGACCTTGGCGCAGACGTCATCAAGATCGAACGACCCGGAACCGGCGACGACGCGCGTCATTATGGGCCGGCATGGCTCAGCGACGACGCGGGGAAACCGACACCCGATTCAAGCTTCTACATCTCAGCCAATCGCAACAAGCGCTCTCTTACGGTCGATCTGCAATCCGCTGACGGGCAGGAGATCATCCGGCGGCTGGCGGCGTGTTCGGACATCCTCAAGGAGAATTTCCTGCCCGGCGCGATGGCGCGGATAGGGCTCGACCATGACAGCCTGCGGGCGATCAATCCCCGTCTCATCTATTGCTCGCTGACGGGATACGGACAGAGCGGCCCTTATAGCGCGCGGCCCGGTTATGACGCGGTATTCCAGGCACAGAGCGGGCTGATGAGCGTCACCGGCCTGCCCGACGATGCCCCCGGAGGCGGACCGGTGCGCATCGGCCCGAGCCTCGTCGATGTCGCCACCGGCGCCAACGCTGCGATCGCGATGATCGCAGCGCTCTATCACCGCGACCTGCAATCGGGCGAGGGGCAGCATATCGATGTCGCCATGCTCGACACCGCGCTGGCGATGCAATCGACGGCGATTCAAGGCTTCCTGACGGGCGGGATCATCCCGGAACGGCTCGGCACGGCAGGGAATGGCGGCCACCCCAGCCGGCTGTTCCATTGTCACGACGGCGATATCTTCCTCTCCGCGGGCAATTCGGCCCAATACAAGGCACTGTGCCAGATTCTCGGCCTACCCGAACTTGCAACCGACCCCCGCTTCGCGACCGCCGCGCTGCGCTTCAAGAACCGCCAAATGTGGGACGAGATCGCCGAACCGGTCGTCCACCGGCGCGACCGGAACGAGCTGCAGGAACGGCTGATCGAGGCGAAAATCCCCTGTTCGGTCATCAACCGCTACGACGATGTCTTCGCCGACGAGCATGTGAAACAGCGCGGGCTGCAGATCGAGATGCCCCATCCCGCGGCTGCCGGCGCGACGGTCAGCATGGTCGCCAACCCGATCCGCCTCTCCGGATCGCCCGTCGAATATCAGCGACATCCGCCGATGCTGGGGGAGCATAGCGAGGAGATATTGCGAGACCTCTGCGGTTTCGACGACGAGGAGATAGCGCTGCTTCGCGGGCAGAGGGTCATCTGATGCGTTACCGCCGAATGGGGCGCATCCCCGTCCTTCTTTTTTTCGGCTTGGTACTATTGCCGGGTCATGTCACGGCTAGCGCCTTCGCGGCGCCGGGGAACTATGCAGACCCGGACAGCATGTACGCCGCGCTCGCACAGCAACCGCATCAGACATATTCGGTCGATGACGGGACTATCGATGTGGTGTTCGCCGATGGCGCGCCCGGGCTCGACCGGGAGCGGACTATTCGCTGGATTCTAGGTAGCGCACGGGCGGTCTCGACCTATTTCGGCGCTTTTCCTGTCAAGCATCTGGGCCTGCTGGTCATCGCCACCGATGGCACCAGGGTCAGGGATGGCACGACCTACGGCTATGCCGGCTCCGCGATCCGCATCGGTGTCGGCCGGGATGCGGACGAAGCCGCCTTCCGGCGCGACTGGGTCCTGGTACACGAGATGACCCACCTCGCCCTCCCTATTGTCCCGAGGCGAAGCGCCTGGCTGCTCGAAGGCAGCGCAACCTATATCGAACCGATCGCCCGTGTTCAGGCAGGGCAGCTCGATCCCGCCGCCATCTGGCGCGACATGAAGCGCGATATGCCCAAGGGACAGCCGGCCGCCGACGATCATGGGCTCGATAACACGCCGACCTGGGGCCGCACCTATTGGGGTGGCGCGCTCTTCCTGCTCCAGGCCGATATCGCGATCCGTCAGAAGACCGGCAACCGCAAAGGCCTTGTGGACGCGCTTCGTGCCATCAACCGTCAAAGCGGCGGCAATGCGACGCGCTGGTCGGTCGAGCGACTCGCCGCGACCGGCGACGCGGCGACGGGCACCGATGTGCTCCGTTCGCTCTATGCCCGGATGAAGGACAGCCCCGGGCCGGTCGATCTCGACGAACTGTTCGCCCGCCTGGGAGTGATCGAGCGGGCGGGCGGGATCGTGTTCGACGACAGTGCGCCACTCGCCGCCATCCGTAGCGCGATTACCATCGGGCAATAACGCTCAAGCTGGAAAAGCCAGCCTTGGCTGAAGCTGGTTCGTTCCACGGGACAGAGCCCTGAGCGCCCTGCCCGCATGCAGCATCGTAGCGAACAGATCGGGTAGCTGTCTGGGCCGCCGCAGCAGCGACCCCAACATCGCCATCCCGTCGATTGCGCCGCCCGGGCCCATGCTGACCGTGATCGCGTGCGGGAGCATGTGATCGACCCGGTCGGACACACAACGGATAACCGCGAAGGGCAGGCCGTGTCGCTGCGCCACCTTGGCGGCGATGTGCGATTCCATGTCGACGATGTCGGCTTGCGCGCCAAGACGCCGTTTCTCGACGACATTATCGATCATCCGACCGTCGGCATAAGCGATGCCGCCTTTCGCTCCCGGCAGCTTTTCCAGCGCCGCCGTACGCCAGGCGGGATCGGTTTCGATTTCCACCGCGCCTGCCAGCCGTGACGCCACGATCCAGTCGCCGATCTCCAGCCCGTCCCGCAATGCACCCGCCAGCCCGAAGCTCACGATCCCGATGGCGCCCTTCGCCTCCGCGTCCAGTTTCGCTTCAAGATCGGCCTCCACCCCGCCACCGGGAACGACTACCACGCCCGACTGCGCGACGATCCTGGCCTCGCGATTGAACCCGGTTGCGACCAGAACATGTCCCAAGCTCACATGCCCCAGCCGACCTGACGCGAATTGCCGCGCTTCAGGTTGCGGTAGCGGGCGAGCGCCCAGAGCGGGAAGAATTTCGGATAGCCATGGTAGCGCAGGTAGAAGACCCGCGGAAATCCGCCGCCGGTGTACATCTCCTGCCCCCAGAGGCCGTCCGCTTCCTGGTTCGCCTGCAACCAGGCGATGCCACGGGCGACCGCCGGATGGTCGACCTCGCCCGCCGCCATGAGCCCGATCACCGCCCAGGCGGTCTGCGATGCGGTGGTCGGCGCGGGCGTGTGGCCGGTCCGGTCGAGCGCATAGCTGTTGCAATCCTCGCCCCAGCCGCCGTCCGCATTCTGGATCTTCACGAGCCAGTCGACCGCCTTGCGCACCACCGGCGACTGCGGATCGACCCCGGCGGCATTATAGGCGCACAGCGCCGACCAGGTGCCATAGATATAGTTCACCCCCCAGCGGCCGAACCAGCTGCCGTCGGGCTCCTGCTCCTTGTCCAGATAGGTGATCGCGGCCTTCATTCGGGGATCGTCTAGTCCATGGCCGAGTTGCGCGAGCAGCGAGATGCAGCGCGCCGAG
>CANJRZ010000250.1 GCA_947476735.1 Sphingomonadaceae bacterium
ATGATGCGCGACATGGTGCTGGGGCTGGAGGCGGTGCTCGCTAACGGCACCATCGTCAGCTCGCTTGGTAAGTTCATCAAGGACAATGCCGGCTATAACTGGAAGCATCTGCTGATCGGCAGCGAAGGGTCGCTCGGCATCGTCACCAAGGCGGTACTGCGGCTGCGGCCGCTGCCCAAATCCACCCAGACCGCCCTGGTCGCCTTTCCCAATTTCGACGCGGCGATCCGCCTGCTCCGCACGCTCGATGCCCAACTCGGCGGGCAGATGTCGAGCTTTGAGCTGATGTGGAACAGCTTCTACACGCTCATGAGCGAGACCCAGCGCGCCAGGCGTCAGCCGCCGCTGCCCCAGAATTACCCGGTCTATGCCCTGGTCGAGCGGATGGGCAACGATCCCGAGCGCGACGAGGCTGGCTTTCAGGAGGCGCTCGCTGACGCGATCGGTGCGGGCGTCGTCGCGGATGCGGTGATCGCCCAGTCCGAGCGCGAGCGCGCCAATCTCTGGGCGTTGCGTGACGATCTGGTCGACGCCTTCATGCCGATGTGGCCGTTCTTCGCCATGGACCTGAGCATGGCGCAGGCAGATATGGCCGGGTTCGTCGCCGAGACCGCGGCGGGGATCGCCAAATATTGGCCCGACGGGAAGATTTTCCATTTCGGCCATGCCGGTGACGGCAATCTCCACGTCAATGTCTGCGTGGGGAAGGGCGACCATGAGACCGAGCAGCTGGTCGACGATATCGTCTATGGCGCGCTTGCGAAGGTGAAGGGGTCGATCGCCGCCGAACTCGGAGTCGGCCGCGAGAAGCAGCCCTTCATCAACATCACCCGCTCGCCCGAGGAGATCGAGCTGATGCGGACGATCAAGAAGGCGATGGACCCGAAGAATATCCTCAATCCGGGGATCATCATGCCAGTGGTCGGCTGATCAGAGGGGCCTTATCTCGACCTTGCGGAATTTCACCGTGCCCGCGCCATATTGAAGGCCGATCGCGCCTTCGCGGAAGCGGCTGTCGCGGGCGCCGTCGACGGTCTTCTGGCCGTTCAGGGTGACCGTGAACCGATCGCCTTCGGCCCGGATCAGGTAGGTGTTCCAATGGCCGCCGGCCTTGGGCATCGGCGAGACCTTGGCGACGGTGACGATGGCGCCGGTGCCGTAGGTCGGGTCGGGTCGGGTGTCGAAGATGTTGACCTCATAGGCGTTGTCGAGCTCCATCCGGGGTGCGGCATCGACGCAGCGGATGAAGATGCCCGAATTGGCGTCCTCGCTGACCCAGAACTCGACCCTGAGCTCGAAGTCGCGGAAGCGCTCCTTCGACACGAGGAAGCTGATCGCACCCTTGTCAGCGGAGACTAGGCCGTCCTTCAGCGTCCAGTTGGCGTCCCCGACCGGGGTCCATCCGTCGAGCGAGGTGCCATTGAACAGCGATTTGAACGGCGCTGCGTTGAGTGGCGATGCAAGCAGCGTCAGCACGAGGATCAAATGTTTCAGAACCATGCCTGTACCTTGCTCAATGCCTTGGGATCGTAAAGCGCCATAATCGCGTACGGTAGCTGCTCGAAACCTTCGACGACGGTAACGACCGGCTTGATCGCACCCTCGCGCAACAGCTGGTCGAGCGCATCCTCTGCCTCGATCCGCTCATGGTAGAAGTCATGGACGATCCAGCATTCGACGCGGATGTCGCGCTCGGCGACGATCTTCTCGACGCTGTCCGAGATGCCGAACTGCTGGCGCAGCGTCATGCCGCGCAGGCCGGGATTGCCGCCGGCGTGGAGATCGTCGGCGCAGCCATAGGCCAGCAGCCGACCACCCCGCTTCATCATCGGCGCGATCGCCCCGGTCAGCGGACCGCCGATCCCGTCAGAGAAGATGTCGATGCCGTCAGGAAAAACCGCCCGCAGCTGGTCGAGGAAATCGGGAGCGCGATAGTCGAGACAATCGACCTCGATGAGTTCGCTGATTCGCCGGCAGCGATCGGGGCCGCCGCCGAAGCCGACTACTCTGGAGCCCGCAGCCTTCGCTATCTGAGCGACGAGATGGCCGACCGAGCCGGTCATCCCGGCGACCGCGACGTTCATGCCGGGTTCGAGCGGGCCGCAGGCGCGCAGGCTGAACCAGGCGGTCATCCCCGACGTGCCGAACACCTCTTTCAAGGTGTCGAGCGGCCAGCGCGCGACCAGTTCGGGCCGCATGACATAGGTCCACTGCGAGCGGGTCCGGTTGAGATCGCAGACCGCCTCGCTCGCCGGGCCATAGCCGATCGATTCCGCATCACTACGGATGATCGCATAGTCTTGCCACCCGGCCTGGCAGGCGACCATGTCGCCTTCGCTGAACACCGGATTGCGCGACGCTATTACCTCACCGAAGGCGAAGTTGCTTTCGTCGGTGGTACCGACCGGCACGAGGCCGACCTGCATGCGGAAGCGCGCGCCGGGATGGAGGTTGAGCAGCCGGACCCGGACCAGCGCATCACCGTCCCGCAACGGCGGGTGCGGCAGGGTCCGCATCTCGAAATTGTCGGGGCTGAATTCGCCCTCGATCGGGCGGGCAAGATACCATTGCCGAAAACTGTCGGGTGCCATGGTCATGCTATGGTGCAAAGAAGTTGAGGTGTGAAAGTGGCAACTGCGCCGCGTGCGGCCTGACGGAAGCCCGCGCCAACCGTGGAGATCAACTGCAAAGGGCTATGCATTTCGCTATGCTGGTTGCCGACCATCGTCATCTCGTCTCTTAATGTTTAACCTGATCAATGGTCGGGCATCACCCGTCCCTGGCCGCTGGCGGGCGCCGCCAGCCCGGTGCCGTTGATCGTGCCGCCGTCCGCGACCATCGCATGTCCGTTTACATAGGATGCGGCGGGCGAGATGAGAAACTCCATCACTGCGGCCATTTCGTCGGCGTCGGCCCAGCGTTGCAGCGGCACGTTGCGCGCGAGCATCGCGAAATGCTCGGGCGCGCCGCTTTCGACGATGCGGGTCATGCCGGTGTCGCGGGTCGGCCCGGGGCAGAGCGCGTTGATCCGGATGCCCTCCCAGCCGATCTCGCGCGACAGGCTGTGGACGATGCCGATCAATGCGTGCTTGCTGGCGCCATAAGCCCAGTTCTCGGACTCGCCGCCGAGGCCCATGGTCGACGAGGTGACGACGATCGCCGGGCCGTTCACGCTCCGGCGCAGCGCCGGGAGTGCCGCGCGGATCCCCATAACCGCACCAAACAGGTTGACCTCGATGATCTGCCGGAAGCGTGCGAACGGGATCGCCTCGAAGCCACCGCCGCCGGTGATCGCCGCGTTGATGACCAGCGCGTCAACACCGCCGAAGCGTTCCTCGGCCAGCGCGATCATCCGGGCGTTGTCGTCTTCCGAGGTGACGTCGGCAGCGAAGATCGCGACATGAGGCAGGCCGGCGATGGCAGCGAGTCGATCTGTGTCGCGATCCACCGCCAGTACATTCCAGCCGTTGCTCGCCAGCCGCCGGACGGCGGCCTGGCCGATACCTCCGGCTGCGCCCGTCAACACCACTGTCTTGCGATCGTCTGCCACTGTTCTGGTCCTCTCCCTATGATGCTCAGGCATTTCGGGAGGTGCTCAGCCGCTGCCAAGCTCCAGCCGTGGCCGCTGCAGGCCGTGCATCTTGTGCAGATAGAGCCGCATGTTGGAGATCACGCGTTCGATATCCGTACCCGGTGATGGCGGCATACTGCTTGCCTTCGCCATGTACGGGTCAGCTTCGATTTCCCAGGGCATGAAATTGAATTCGCTGCCGGCCTCGAGCATCCAGATGATCGGATAGGGCCTGCCGAACATCACACCCTTCAGCTCCTCGGCGCCGATCAGGTAGAGCGCGGCGTCTGCGCTATTGCGTGCGCTGAGCAGCAGATCGGCAACGTCAAAGGAGAGGGCAAGGCAGGCCGGCCTCGCGAATTTGCCGACGCGGAAGCCGAGATCGAGATCGGGGCCGATGAAGTCGATCACCCGGACCCCGTCGCCGCCCGATAGCTCGGGGATTTCGAGCTCGATGTTGCGACCGCCAAACTCAGCCAGCCAGGCCGTGCCCTTCAGGCGCAAAGGCAGGTCTTCGAGGAAGCGGCTCTCATAGTCGTTCATCGTCCGCAGCAGCGCGAGCAGCAGGGTGACTATTTCCTCGGCGCTGTCCGGGGTCGCAACGAAGATCACCTCGTCGCCCATCACCTTCCACACCTCGACCGAAGGCGTCTCGCCCTCTTCGAGAAAGGCGAAGCCGACCTGGCCCGCAAGCATCAGCGGGAAATTGGTGAAGAAGCCGCGGAAGGTCTCGAGCCAGCTTCCGCCATCGGTGAAGCGTGCCTTGAACTGCGTGGAGCCGGCCATGTCGACCGACAGGAACAGCCGCACCATCGATGGTCTCTTGTTCAGAAATTGGCCCTTACCGACAGGACGACGCCCGCGCGGCCATTGCGGCCGGCTTCGAGTGCGCCCTCGTAATTGCTGTCCACATAGGTGGCCGAAATGTCGAAGGCATCCAGCGTGTAAGTCAGGCCGGCGGACCAGTCATATTTATGGTCATAGGCACCATTTTCACGGCCAACACTAGCCTTCACGGTAACCGGCGTACCGCTGATCGCTACCGCGCCATCGAGGCCGAGATACAGATTCTCGTCGATATTGGCCTGGTTCGGGCTGAAGCCAACGGTCAGCGCGGTCGTCACCGGACCAATGGTGCGGCTCAGCTTCGTTTGCAGCTCATAATAAGCGACGTTGTGGCCACCCGGATACACGAAAGCCGTAGGCGCCGACCAAATAGTTGAAACCAGCCAGCGAACCGCCATAGCCGCCGTAGAGATCGATCTCGACATTGCTGCCGCCATAGTCGGCGATGTTCGAAGCCCAGGTGCCAAGGAAGAAACCGGCGCTCGAACTGAGATCAGCGCCGACCTGAACCGCGGGGTCGCGGTCGCTCAGGCTCAGGCCGCGGTCCCGGTAATCCGAGACGATCGAGGCGTTGAACGCGACCGAGACGGGAGGCGTCTCGGCGGCTTCTTCCGCCCTGGCAAGAGTGGGTATGGCCAGCGCACTGGCTGCGACGAAAGTAAGGAAGGGGCCCCGCATCAGCCAATCATGGCCATCTGGCCCCGCCACGTAAACAGGCTTTTTCGCTCTTACGAAATAGCCGCAATAGCGATAGGCGGTCGTTCGGTCCCCTGAGGAGAGAGATGGATGAGCGAACGGGCAGCCGCGATAGCCGCACAGGTCGAGGCTTTCGTCCGCGAAGCGATCTTTCCCTATGAGCGCGATCCGCGCGCAACGTCGCACGGCCCGACCGATGAACTGGTTCGCGAGATGCGGGCGAAAGCAAAGGCGGCGGGGGTGCTGACACCGCATATCCTGGCCGACGGTTCGCACCTCAGCCAGCGCGAGACCGCGACCGTTCTCAAAGCGTCGGGCCTCTCGCCGCTCGGCCCGGTTGCGGTCAACACCATGGCACCCGACGAAGGCAATATGTATCTGATCGGCAAGATCGGTACGGCCGATCACAAGCGCCGTTTTCTTGATCCGCTGGTCGCCGGCGAAGCGCGCTCGGCCTTCTTCATGACTGAGCCGGCGAGCGAGGGCGGCGCGGGGTCCGACCCGTCGATGATGCGCACGACCTGCCGGCTCGATGGCAATCACTGGGTCATCGACGGCCGCAAGGCGTTCATCACCGGCGCTGATGGCGCGAAGGTCGGTATCGTCATGGCGAAGGCGGAGGGGGGGGCGTGCATGTTCCTGGTCGACCTGCCCGACCCCGCGATCCGGATCGAGCGACTGCTCGAGACGATCGACAGTTCGATGCCGGGCGGCCATGCGGTTGTCACGATCGACAACCTCCGCGTGCCTGCTGACCAGATGCTCGGCGCTGCGGGCGAGGGCTTCAAATATGCCCAGGTGCGGCTCAGCCCAGCGCGCCTTTCGCACTGCATGCGCTGGCATGGCTGCGCGACGCGGGCGCAGGAGATTGCGACCGACTATGCCTGCCGGCGTGAGGCGTTCGGCAAGAAGCTGGTCGATCATGAGGGCGTCGGCTTCATGCTCGCCGAGAATATGATCGACCTCAAGCAGGCCGAGCTGATGATCGACTGGTGCGCCGATGTCCTCGACGGCGATTCCTTGGGCACGGTCGAAAGCTCGATGGCCAAGGTCGCGGTGTCGGAGGCGCTCTACCGGGTCGCCGATCGTTGCGTCCAGGTGATGGGCGGCACCGGCGTCTCGGGCGACACCGTGGTCGAGCAGATCTTCCGCGAGATCCGCGCCTTCCGTATCTATGACGGGCCGACCGAGGTCCACAAATGGAGCCTCGCGAAGAAGATCAAGCGCGATCACAAGGAGAGAGTCGAATGATCGAAGCGAACAAGCGCGCGGTGTTGGCTTTCATCAAGGCGCTCGATGCGGGCGATGCGGACGCGGCGGCCGAGGTGCTGGCGCCCGACGCGCGAACCGTTTCCAAGGGATATAGCAAGATCACCGGCGAACGGCAGCGCGACCAGATGCTCGCCGGGATCGCGATGTTCAGGACGCTGATGCCCGATGGCCTCCGCCCGGAAATCCACAGTGTCACCGCCGAGGAGGATCGCGTCGTCGTCGAGTTCGACGGCAAGGCGACACTCGCCAATGGCGCCCCATATCACAATCAA
>CANJRZ010000251.1 GCA_947476735.1 Sphingomonadaceae bacterium
TCCTGCATGAGGTCGGAGACTCCGGCAGCGCCGGCGATGGCGAACGGACGCTAGGGTTCCATCTGTCGACCCGGCTGGCCTTTGCCGAGATTGCAGTGCGGGCGGCAGCCGGAGATAATGTCCGCTGGTGGTCGCTTTCGGGCCGACCGGCGTTCGATGAATATGGGCATTTCCTGGGTTTCAGGGGCAGTGGCACGGACCTGACTGAGATGCGTCGCTCGGAGGCCGAGGTGAAGCGGCTCGCCAGCTATGATGCCCTGACCGGTTTGCCAAACCGCATCTTGATGCGCCGCACACTCGATGAATCGCTGCGGGATGTAGCGGGGCGGCCGAAGCGCACTGCACTGTTTCTGCTCGACCTGGACCGCTTCAAGTCGGTCAACGACACGCTCGGCCATCCCGTCGGCGATGCCTTGCTCCGTCAGGTCGCCGAACGGCTCCAGCGCGTCGTTCAGAACGACGGCCAGGTTGGGCGGCTGGGCGGTGACGAGTTCAACGTTGTTTTGCCGGGGCTGGTTGAAAAAACCCATCTCGCGAACCTCGCGACTGCGGTCATCGCAGCGCTGTCGGAGCCCTATCTGATCGATGGAGCACATGTCTCGATCGGTGCTTCGATCGGCATCGCCCTTGCCCCCGAGGATGGAGCCAGCGCGGATGCGCTCGTCCGCAACGCCGATCTCGCGCTCTATGCGGCGAAGGCCGACGGCAAGGGCGTTCATCGCTTTTACGAGCCGGAGATGCATGCAAGCGCCAAGGAGCGTCGCCTGCTTGAGATGGATTTGCGCAACGTCATGCACGACAGCGGACTTCATCTCGTCTATCAGCCGGTCGTCAATGCTGACAGCGAGGCGATCGTCGGCTTTGAAGCACTGGTGCGCTGGAACCACCCCACCCGCGGACCCGTCTCACCCTCCGATTTCATCCCGATCGCTGAAGAGATCGGATTGATTGCGCAGATCGGTGAATGGGTGCTTCGAACAGCCTGCCTGGAGGCTGCGAATTGGCCGGATAACGTGCGCATTGCTGTCAACATCTCGCCGATCCAGTTCGCCAATCCTTCGCTGCCGGGCTTGGTAATGAGCGCGCTTGCCGCTGCCCAGCTTCCCGCGCACCGGCTCGAACTCGAGATTACCGAGGGCGTGTTCCTGAACGACGATGCCGCGACCGACGCCATGTTCGCGCGCCTCAAGGCAATCGGCGTGCGTTTCGCGCTCGACGATTTCGGTACCGGCTATTCGTCGCTCGGCTATCTGAAAAAGGCGCCGTTCAACAAGATCAAGATCGATCAGAGCTTTGTTCGGGGCGCGGCGGTGCCCGGCAATCGCAATGCAGCGATCATCCGCGCCATCGTCGCTCTGGCCGAGAGCCTGGAAATGGAAACCACCGCCGAGGGTGCAGAGACGCCGGACGAGCTGGCGCTGATCCGCTCGCTGGGGTGCAGCCACATCCAGGGTTATATCTTCGGCAAGCCGATGCTGTCAGACGAGGCGCGCGCGCGGGTGGCAGGATCGGGCAAACTCGCCATGCCCGGGCTGCTCGTCAGCCGGGATCCGCGTGTAGCGGTGCTCCGCACGGCCACGATCGGCGGGACCCGCGGAACCGAAAGTGGTCGGGTCCGCAACCTCTCGCGTTCGGGGGCGATGATCGAATGCGGCATCGGTTTCAGGCCGGGAGAGACTGTGACGATTGATTTTGGTGACGGGGCGCCCGTCAAGGGTGTGGTCCGGTGGGCGGACGAAGACCGCTTTGGCATGGCCTTCGACGAACCCATTGAGACGGACCAGCTGATTCCGCAGCGCATGGTCCGCAGCGCGGCGGGGTGATCTTCGTCCGTCCGGGTAAACGCGCCTAAATTTCGGCGCGCATCAGCGCCGGGAAGAATGCCTCATGCGCAGTACGCAGCGCGGCCAGTCGCACGCCGGCCACGCTGTCACCGCCGGTTGTGCCCAGGCGGCGGGCGCTGACGCCAGCGGTCAGCGCAGAGGCAAGTACGGCATCCGATCGGGAGGTGGTCACGATATATCGGGCCTGGTCCTCGCCGAACGCCTCGGCATGACCCATCGCGGCGATCTCGGCACCGATGCCTCCAGCCAATGCCATTTCGGTGACCGCTACGAGCAAACCCCCGTCCGAGATATCGTGCACCGCGGTCACCTGACCGCCGAGGATCAGCTCGCGGACGAAATCGCCGTTGCGCTTTTCAGTCGCGAGATCGACCGGTGGCGGCGGCCCCTCTTCGCGGCCGGCGATGTGGCGCAGCCAGAGCGACTGGCCAAGATGGCCCTCGGTGTCGCCGATCAGGATGATATGCTCGCCCGCATTCTTGAAGGCGAGTGTCGCCATTTGGTCGATATCCGCCAGCAGGCCGATGCCGCCGATCGCGGGCGTAGGCAGGATTGCGCTGCCCGATCCGTCCTCATTCTTGGTCTCGTTGTAGAGACTGACATTGCCCGAGACGATCGGGAAATCGAGCGCCGCGCACGCCCTGGCCATGCCTTCGATCGCGCCGACGAACTGGCCCATGATCTCGGGCCGCTGCGGGTTGCCGAAGTTCATGCAATCGGTTGTCGCAAGCGGCTTCGCACCGACCGCGGTGATGTTGCGCCAGCATTCCGCAATCGCCTGCGCTCCGCCCATGGCCGGATCGGCAAACACGTAACGCGGCGTGCAATCGGTGCTGATGGCGAGGCCCTTGGATGAGCCGTGAATGCGTACCACAGCCGCATCTCCGCCCGGGCGCTGGACGGTGTCGGCGCCGACCATGTGGTCGTATTGCTCCCAGATCCAGCGGCGGCTGGCGAGGTCTGGCGAACCCAATAGCGCAAGCAGATTGTCAGCGTTGCTGCCCTTGGGAGGTACCTGTCCCAACGGCGCGCGTGCCGGGGTCGGCACCCAGGGCCGGTCATAGCTCGGCGCTTCATCGGCGAGCGGGCCGAGCGGAATATCGCAGACGATGTCGCCGTTGAACCGGAGCACCATACGCCCGGTCTCGGTGACGCGGCCGATCACTGCGAAATCGAGTTCCCACTTGCGGAAGATGGCCTCGGCCTCGGCCTCGCGGCCGGGCTTGAGCACCATCAGCATCCGCTCCTGCGATTCCGACAGCATCATCTCATAGGGTGTCATGCCCTCTTCGCGGCAGGGCACTGTGTTCATGTCGAGCTCGATACCGACCCCGCCCTTGGAAGCCATTTCGACCGAGGAGGAGGTAAGGCCAGCGGCGCCCATGTCCTGAATGGCAACGATCGCGTCCGACGACATCAGCTCGAGGCAGGCTTCGATCAACAGCTTCTCGGTAAACGGATCACCGACCTGGACGGTCGGCCGCTTCTCCTCCGAATCCTCCGAGAAATCAGCGGAAGCCATGGTCGCACCATGGATGCCATCACGGCCGGTCTTGGAACCGACATAGACGATCGGATTGCCGACGCCCGATGCGGCCGAATAAAAGATCTTGTCGGTATCGGCGATGCCCACCGTCATCGCATTGACGAGGATGTTGCCATCATAGGCGGCGTGGAAATTGACCTCGCCGCCGACCGTCGGGACGCCGACGCAATTGCCATAGCCGCCGATGCCGTGGACGACGCCAGCGATCAGATGGCGCATCTTAGGATGGTCGGGGCGCCCGAAGCGCAGCGCGTTCATGTTGGCGATCGGCCGTGCGCCCATCGTGAAAACATCGCGTAGAATCCCGCCTACGCCGGTCGCAGCCCCTTGATAAGGTTCGATGTAGCTCGGGTGATTGTGGCTCTCCATTTTGAAAATGGCGGCCTGGCCGTCGCCGATATCGACGACGCCGGCATTTTCGCCGGGGCCACAGATCACCTGTGGACCGGTCGTCGGCAGCTTCTTCAGGTGAATGCGGCTGGACTTGTAGCTGCAATGCTCTGACCACATCACCGAGAAAATGCCCAGTTCGGTCAGGTTGGGCGCCCGCCCCAGCGCGTGCAGAACGCGCTCATATTCTTCGGGGGACAGGCCATGTTCGGCGACGACTTCGGGAGTGATCTCGGTCATGGGGCCGCCGATAGCGGGCGAATCGACGCCCGCCTAGAGCGATTTGCCCGTCTCACGGCGAAGTGGGGCAATTGGGCTGGGCAGGGAACGGATTCGCTGAGTGTCGCGTGGCGACCGGCAAAGGCGCTCGAACAGTTCGATGCTGACGAAAGTGCCGCGATTCTCGACACGCTCTTGTGCATCGCTTATCGAGGGGAATCTGAAACGTCGTGAGGGGACTGCGTGGGTTTCCGGGACTATTCGACGGGCGACACTGTGCCTTGGTTCACGGCGGCCACCCTCGACGGCAATCAGAACTTCGTCTTCGACACGACGGCGGGCCGCTACGTGCTGTTGCTCTTCGTTGGCAGCGCGAGCCATGAGGCAAGTGCCAGTGCGCTGGCCCAGTTGCCCGGGTGGCGCCGTTTGTTCGATGACCACCGTGCCTGTTTCTTCGGCGTCACCAGCGATCCTTCCGACGCGGCGGCTGGACGGATCGCCAGGCTATTGCCCGGGATACGCTGGTTTCTCGACTATGACAGGACTATCGCCCGCCTTTATGGCGCGGCAGATGAAGGCAACGGCTTTTCCCCGCACTGGCTACTCCTCGATCCGCGCTTGCGGGTCCTGGGAAAGGCCCGCATTCACGAAGGCGAGAAGCTTTTACGGCGACTTGAAGCGCTTCTCGAGCAGCCAGGCATCGACGAACCAGCACCGGTTCTGGTTGTGCCTGACATTTTTGATCGTGACTTCTGCAGTCGCCTGATCGACTACCACGAGCATCAGGGCGGCGCTCCATCGGGCTTCATGCTCGATGTCGACGGGGTTACCACGCCGGTGCTGAACGCCGCCGTCAAACAACGCAGCGATGTGCTCCTGACCGAGGGAAACCCCTTGCGCGATGAGGCGCGACTTCGGCTCGCCCGTGTCCTCATGCCTCAGATCCGTCGCGCCTTCCAGTTCGAGATGACGCGCGTCGAACGCTATGTTGTCGCCTGCTATGACAGCGATGGCGGTGGCTACTTTCAGCCGCACCGCGACAATACGACGATCGGCACCGCTCACCGGCGCTTTGCCTGTTCGATCAATCTCAACGCCGAAGACTTCGAAGGCGGGGACTTGCGCTTCCCCGAATTCGGCCAGCGTAGCTATCGTCCGCCGACGGGGGGGGCGGTGATCTTCTCCTGCGCCCTGCTGCATGAAGCGATGCCAGTGACGCGTGGCAAGCGCTATGCTTTCCTGCCGTTTCTCTATGACGAGCAGGCGGCGCTGCAGCGCGAACAGGCGGCGCGGGGCATGGGCGATGACTCCGCGCTGGCCCGATACCGGGCTTGAGGAAGATGGTGCGCGAGCCGGTTGAATGGGGCTCGACGGTGCATTGGATCCAGGCCCTCCCGGAGCATCTATTGGCGGCGGGGGTAATTCGGGCGCCGCTATGCCCTTCGCGCGGCTGGCGCGGATCAGGAAGGTTAAGCCGCCGAACGACGCCGCTCTGTTGGCGGCGGTGCGTGGGCTTGTCAGCGGAGCGCTGAAGTACGGATCTCCATTCTGAACTGGCTGGAATGAAAATGTGCCTGGTGTAGTGCCGGCGCCGGATCGAGGGCCGCCACCAGATCGCGGACCGCTTGTTTCTGCTGAACGGAAATGCGCGCCCCCACGACGATCGCTTTCAGTGAACCTGGTGGACAGCGGTAAAAGCCCGGCGGCCGGTCTGGGCGGATAAGACGCCATTCGCGCTCATAGGACCAGAAATCTGCCTTGGTTAGGAAAGCGGGAGCGATCATGTCTTCCATCGAGCGGCAGGGAAGCGTGATGCAAGGTCGGTCGCGTGAATAGGTGACCGGGAGCGCATGCTCGAAATAGCCGTCCCCCTCGACGACGCTGAACTCGAGGCAGACGCCGCGATGTGCATCGGCATAATGTGCCCACATCAGCACATCGTCACCTTTTTCAGAGAGGCTGCACACGCCGATCCTGGCAAGACGGTGAGCATTTCCTTCGATCAGGGCCTGTTCGTAGGTCTGCCGGGCGATTTTCACGCCGCGCGTGACCAGTTGCTGCCGTTCTGCCCGCGGCAACCCGGAGCCGCGCTCTCGGGTGAGATCCTTGAGAAAGGCGCGGAATTGGTCGCGGCTCGGGGAAATGCGGAAGACCGGCGCGCAGTCATATGGATCGTTGAAGTCGGTCGGGCAGCGCCAGTACAGGCTCGATTCGAGAAGAATGCGGCGGCTATGTTCCAGGCTGGCCAGGCCCAGCGACAGATATTTAAAAAGGCGCCGAGGTTTGGCGGCCGTCATCACGTTTCCCGGTCCGACCAATTGCGTCAGGCGCTGCTGGCGGCCAGTTCGCGCAGGGCGACCACCAGGCGATCAAGCTGCGAAGCGTCGTTGATGAAACTTGGCGAGACCCGAATGCAGGCGCCCCGTGCGACACCGAAGCGTTCAACCGTGAAAATCCGGTGCCGGTCGAACAACATCTTGCGCAGCGCGGTGACTTCGGCTCGGCTTCCCCTTCCCTTCATGCGGAAGGAGGTGATCCCGCCATGCATTGCAGGATCGTCGGGGGTCAGGATCTCGAACCGATCGTCGCTGCGTAGCGCCTCTGCCCAACGGTCGCGCAGA
>CANJRZ010000252.1 GCA_947476735.1 Sphingomonadaceae bacterium
ACTTCTTCGATCAGCGCAGCGATCACCCGCCGGACAGCAGTAAGCGTCGCATCTTCTTGCTTGCCAGTGCCGCGCCGAGCCATCGGCAGTGTGAATCATACTCGATTCATCTTGCATAGCCCCAGCGCACGGAAATCTGCCCCGGTTACATATCAGCCCTCGAACTGTTCAAAAGCATCTTGAGCGCATTTACGAGAAGCTCGGTGTCGAGACCCGCTCAGCCGCCGCCGCCATCGCCATCAGGGCGATCGAGCAATAGGCCTCGACACCCCCTCTATTTTGCAGGCGCCTTCGCAGCGATGGCCTCGATCTCTATAAGATAATAGGGACCGACAAGTCCGGCGACCTGGAAGGTTGAACGGGTGACCGTTGTCGGGTTCTCCGCCGTACCGAAAAACGTCTTGAATCCCTCATTCGCGCCAGCGAAGTCCAGCTTGCCGAGCTTGGGATCGGCGGCAATGAAAAGCGACAGCTTGACCAGATCGGCCATAGTGTAGCCCTGTGACTCGAGGATCCCCTTGATCTTCTCCAGGCAGCTGATGGTCTGGGCCTTCGTATCGCCCATTTGCTCGACGCTTTTCACCTCGGTCATCGGCATGTTGGGATCGAGAGGCGATGGCAACTGCCCGGATATATACAGCATGTCCGCTCCGGCGGTCACCTTGGCCGCATCGAGAATCAACGCTGCAGGATTGCGCTTGATTCGCGTGACCTGAGCATCTGCTGCAGCAGGAAAAATGGCCAACGCCGCAGCCATGACCATAGCGGCAGACAAGAATTTAGGATGCATGATCGCTGTTCTCCCAGATCAGCGGCGGAGGAAATTCGCCGGGCGCCGCTGCGAAGGCTCGGCAGACAGCTACTCGAACAACCTATGCTGCGTCGCGGCAAACCACATACGCAGATCAGCGTATGGTTAGCGCAGAGCCTTAGGAGCGATGCTCGCTGCAACACGGAAATTAACATCGCCGTAACCAACGATAATATTCGGCAGCCGCACTCGAGATGAGGGGACAGGCCGAAAGACCGATGGGGGAGGAGGTAGCGAACAACTAAGGGGGCAACCTAATGTCGCGTATCTCCAAATCGTTTAACAGTTTTCTCTACGTCACGACCGCGCTTTCAGGCCTCGCCCTTTCCCAAGTGGCTCATGCGCAAGCCTCGGCTCCGGCCGAAGCAGCGGCTGAAGAAGCCTCCGGCGCCGAAGAGATTGTCGTCACCGGCACACGCGCCAATGGCCGTATCGTCGCCGAGAGCGCCACGCCGATCCAGCTCGTCGGCTCTGACGCCATCGCAAAAGTAGGCCAGCCCAATCTGAACCAGGCGCTCACTCAGCTCGTACCGTCTTTCACGGCGCAGACGCAGGGCACCGACATGGCCAGCTTCTCGCTCAGCGCCCGGTTGCGCGGGGTCAGCCCGAACCACACGCTGGTTATGGTCAACGGCAAGCGGCGTCACGGCAACTCAATCCTCCAGGTGATCAACGGTGCATTTGGCGGCTCGGCCGCACCGAGCATCGACCTGATCCCGCCGGAAGCCGTGTCGCGCATCGAAATCCTGCAGGACGGCGCAGCGGCCCAATATGGCACCGACGCCATCGCCGGCGTCATCAACATCATCACCAAGAACAGCTCGGAAGGGCTGCTCTTCAGGACCACCGCCGGCGAATATTATGACGGCGAGGGACGGACATACAGCGCCAGCGGCAATATAGGTGTCCCGATTGGCGAAGGCGGCTTCTTCAACCTGACGCTGTTCCATCGCCGGAACGACTATACGGCGCTCGGCGATGGTCAGACTGCCGTCCGCAATATCGACGGATCGACGGTCACCCTGACGGGCGCCAATGTGCGCTTTCAGCCGATCTACAATGCTCTGAACGCGAAAAACGGGACTGCGAATATCAACGGCGGCCAGCCGAATTCGCAGCTGAGTGTTGCCTTCTTCAACGCCGGCTACGACTTCGGCGATATCCAGGCCTATGCATTCGGCGACGTGTCCTATCGCCATGGCAAGGCCAAGCAGGGCTACCGCGCACCGAACCGCGTCTGCGTAGCCGGTTCGGCAGCGGTGCCTACCGATCCGGCCAACTGCTTCGCCCCGACGGTGGCCGCGGGCATGGTTCCGCTCATCGAAGTGAAACAGAACGAGTTCCAGCTGACGGGCGGCCTCAAGGGCGAGTTCTCCGGGTGGGCCTGGGATTTCAGCGGGTCTTATTCCGAAGACAAGTCGGACGTGCTCACGACGAATTCGGCCAATGCCAGCCTCTTCATCGATACGACCCGGGCAGCAGCGGCTACCGCGACTACGGCCGATCGCGGCTTTACGCCCCGTGAATTCTACGATGGCGGTTTCCAGTTCAACCAGGCAATCGGCACCCTTGACGTCCACAAGGAATTTGAGGTCGGCTTGGCGGAGCCACTGACGTTCGCCTTTGGTGGCGAAGTCCGGCATGAGAGCTATTCGATCTTCTACGGTGACGAGGGCTCGCGCTATGTCGAGGGTGGCCAGTCATTCCCGGGTTACGGGATCACCGACGCAGGCAAGACGAAGCGCAATGTCCAGGGCATTTACGCCGACGTCACCGCCAAGCCGATCCCCGATCTCGTGGTCGAGGTCGCCGGCCGATACGAGCATTATAGCGACTTCGGCAGCACCAAGATCGGCAAGATCACCACGCGCTACGACTTTAGCCCGGCCTTCGCCCTCCGCGGCACGGTCAGCACGGGGTCCCGCGCCCCGACCCTGGCGGAATCCGGCTACTCGGCCACAAACGTCGGCCCGACCTCGGCTACGGTTCAGCTGGCCCCAAGCTCGGCCGGCTCAGCCGCAGCTGGCTTCGGTTCATTGAAACCGGAAAAGTCCCGCAACTTCTCGATCGGAACGGTCATACGGCCTGCCCCGCGGCTGGTCATGAGCATTGATGCCTACCTGATCAAGATCAAGAACCGGATCGTCTCATCGGGCAGCATCACCGGCCAGCGCCAGTCGGCGACCGCAGGCGCAGCTGGCGTGCCGGTGCTGACACCGCTGATAAACGGCATCACACCTGCAGCACTTGTCACCGGCGCGATCTCGGCGAGCGGCAAACAGATCGATCCCACTGTATTGTTTGGGGGCACGCTCGCGATCCAGACCTTCACCAACGGCATCAACACCGACACCAAGGGTATCGAATTCTCTGCCAAATATGGGATGGACTTGCCGATCGGTAAGCTCGACCTGACCCTCGGCGCGAACTACAACACGACCAAGGTCAAAAAGAACAAGCTTGGCAGCCTGTTCAATGCCCAGGCGAAGGCGTTCATCGAGACGTCGAGCCAGAAGTTCAAGGCGGTCGCCAACGCCTTGCTTACCAGCGGTCCGTTCACCGCGAACCTGCGCACAACCTACTACAGCAAGGCGACTGTCCTGGTGAGCCCGGCCATTACGACCGCGTCAGCACCGATTACCGGCAACTTCTTTCCCGGTGTCGTCAAGCCGGCCGCGATCGTCGATCTGGAACTCGGATACGATGTGACCGAATGGGCCAACGTCTCGTTCGGCGCCCAAAACCTCTTCAACAAAAAGCCACAAATCCCGGCGCTGCTGCCCATCGCAACGCTGCCGACCAACGGCGTTTCGCCCTATATCAACGGCACCACGTCGATCAACTCGCCGTTCAACCACGGCGCGTACGGCACCAACGGCGGCTACTATTACGTCCGCCTCAGCTTCGACTTCTGACCCTTCCGGAGAGGGCGCTTAATCCCCGCGCCCTCTCCACCCTCAAAATCATGATGGGAGAATTTGCATGATCCGCATTCTTACAACCGCCGGCGCCCTGAGCCTGGCGTTTACCGCCGTCACCGCTCAGGCGCAGGTCGAACGAACCTCCGCAAATCCGACCGCCGTCATTTCCAGCACCGCGATGATCCCCCCGGGCTACAAGATCTACTATCTCTCGGGCAGCACCGCTTCGCCGATTGATCCCGCCAAACCGGAAGAGTTCGGCGACACCAAGACCCAGACGCTGTCCATCCTTACCAAGATGAAGGCTTCGCTTGAGAAGATGGGCCTGGGCATGGGCGACATCGTCAAGATGAACGTCTTCCTGGTCGGCGTCCCCGAAAAAGGCGGGCGGATGGACGCCCCGGCGATGAACGAGGTTTTCAAGACCTTCTTCGGCACCCCCGAACAGCCCAATAAGCCTACCCGTTCGACCGTGCAGGTCGCTGCTTTGGGCCGTCCGACGACACTCGTTGAAATCGAAGGGATTGCCGCCAAGGCGCCCTGACAGCAACGACGCCGCCGTCCCCTAGCCAGATCAAGCAAAAGGCAGATTCATGACCGATTCCATGTCACCACAGACCCGGCGTGAGCTGCTCAGCATGATCGGCAAGATGGGCGGCGGCGTCGCTCTTTACCAGGCAATGACGGCGCTGGGCCACGCCGCCGAAACCCAGTTCACCGGACCGCCGCAATTGAGCGGCGCGAAACCCGGAGCTTCAGTCGTCGTGCTTGGCGCCGGTCTCGCCGGCATGCTCGCCGCCTATGAACTCGCCAAGGCGGGCTACCAGGTGACACTCCTCGAATATCAGGATCGGCCGGGCGGCCGGAACTATTCGGTCCGCGGCGGTGACAAGGTCGTGGAAGTCGGCGGGACGACCCAGACCTGCGAATTCTCAGAAGGCAATTATCTCAACCCTGGTCCCTGGCGGATTCCGCACCATCACCGGACCCTGCTGCATTATTGCAAATCCTTCGGCGTCGAACTCGAGCCGTTCATCCAGATGAACCATAATGTGTTCGTTCACCGGACCGACGCCTTTGGCGGCAAACCGCAGCGCTACAAGGAACTCGCGGTCGATTTCAAAGGCCATGTTTCCGAGCTTCTCTCCAAGTCGCTCAACGCCGGCGCGCTCGACGACAAGGTGTCCAAGGAAGACAAAGAGAAGCTGCTCGAGGCGATGCGCGACTGGGGCGTGCTCGACAAGGATCTCGCCTATACCAGCAGCCTGAAGGTCTCCGGCCAGCGTGGATATGACCAAGCTCCGGGCGGCGGCGTCAACGGCGCCCCCACCCCCTCGAAGGTCAATGCGCTTAGCGATGTGCTCGCGTCCAATGTGTGGACGCAGATGGGCTTCTATTTCAACTATGTGATGCAAACGACGATGTTCCAGCCCAAGGGTGGCATGGACATGATCGGCAAGGGTTTTGCGAAGCAGGTCGGCAAGCTGATCCGTTACAACACCAAGGTCACCAAGATCGCGCAGGGCGGCAAGGGCGTGACCGTAAGCTGGCAGGATCTCAAGTCAGGTCAGGTCGGTGAAACCAAGGCCGACTGGTGTGTCTGCACCATCCCCCTGCCGGTTCTCAGCCAGCTTGACGTGCAGGTCGGCCCCAAGATGCAGGCGGCGATCCGCGCCGTGCCCTACAACGGCCAGCTCAAGATCGGCGTCGAGATGCGCCGCCGCTTCTGGGAAGAGAATTACTCCATTTACGGCGGACACAGCTTCACCGATCAGGCGATCGGGCTGATCTCCTATCCGAACAACAATTTCTTCAAGGATGACTCGGCGGTTCTTGTCGGTGCTTTCGCCAACGGCGCCGGCGCGCTCCAGCTGACCGGCATGACGCCGGAGCAGCGCATTGAAGCGGCACTCGCGCAAGGCTCTGTTTTCCATCCGGCCGAGTATCGCAAGGAGTTCATGAACGGTGTCTCCTTCGCATGGAGCCGCCAGCCATGGATCCTCGGCTGCACCTCACGCTGGACCGAAGAAAGCCGTGCCGCTCACTACCAGAACCTCGTCGCGCTTGACGGACGAGTCGTCCTCGCAGGCGAACATGCCACCTATTATGGCGGCTGGATGGAGGGCTCGCTGCTCTCCGCGCTCGATGCGATCAAACGAGTTCACCAGAAAGCGCTCGCCGCATGAGTTTACCCGTGTCGCGCGTGGCGTTGGTGGCAGTGACGGCCCTTGCGTTCGTCACCAATGTCGGGGCCCGCGCGCAGGATTCAGCAGGGGGAAGTAGCTCGGTCAAGGTCGCCGATGAAGGAAGGCAGGTCTATGAGCAGATCTGCCAGGCCTGTCACATGGCGGATGCCAAGGGCGGAGCAGGCGCGGGCGCGAATATCCCGGCGCTGGCAAACAATCCCAAGCTCGCCGACAAGGACTACCCGCTCACCCTGTTGCTCAGAGGCCGTGGCGGCATGCCCTGGTTCACCGACATGCTCTCTCCGGAACAGATGGCGGCGGTTGCCACCTATGTCCGGTCTCATTTCAACAATTATCCCGACCCCGTGAGCGTCGAAGACGTGAAGCGGGTCGGAGCGGCCAGGCCCGGTCCGGTGCCGGATTGCACCACATGCAACTAGCCAATTGCGAGAGCATGACGAAAGGGAATACCCGATGTTGAGCGACATGGCCCCGCAAACGCGCCGCGAATGGCTGACGATGATCGGCAAAGCGGGCGGCACCATCGCCATGTACCAGGCGATGACGGCGCTCGGTCACGCTGCGGAGACGCAATTCACCGGCCCACCCACGCTGAGCGGAGCAAAACCCGGCTCATCTGTTCTGGTGCTCGGGGCCGGCCTCGCAGGACTGGTCGCAGCCTATGAGCTGTCCAAGGCGGGC
>CANJRZ010000253.1 GCA_947476735.1 Sphingomonadaceae bacterium
AGGCAGATTGCCCGGTTGCTGAGAGACAATGAGCTTCCGCTGCCCCGGCCTGTGCGTATCTAGGGCCGGGGCATTGGCGGCGGCAGATGGTCCATCACGGATCATTCTGCCGCCGCCATTGGAAAGCGATAATTTGTAGCGGCCGACATTGTTCGATATCCTCCGCGAATGAATTGCGCCGATCGGGATCGGCGCGATCCGAGGAGAGGAGGTCGGATGCATCGCTTTCTCACGGCTGCAGCCGCTATCGCCCTGTTAGCAACGCCTGCCCTGGCGGACGGCATTTATGCCGAACTTCACACCGGTTATGACGGGGTCACCTTCAACGGGAACACCTATGGCGGCGTCGGATATGGCGTGGGCCTCGGTTATGAAGTGACGCTGGGCGGCAAGGTCTATGCCGCAGTGGAGGCCAGTGCGGACGACAGCACCGCCAAGAGCAGCCTTTTCGGCGTCAAGACTGGACGCGATCTCAGCGCGGTCGCCAAACTAGGCGTCGGGATAACCCGGAATATCAGTGTCTATGCGCTTGGCGGTTACAGCAATGCGCGACTGAAGGGCCCCGGCGGGGCCGATAATCTCAAAGGTATTCGGGCAGGTGCGGGCTGGCGGTACAAACTCGGCCAAGCCTATGTGAAGGGTGAGTTCCTCTACACCAACTATGAGCAGGGGGTGAAACGCTACCAAGGCGTCGCCGGTATCGGCTATCAGTTCTAGGTTGACTTCCGTTCTGACGAAAAATCCGGGAAGCTTCTGACGAAGTCTCGCGTCCCGGCATTGCCTTGCAGCCGGAAAATCGACGGATGACGCCGACCCGTCGCGAAGGAAGGATCGGATGCCTTGCGCATGATCTCCAATCGTTCCTGAGGAGGGGCCTCTCCAGCGTCGCTGTATCGTAGCGGTTTGAGAGCGCACTGCTCATGCCATCCGGATGTCTCGGCCGGCCGCCGGAGTCCTGAATTTCAGAACTATTGCCCGGATCGGGAATAAATCCGCGACTCGTTCGTTCAATGCGTCGTATGCCGAGGCACGCCGGACGTAGGGGAACAGAAACAGGTGGAATTTGTCCGGGTCCTTTCGCGCCTAGCGCCTCCCGCACGCCGGTTACACGCAATGCGCGACTCCCAATGACGTTGGGTCGAGCCGTTGCGAAGCTTCCGGTAACACCCCGGGAGGGATGTCGAGACCCCGCCGCTTGCGGCGTCAAGCATGCCAATTACACTGATCAGCCCGTTTTCAGAGACGGCATCCAACCAAGGAGTTCAGGCGAAAAGCGGCATTTTGCCGAACTGGACGGGATGCGCGGCATACTCGCATGTGCCGTGATGATGCTGCACCTGGGCGTCAATCACATCATATTGAAGCTCAGCGGCAATGCCCTGCCCGGAGGGCGCTGGCAGCTCAGCGTAGATTTCTTTTTCATCCTGAGCGGCTTTGTTCTCGCCAGATCCTATGGGATCAACCGCCCGGGGATCAGAATCTACTTCGCCAAACGGCTGCGCAGGCTGGGGCCGGTGTTCGTTCTTTCGACAATCCTGATGTGGGGCCTCGAAAGATCGTCGCTGACGACGGCCGCTGCTAATTTACTGATGGTTCAATCGCTTGTCGGCGTGCCGCATCTGAACTGGCCATCGTGGAGCGTGCCTTTCGAAATCTTCCTCCCGATCATTGGCCTGCTGGTTGCAGAGCGTATCCGCCGACCCAGGCTCGCCCTGGCAGGCTTCGCCCTCCTCGGGGCCGCCTGCTGCGTCGCGCTCGCCATGGGTCAGGACTGCCGCTTCTTGCGTGCGGTGTCGGGCCTGGGTTTCGGGATGTTTCTGTACCATTCGGGATGGCGAACGGTTCCCTTCGCGAATGCATTGATCGCCGGGTTTTGCGGAATGTTGCTGATCATGCTCCTGTGTATCGAGCTTCCGGCTATCGCGGTGATTTTCTACCCTCTCGCCGGGTGGTGCGTATTGGCGGGCGCCAACACGCGGACATGCTTGTCTTCTGCGCCGTTCCAGGCGCTCGGGCGATGGTCTTACGGGATCTACCTGTTTCATGTGCCGGTGCTTACCGCCGCGATACAATGGCTTGGCGTGGAACATATCACTGGCGGTACCGCGACCGTCGCGATCGTTGTCACGGTTCTCGCCGTGTCTGGTGCAGCCTTTCGCTTCGTCGAAACCCCGGTGATGCGATGGCGAGCCGCCCTTCCGTCATGATCTGATCATGTGTCGCGACATCGCTTGGCATGTAACGAACGGATCGGCTGAGCAGGTCGGCCAGACTGACGAAGCTTCCTGAATCCGGATGGGAAAGCGGGAAGAGCAGCCGTGGCGAGGCAAGTGCCAACGGCTCTGCGGGATGGGGACAGCATCCGCCCTTGCCCCCTGCTGCTCTGTTCCCTAACTGTTCACTCGTGACTCAGGAGCCGCCAGTCCCCGAGCCCGCCTATCTGCGCGGACTCAACCCGCCGCAACGAGAGGCTGTCCTCACCGCCGAAGGACCGGTACTGGTGCTGGCCGGTGCGGGGACCGGCAAGACGGCGGCACTGACCGCCCGGCTCGCCCATCTCGTCGCAACACGTCGGGCCTGGCCTTCCGAGATTCTCGCGGTCACCTTCACCAACAGGGCCGCGCGCGAGATGCGCGAGCGGGTGGGCAGGTTGCTCGGCGAGGCGGTCGAGGGCATGCCTTGGCTTGGCACCTTCCACTCGGTGGCCGCGCGGATGTTGCGTCGCCATGCCGAACTTGTCGGGCTGACGCCGAGCTTCACCATTCTCGACACCGACGATCAGCTCCGCTTGCTCAAGCAGTTGCTCGCCGCCGCGGATCTCGACGAGAAACGCTGGCCGGCGCGCCAGCTTGCCGGGCTCATCGACCGCTGGAAGAACCGTGGCCTGACACCCGCTGATATTGACGCCGGCGAAGCCGAGCAGTTCGCCAATGGTCGGGGTGGCGAACTCTATCAGCAATATCAGGATCGCCTCCGCGCGGTGAACGCCTGCGATTTCGGTGATCTGCTGCTCCACATGCTTGTGATCCTGAAGACCCACCGCGACGTGCTCGCCGACTATCAGAACCGCTTCCGCTATGTGATGGTCGACGAATATCAGGACACCAACAGCGCCCAATATCTCTGGCTGCGGCTGATTGCGCAGGAGCGCAAGAACATCTGCTGCGTTGGCGATGACGATCAGTCGATCTACTCGTGGCGCGGCGCCGAAGTGGCGAACATCCTCCGCTTCGATCGAGACTTTCCGGGCGCGAAGGTCATCCGGCTCGAGCAGAATTACCGTTCGACGCCGCATATCCTGGCGGCGGCGAGCGGGCTGATTGCCCATAATGGCGGCCGTCTCGGCAAGACCTTATGGACCGAGGAAGGCGATGGCGAGAAGGTCCGTATTGTCGGTATCTGGGACGGCCCCGAGGAAGCACGCCGGGTCGGCGACGAGATAGAGGCTCATGAACGCGGCGGCGGCAAGCTCGATGATGTCGCGATACTGGTCCGGGCCCAGTTCCAGACCCGCGAGTTCGAGGACCGCTTCATAGCGATCGGTATGCCCTATCGTATTGTCGGCGGGTTCCGCTTCTACGAACGGGCCGAGATCCGCGATGCGCTCGCTTATCTGCGGGTGATCAGCCAGCCGGCCGACGATCTCGCCTTTGAGCGGATCATCAATACGCCCAAGCGTGGCCTCGGCGACAAGGCGGTACAGAAGCTCCACCAGCTCGCACGCGCCGAGGATATTCCGATGACGCTGGCCGCAGCGCGCATCCTGGGCACCGATGAGCTGACCCCGCAGGCACGGCGGGCGCTCGGCAATCTGGTCGGCGACATCGCCCGCTGGCGCGACCTGCTCAGCCAGCTGCCTCACGCCGAGCTGACCCGGCAGATCCTCGAGGAATCGGGTTATGTGGCGATGCTGCAGAACGAGAAGTCGACCGAGGCTGATGGCCGGCTCGAGAATCTGAGCGAACTGACCCGGGCTATGGAAGATTACCAGACGCTCGGCGATTTCCTCGAGCATGTCAGCCTGGTGATGGACAATGATGCCGACGCCGATACGGCCAAGGTGACGATCATGACGATCCATGCCGCCAAGGGGCTGGAGTTCGATAACCTGTTCCTGGTTGGCTGGGAGGAAGGCGTTTTCCCGTCGCAACGCTCGCTTGATGAAGGCGGGCTCGCAAGCCTCGAGGAGGAACGGCGGCTGGCCTATGTCGCGATCACCCGGGCGCGGCGCCGCTGTACCATTCTCCACGCCGCCAACCGGCGTATCTATGGGCAATGGACATCGTCGATCCCATCGCGTTTCGTCAGCGAACTGCCCCAGGCGCATATTGAAAGCGAGACGACCATGTCGGGCGGCGAATCGCTGTGGCGCGCGCAATGGTCCGAGCATGCCGATCCCTTCGCGCATGTCGGCCGGGGCACCGGGCGCGGGCCGGGCTGGCAGCGTGCAACCGCGGCGGGTGGGCTCGGCCAGCCGACGGCGGGGTCGCGCGTGGTTGAGGCGCGCGCTTCGGCGGTCAGCTTCGCCCAGCCTTCGCGCAAGGATATCGCGCTGGGACAGCGGGTCTTCCACAGCAAATTCGGCTATGGTGCGGTTGTTGAGATCGAAGGCAACAAGCTCGAGATCGATTTCGAACATGCCGGCCGCAAGCGGGTGCTCGACAGCTTCGTCAGTCTCCCCTGAGATTTCATTTCTATCAATATAGTTGAAAGAAGCTCGACGGGTGATTGTGCGGTTGCCGCGCGAAGGTCGAGATGGTTAGAGAGTGATCATGGCTGCGCGCGTCTCTCCCTTCTCGATCCCGGCGTTTCGCTACTACTGGTTTGGCCGGTTCGCCTCGACCATTGCGCTCAACTCGACGGTCGTGATCCTCGGCTGGCAAGTCTACGACGTCGCCCGTCGGACGATGTCGCCGCGCGAGGCGGCGCTTCAGCTCGGCCTGATCGGCGTCGCGCAGTTCCTGCCGCTGATGCTACTGACCCTGGTGACGGGACTCGCCGCCGATAAATTTGATCGCCGCTGGATCGCCCGGGGGACAACCGCGCTCGAATTGCTGTGCGCGGCTTTGCTTGCGCTGATGACCTGGCGTGAAAGCGTGACCCTGCCAGCTCTGTTCGCGATCGCGGCCTTGCTGGGGGTGGCTCGGGCCTTTTCCGGACCCGCGCTCCAGGCGCTTTCGCCCAATCTGGTACCCAAGGCGATCCTCCCCGCAGCGATCGCCACCAGCTCATACGCCTGGCAGGTTGGCGCGATCGGCGGTCCCGCGCTGGGCGGCTATCTCTATGCGATCGATCCGCCGCTCGCCTATGCGGCGGGCACAGGCCTGCTGCTGTTCTCGCTTACCATGCTCATGCTGATCGGCCCGGTGCAGCGTCCGGAACGTGGCGAGAAGCGCCATCCCTGGGTGGAGATGATCGAGGGATTTTCCTATTTGCGCCGCAACCGCCTGGTGCTCGGTGCGGTATCACTGGATCTGTTCGCGGTTCTCCTGGGCGGGGCGACGGCAATGCTGCCGGTTTACGCTCGCGATATCCTGCACATCGGCTCTTCCGGGCTTGGCCATTTGCGCGCGGCTCCCGCAGTCGGTGCGTCGGTGGTCGCCATCTGGCTGAGCTATTTCCCGCTCAAGTATAATGTCGGACTCAAGCTATTGGTCGCGGTGGCGGTATTCGGGGTGGGGACGATCGGCTTCGGCTTTTCCTACGCGCTGCCGGCGCCTGTGATGACCGCTTTGGCCTGTCTGTTTTTGCTCGGTGCCGCCGACATGGTCTCGGTCTATGTCCGGCAATCGCTCATCCAGCTCTACACGCCAGATTCGATGCGCGGCCGCGTTGGCGCCGCTTCGATGCTGTTCATTTCCTGCTCCAACGAGATGGGCGAGGCCGAGTCTGGCTTCCTGGCTGCAGCGGTCGGCCCGGTTGTTGCCGTCGTCGCGGGCGGAATCGGTACGATTGCGGTGGCCTTCTTGTGGGTGAAGCTGTTCCCGGAGATATTGCGGGCGCGGACCCTCGATCCTCCACAATCGTTCGATGAAATCCCAAGCCAGGAGAAGCCAGCATGAGCAGATATGCATCGATTCTGGAAACCATCGGCGCAACCCCGCATGTGCGGGTGAACCGCCTGTTTGGCGACGCTGAGGTGTGGATCAAGTCGGAGCGCAGCAATCCCGGCGGATCGATCAAGGATCGCATCGCGCTGTCGATGATCGAAGCTGCCGAGACATCGGGCAAGCTCAAGCCGGGCGGGACGATCATCGAGCCGACAAGCGGCAACACCGGAATCGGCCTCGCGCTGGTCGCTGCGGTCAAAGGTTACAAGCTCGTTCTGGTGATGCCCGAGAGCATGTCGATCGAGCGGCGCCGGCTGATGCTCGCTTATGGTGCCACATTCGACCTGACTCCACGCGAGAAGGGCATGAAGGGCGCGATCGAACGCGCGCTCGAACTGCAGTCGCTGACGCCAGGCGCCTGGATTCCGCAGCAATTCGAAAATGCCGCCAATATCGACATCCATGTCCGTACGACAGCGGAGGAGATCTACGCCGATTTCAAGGACAGCCCGATCGACATTTTGATTACCGGCGTCGGCACCGGCGGCCATATCACC
>CANJRZ010000254.1 GCA_947476735.1 Sphingomonadaceae bacterium
CACAGACTCGCACCTTTGTTCGAGCCGAAGAGCATCGCGCTCGTCGGTGCGACCGAGAAGAGCTTCTGGAGTGTGATGCTCACCCGCAACTTCCGCGACCTCGACTATAAGGGGAAGCTGTTCGCGGTAAACCGCAGCGGTAACGACGTTTTCGGGGTGAAGGGCTATCAAAGCGTCGCCGAGATCGGTGAGCCGGTCGACGTCGCTTATCTGCTGGTGCCGCAGTCTTCCAACCTCGAGGCGATTTCCGAGCTCGCCGCGGCCGGAACGAAGTTCGCCGTGGTGCTCGCATCGGGCTATGCCGAGATCGGCGAAGAGGGCCTGCGGATGCAGGAGGAGATGGCAGAGCATGCCCGCTCGCTTGGTGTCACCTTGTGGGGACCCAATTCGCTTGGTTTCATCAACATGGCGTTGCGGATTCCAGTGTCGAATATGCCGATCACCTTGCCGCTGCTGCCGCCGAAGATCGCGGTCATCACCCAGAGCGGTGCCAGTGCGGTCGAACTCAACGACTATGCGCACGGCCAGAATGTCGGGCTGAGCTTCCTTGCGGCGACCGGCAACGAGGCGATGGTCCGGATCGCTGATCTGGTCGACTATCTCGCCGACCATGATGACACCAAGGCGATCGCGATCTTCTGCGAGTCGATCCGCGACGAGCCGGGCTTCATCCGCGCCGCCGCCAAGGCGCGCGCCGCGAAGAAGCCGATTGTCATCCTCAAGATCGGGCGCAGCGAGCTGGCGAGCACGGTGGCGCGGGCGCATACCGGATCGATCGTCGGCAACGACAAGGTGTTCAGCGCGATGTGCGAGCGCCTCGGCGTGGTCCGCGTCTATTCGACCGAGGATCTGATCGCGACCGCCGGCATGATGGCGTCGGTTGGCCCTCTGAAGGCGCCGGGGCTGTGCTTCATCTCGACCTCGGGGGGGGCCTGCACCCTGGTCGCCGACGCAGCGGAAAGCGCCGGGGTATCGCTGCCGGCCTTCTCCGACAAGACGAAGGAGGATTTGCGCGCCGTCCTGCCCGGCTATGCCTCGACCTACAACCCTCTCGACTTCACCGGCGCCTGGATGACCGATGCCGAGTTGATCGCCAAGGTGATCCCTCCAGCCGCCTCGCCGCCTGAGATCGGCCTCGTCGCGGTCAATGTGCTGATCCCGCAATATGAGGGGCAGGGCTTCCCTGCCGGCCTGCCGCCTCTCGGCCGAGCGCTGGCGGCGATCGACAAGCCGGCGATCGTCGCGACCACCATCAGCCGCATGCTCACCGAATATTCGCGCGATCAGATCGCCGAACATGGTCTGCCCTATGTTGCCTGCGGCATCGATTCCATGCTGCGGTCGTTCGGACGGCTCGCCTGGTGGTCGGACAAGATCAAGTTCCAGCCGGCGCTGCCTGCGATCGCCGGAGAAGCCCAGTTGCCCGGCCCCGTCATCACGGGCGAGCGCGAGGTGCTCGATCACCTCGCCAAGGGAGGGGTACCAGTGATCCCGGCGACGGTTGCCAGGACCCGCGCTGAGGCCGAAGCCGCTGCGGCGGGCTCGAAGGATCTGCTGGTCCTCAAGATTGCCTCGCCTGATATTGAGCATAAGACCGAGGTCGGCGGTGTCCGCCTCAATGTCGCACCGGCCGATGCCGGCGATGCGTTTGACGGGGTCCTTGCGGCGGTCAAGGCGGCCAAACCAAACGCGAAGATCGACGGAATCATAGTCTCGCCGATGCGCAAGGGTGGGGTCGAGCTGCTGGTCGGCATCACCCGCGACCCGGTGTGGGGACCGATGCTGTCGGTTGGCCTCGGCGGCGTGCTTGTCGAGATCATGGCCGACGTCGTCACCGCGCCGCTGCCGGTCGAGCGCGACGAGATCAAGGCAATGCTCGGGCAGTTGCGCGGCAAGAAGTTGCTCGAAGGATATCGTGGCGCGAAAACCGCGGGTATCGATGCGATTGCTGACGCGGTCGCCGCGATCGGCAAGGTCGCGCTGACGATGGGGAGCAACCTCGAATCGCTCGAGGTCAATCCGCTGCTGGTCGGCGAGGACAAGGTCGAAGCGCTCGACGCATTAGCGATCTGGACCGATTAATGTCTTGATCCTCCCTGCCGCGATGCGGTGGGGAGGGGGACCATGCGTAGCATGGTGGAGGGGTAGTTCGAAGGATCGAGCGAAACGTGGTGGTCAAGGGCAGAGGCCCCTCCACCGCCTTTGGCGGTCTCCCTCCCCAGCTTCGCCAGGGAGGATCTAGAGGGTGGAGAGAAGAATGACCAAGCTGGCGGAAGACCGCGTCCCGGTGATCATCGGGGTCGGCCAGATCAACGACCGTCCCGACAATCTCGCAGACGGACTCGACTCGATCGGGCTGATGCTCGCCGCGCTCCAGATCGCCGAGAAGGACAGCGGTACCGATGTGCTGAGCAAGCTCGACTGGCTCGGGGTCGAGGACCAGATGACCTTCCCCAATCCGGCGCATCACCTCGATCTGGCGAAGCAGCTACCGCGGATTCCGCGCGAAGTGGTGCGGACCTATGATCCGAGCGGCGACGGCCCGATGGGGCTGCTCAACGAGGCCGCCAACCTGATCGCGGCGGGCCGCATCTCGGTTGCAGCGACGACGGGGGGTGAAGCGTTCCGAACCGCTTCGAAGCGCGCCCAGGAAGAACGCGACAAAAATCCGGGTGCAGCCAAGGCCGACCTCATGGCAGAAGCATCCGCGGCAATCGCGCTGCCGCATGCCAAACCCTATGGGCTGATTTCGCCATCCGAAATCTACCCGCTTTATGAGCAGGCGACCCGCGCCGCTTGGGGCCAGACGCTGGAGAAGGCGCAGGCCGAAACCGGTGCGATCTGGGCTGGGAACAGCCGCGTGGCCGCAGCCAATCCGCATGCGTGGCTGCGCAAGGAAACCTCGGCGCAGGAGATCATCGAGCCGACCGCCGACAATCGCATGATCAACTATCCCTACACCAAGCTGATGGTCGCCAATCCCAGCATCAATCAGGGTGCAGCGGTGATCGTCACCAGCCTAGCCATGGCCAAGAAGCTCGGCGTCGCGGAGGATCGGATCGTCTATGTCGGCCATGGCGCCAAGGCCTATGAGATCGACGATTATCTGCGCCGCGAGAACTTCACCGAGTCCAAGTCGATGGCGATGTCGATCAACAAGACACTCGAGTTCAACGGCGTCACCGCGAAGGATCTCGACCATGTCGAGCTCTACAGCTGCTTTCCCTGCGTGCCCAAGATGGCGCGTCGTATCCTCGACTGGCCGCTCGACAAGCCGCACAGCGTCTATGGCGGGCTGACCTTCGGCGGCGCACCCGTTGGTAATTGCATGACCCATGCAGCCTGCGCGATGGTCGACAAGCTGCGTGCCGATCACAGGGACGCCAAGGGCCTGATCTTCGCCAATGGCGGCTTCGCTTCGCACAGCCACACAATCCTGCTGAGCCGCCAGCCCGGCAAGGATGCCGACAAGGTGGTCGACTATGATTGCCAGGCGCTTGCCGACGCGACGCGCGGCCCTGCGCCGGAGTTAATCGAACGCTATGAGGGCCCGGCGATGATCGAGAGCTTCTGCATGCCCTATGGCCGCAAGGGTGCGCCCGCCTACGCTGCGGTAGTCGCGCGCACGCCGAAGGGCGATCGCTTCCTCGCCCATGTGCCCGGCGACGATGAGGCGATGCTGAAATTCCTGGCCGGATCGGAAGGCGAGCCAGTGGGTACCAGCGGCATGGCCGTGCGGATGGAGGATGGCCGCCAGCGCTGGACGCGCTAGGGGAGCAATTGGCGAGGAGAGGCAAGATGGCGACAGCACCACAAACGGAAGCCGATTTGCCTTTCACCTTGTCGCCGGTGACGGGCGCGCTCGGTGCGGCGCTCGGCGACATCACCCTCGCGCCCGATCTGCCGCAACCGACGATCGATGCGATCAGCGCGGCGTTGGTCCTGCACAAGGTGCTCTTCTTCGAGGACCAGGGACTGAGCGCTGATGACCTGCTCGCCTTCGGACGTCGATTCGGGCTGCTCGAGGAACATCCTTTCGTCGGCCTCTATCTCGACGCGACACGCGATGCGCCGCCCGAGCTGATCATCGTCGAGAGCAAGGACGATGTCCGCTCCAAGGCCGACATCTGGCACAGCGATGTCACCTGGCGGCTGGAGCCGTCGCTCGGCACCATCCTTCGCTGCAACATCATTCCGCCGGTCGGTGGCGACACACTGTTCGCGGACATGGGCGCAGCCTATCGCGGGCTTGACGACGAAACCAAGGCGCTAATCGATGGACTCACCGCGTTCCACGATTGGGGGCATTTTCGTCGTGAGCTTCAACGTAGCGGCATTGACCCTGCGAAGATCGCCGAACTCGAGGAGCGCTTCCCGCCCGCCGAGCATCCGGTGGTCCGCATCCACCCGGTCTCGGGCGAGAAGATCCTGTTCGTCAACGCCGGCTTCACGACCCGCATCAAGGGCTGGCCCGAGGATGAGAGCCGCGCCTTGCTGCGGCGGCTTTACCTCCAGGCGTGGAAGCCCGACTATCAGGTTCGCTTTCGCTGGAAGCCCAATGCGATCGCCTTCTGGGACAATCGCAGCACCCAGCATTATGCAGTCAACGACTATGGCGGCCAGCACCGACGGATGGAACGGGTGACGATCGCGGGTGACCGGCCCTATTGAAGGTGAGCCGCTTGTTGACCAGGGCTCGCCCGGAGGGCAGCGTGCAGTGAACCAAACTCTCGAAGTGGGTGAATGACCATGGTTGTGACCGGCGGATGCTTGTGCGGCAGCCTGCGCTATGAGGTTGAGGGCGAACCGTCGGCGATCGGCAAATGCTATTGTACCGATTGCCAGAAGGAGTCGGGTACTGGCCATATGACCTTTGTCGGCTTTGCCGCCACTGCCATCAGAACGAGCGGTGAGGTGCGCCAATTCGTCAAGAATGGCGATAGCGGCAACGAAGTCGTCCGCCTCTTCTGTCCGTCATGCGGCACCACGATCGCGGGCTATCCGAAGATTCTCGGTGATGTCGGAGTAATTCGAGCTGGCACGCTCGACGACCCTGCGGGACTTGTCCCGACCTTTGCGGTCTATGGCTGCAGCGCTCGGGAGTGGGACAGCCCACCTGCCGGGCTTCACGTCTTCGAGACATTGCCGCCGCGATAAAGAGGCGGCCGGTCTTGCGGTCAAGCAGGCTGCGACGAAAGCGGTAATATGGGCGGCCAAGGAGGAGATCGCCATGGTATCGACTGTCGCTGCGTCGCCCAATGATGCGCGTGGCCTGCGCAACCGGCTCAATCGGATCCGCCATTATGATGTGAACGTCTCCAATCTGGAACGCTCGATTGCCTGGTACCAGGCGACGACGGGGATAAAGCCGATCATGCGCACCTCGGCTGATCAGGGCTTTCCCAGCCTCGGCCTCGCGCATGGCCGCTTTGAGGGATGCATGCTCCAGGATCCCGACCAGGGCGGCAAATTCCCGATGATTCACCTGGTCGAATGGAAGGACCCGAAGCCGGTCGGAACACCCTATCGTTCGCACGCCAATGTCGGCTGGTACCGGATCGTTCCCGAAGTTACTGATCTCGCGGAGGCGCGCGAGCGGTGCATTGCCAATGGCAGCACGCCGTTCGCGCCGTCGGTCGACGCGATGGTGAAGTTTCACCGCCATGTCGATGCGCATCGCTACCGGGTCTTTACTGTCCATGATCCGGATGGAATCGCGGTCGAATTCTCACAGCCCGAAGCAAGGCTGCGGCAGCCGGTGGTGCCTATTGTGGTCGCACACAATACCGCCGATGTGGCGGGGCACATGCCTTTCTACACCGATACGCTCGGCCTCGATTTCATGCAGGGGCTGCAGGTCGGCGAGCCAATGCCCAATGTCTACAGCCCCGGCGGCGGAATGGTCGGCCATGACGGCGCGCTGATGGGGTTGCGTGGTGACGTCAAGGTTATGTTCGACTGGCTGCAATGGAACGACACGCCCGATCTGCCGCACCCTTATGCCGAGCCCAATCATCTCGGGATCATGCGCTGCGCCTTCGAGGTCGACGATCTCGATGCGGCGCATGCGACCCTGCTGCGATCGAGCTGGTACAAGGCGGGCAAGATCAAGGTTGCGGCTCCCGAGGATTGGGACCTCGGCGCCGAGGCAGGCAGCATTCGGGTGGTCAACTTCACCGATCCGGAAGGCGTCGGGTTTCAGCTCGTCCAGCAGCCTCCCTATCCAAATGCGACTTTGAACGCCTACGGACTGTGACCTTTCCTCCACTGATCATCTCAGTCTGCGCGGGCTGATCGAGAAGGGATGGCGATCTGGTCATGCCTGTCCTCTGGAGTAATTGTCACAGGTTGTCCCGAGGCATAGACTTCAGCCGATCAGCGCGCCGGAAAGGCGGCAATCGGGAGAAGTTGACATGGCAACCACCGTCCTCGAACCTGACGCTGAGGCAGGCCGCGAGCCGACCTGGCTACCCAAGGCGATCTCGGCCGACTCCCACACGATCGAGCCACCCGAGGCCTATTCCAAGCATATCGACCCCGCCTTCCGCGACCGCGTGCCGACACTCATCAAGGACCCGGTAAAGGGCGATGCCTA
>CANJRZ010000255.1 GCA_947476735.1 Sphingomonadaceae bacterium
AGCTCGACATGGCTGTCGGCCATCGCCCGGCCATGGCCGGGGATATGCTTCACGACCCCAACCGCGCCACCGGCGCGCAGCCCCTCAATCACCGCCTTGCCCATCGCGGCGACGCGCAGCGGTTCGGCGCCAAGCGCGCGGTCGCCGATAATGTCATGTGCACCGGGCTGGCGGACGTCGAGCAACGGCAGGCAATCGACATTGATCCCGACCGCGCCAAGCAGCACGCCCAGCGCCTGGGCATTGTGCCGTGCGGCCTCGATCGCGGTCATCGGCGCGATGTCGTAAAGCCGGTCAAACAATTCGCCGCGCGGAAAGGCCGGCCAGTGCGGCGGCTGCATCCGGGCAACGCGCCCGCCCTCCTGGTCGATCAGGATCGGCAGGTCGTCACGGCCGGCCAGGGCGCGCAGCGAGTCGGTCAGCGCGCGCAACTGGGCCGGATCGGCGACATTGCGTTTGAACAAAATATAGCCGGCCGGATCGACGCTGCCGAAGAACGTCCGTTCATGGTCGCTGAGCTCGGTCCCGGCGAGGCCGAGAAAGAGTGGCGTCATCCGATCACCGTACAGCTTTCGCCTGCAGTGCGGAGGCGGCGGCAAATATCGTCCGCATTACCGCCGCTCGCGCGCAGCCGGTAGAGCGTCTTGTCGCCCGACTCGACGGCCGCCACCGACTGGGTCAGGCTGGCCAGGAAGGAAAAGCGGCCGGAGAGATTTTTCCATGCCGCATTGGCCTTGGCCTGGCTCGAGAAGGCGCCGAGCTGGATGGTCCCTCCGCCGCCCGAGCTTGGCGCGGGAGTGGGAGCGGCGGGCTTTGGCGGGGCTTTCGCTACCGGCTTGGGCGTCGGCGGGGCGACGACCGGCGCGGTCGGCTTCGCTGCGGCGGTTGGAACACTCCTGCTCACGGTCGGCGGCGGTGCGACCGCTGGCTGTGCTTCGGCGACCTGCGGCCGATCGACATTCACCGGCGTCTCGGCAGTGCCGCTTGTGTCGATCACACTTTCGACTTCGTTGCCCTTGCTGGCGCTGTAGACGATCTCGTCTGCTGCAGTGTCAGGCGCTTGTTCAGCCGGGCGCTCTTTATAATAAGCATCGGGGGCATTGATCAGCGCGCCCTCGCCGGATCCGGCGGCGTCGCTGCTCCGCATCCACAGAAAGCCGCCGACAATCATGGCGACGAGCAGCAGGCCCGCGACCAGCCAGATGATCAGCCGACGGCTGATGGGGCCGCCTTCCTCCACCTCTTCCTCGACCGGTTCCAGCCAGGGAAGACGATCCTCGTCGTCGGGTCCGAGCCGATCGCGCGAGTAATCGGTCATCTACTGCATCTCCTCCGCGGCGGCGACGCCCATCACGTCCAGTCCATTGCGAATAATCTGCCCGATCGCATCGCTCAGCGCCAGACGCGCGCGCGTCAATTCGGGCCTGTCGGGCAGCAAAAAGCGACGAGCCGGATCGTCGTTGCCGCGATTCCACAGCGCGTGGAACATCGCCGCGAGGTCATAGAGGTAGAAGGCAACCCGGTGCGGTTCATGCGCGACCGCGGCGCTTTCGATGATGCGCGGAAACTGGGCCGCGAGCTTGACCAGCGTCAGCTCCTCGGCATCGAGCAGGGCGAGATCCGCGGCCGGCCCGGTATCGATCCTCGCCTCGGCCGCGCGCCGGTGCAGCGAGCGACCCCGGGCATGCGCGTACTGGACGTAGAACACCGGATTGTCCTTCGATGCCTCGACCACCTTGGCGAAGTCGAAATCCATCTGGGCGTCGGCCTTGCGGGTCAGCATGGTGAAGCGGACGACATCCTTGCCGACCTCGCTGACAACATCCGCGAGAGTCACGAAACTGCCCGAGCGCTTCGACATCTTGACCGGTTCACCGCCGCGCAGAAGGCGGACCATCTGCACCAGTTTGACGTCGAATTCGACCTTGCCGCCGGTCAGCGCCTGGACCGCGGCCTTGATCCGCTTGACCGTTCCGGCATGATCGGCGCCCCAGATATCGATCAGCATGTCCGCGCTCTCGGCCTTCTGGGCATGATAAGCGAGATCGGTGCCGAAATAGGTGAGGCCGCCATCCGACTTGCGGACCGGCCGGTCGCTGTCGTCGCCGAACTGGGTCGCCCGGAACAGCGTCATCTCGGTCGGTTCCCAATCGTCGGGCAGCTCGCCCTTCGGCGGCTCAAGCGCACCCTTGTAGATCAGCCCGTCCTTTTCGAGCCGTGCGAAAGCAGCGTCGACGCGGCCTGCCTTCTGGACGGCCGCCTCGGAGGAAAACAGATCATGATGGATCCCGAGCAGTGCGAGGTCCGCCCGGATCATGTCCATCATCGCCGCGACCGTTTTCTCGCGGAACAGGTCTAGCCATTCGCTTTCGGGCTTGGCCACATAGTGCGGGCCAAATTCGGCCGCGAGTGCCTGGCCGATCGGGATTAGATAGTCGCCCGGATAAAAGCCCTCGGGGATCTCGATCGTCTCGCCGAGCGCCTCGCGGTAGCGCAGATGCGCCGAACGGGCGAGCGTCTGCACCTGCGCGCCGGCGTCGTTGACATAATATTCGCGGGTGACCGTGAAGCCTGCATGTTCGAGCAGCGCGGCGAGCGCATCGCCGACGACGGCACCACGGCAATGGCCCATATGCATCGGCCCGGTCGGGTTGGCCGAGACATATTCGACATTGACCCGCCTGCCGCTGCCAAGCTGCGAGCGGCCATAGTCGGCGCCTTCGGAGAGGATCGTCGCCAGTTCGTTACGCCAGCTCGCGTCGGTCAGCCGGACATTGATGAAGCCCGGTCCGGCGACGTCGGCACTGGCGATTTCGGGCAACACCGCAAGCTTCGGTACGATCAGCTCGGCCAGCGCGCGCGGATTTGTGCCCGCCGGCTTGGCCAGCACCATTGCGGCGTTGGTCGCCAGGTCGCCATGCGCCGGATCGCGCGGCGGCTCGACCGCGACATTGCGTCGATCGAGCCCCGCCGGGATTGCGCCCGCGGCCTGGAGTTCGTCGAGAATGGCGCCGATCCGTGCGGCGAAGCTGGCGTAGAGCGTAGGCAATTCGGTGTCCGTTGCTTGTTTGGGCCGCCGCCTTAACCGATTGTCGTCGAAAGGTCAGTCCTTAGTTTTGACCGGGTTCGCCAGGCTGTAGTCCGGCACGGACGGAGCCATCGGATCGAGCCGTACCCACAAGGCGAGCAGCAGCGCCGCGCCCAGCGCAATTCCCGGCAACCAGCCAGGGATGCGCTCGGGCCAGAGCGGAAGCAGCAGGGGAAGCGCGGCGAACAACAACAATATCACTATGCCCGGCATTTCGGCCCCGACGCCGAGGAAGATGAAATGCGCCTGCACCAGCAGATGGCCGACACCGATCGCGGCTGCAGCGGCACCCGTCACGAGCGCTGAGCGCGGGGGCAGGAGGCGCCGCGCCGCCAGGCTGACACTGGCCAGCAGAAGGGGCCATTGCAGCAACGGCGCGGCGGTTGGCAGGGTAGCCTGGACGACAGCGGAGATGATGAGCAGCAGGAGGACGGCGCCTTCACTCTCCCCGCTGGGGAGAGGGCTTGATGGCGCCGCCGCGATCCAGGAGAGGCCCATCGTCGCAAGTGCGATTACGACCGTCACGATCAGCGGGCCGCCACTGAGCAGCCCCACCCACATCAGCGCCATCGCCACCATGATGGCGATGAGCCGGTTTTCCGGGCGGCGCAGATGACCGAGCAGCATCAGCAGCGCGGCAACCAGCAGCGCCACGATTGTTTCCAGTCGGGGAATGGCGGCCAGGCGGTCATAATAGTTGCTGCTTCCGCTCCCCGACAGCGCATTGACCGCGGTGAGCAGAAGCGCGCCATGCAGCAGGATGGCGACCGTCAGGATCATGCCCCGGCCGACAGTTCGCGCCGCGCTCCGCGCGCGCCGCAGCGCCGCGCCGATCAGGCCAGCGGCGACCAGCAGGATCACCCAGCCTCCCCAGGCCGGATAGACGATCGTCGCGCGGCCGAGGATGTCGGCGAACGCCGCGTTGGGTGTCCGTCCCGGAAGCCGGTCGGCGAAGGCCAGCGCTGATCCGAGCGCCAGCGCCTGGTCGCCCATGTCCTGCAGCGACCGGGGATCGAGACTCGCTGCTGTCGCAAGCGGCGAGTGGTAGGACCATGGACGATCGAGCACGGCGAAGTTGAAGCCGGGAATGCCACGCTGCTTAGCGACCGTGTAATCGGTCGAATTGGGCATCAGATCGTAAATCAGCACCGCCAGCGAATTGGTCGCGGGCCGTTCGACCTTGTCGGCGTAAAGCCGCATCTGGGCGCCATTTCCGGGGCCGGTTTCGAACATATTGACACGGCCACCGCTGCCGCGGGCTTCCATGTTGATGATTATGCCGATCCGGCTGGCGAGCGGATGTTTCGTGAAGAAAGCCGTTGCGCCTTCAAGGCCGATTTCCTCGCCGTCGGTGAACAGCAGGATCAGGTCGCGGCGCGGTTGCCCTCGCGCCTTGATCGCGCGCGCGACTTCGAGTGCTGCGGCAAGCGCCATGCCGTCGTCGGCGGCGCCGGGCGACCCCCAGACACTGTCGTGATGCGCCATCAGCAGCACCGCGGGCTTGCCCGGGTCGGCGCCGCGGATCAGGCCGATCAGATTATGGCCCATCACGCCGGCTTCTTTGCGGCCGCTCCACGTGCCGAGCCTCTCAAGTGCCTTCGGTGAAAGCGGAAAGGCCTGTTCGGAAAATTCCGCGCCGATCGCGCCGATTCGTCCGGTCAGATAGGTTCGCACCCGGGCATTATCGACCGAACCGACCGGATGCGGTTTGCGGGCGATCGCCTCGACATGGACAAAAGCTCGGCCTGCAGAAAATTTTGTGGGGGGGGCTTCAATATCGAGCGGCGCCGGCGGCTGAAGGGACAGCAATGCCCAGAGCAGGGCTCCGATGAGTGCGCTCAGCAGGGCAAGGATGCGGCCCATCAGAATCCCTCGTCGAGCTCGATCGGGCCGACCAGCTCGCGGTAGCGCGAGAGGGCATAGCGGTCGGTCATGCCCGCGATGAAATCGCCGATGTGGCGGGTGCGCTGGGGCTCCTTGGCCGGGAGGCTTTCGAGCCAGCGCTGGGGCAGCTTGCCGGGATCGGCCAGATAGGCGGCGGCGAGGCCGGCGATGACCTGTCCGGTCTGGTTGGCGATCTCGATCTGCTGCGGGTGATGATAGAGATTGGCGTACATGAAACGGGTCAGCGCCTGCTCGCGCTCGGCCATCGCGTCCGAAAAGCCGATCAGCGCCCGGCCCGCAGCGCGGACATCCTCGACGGATCGCGGCGCGGCTTCGGCGAGCCGCCGTTGGCTTTCGATGAGTAGGTCGTTGACCATGCAGCCGATCTGCTCGCGCACCAGTTCGCCCAGCAGCCGGTGCTGCGGAACCTCGGGATAGCGCGCGCGGACCCTGTCCCAGTTCGATTGGACCAGCGGGTCGTTCAGCACCTGGTCGAGGCTCAGCAGTCCGGCGCGAACGCCGTCGTCGATGTCGTGATTGTCATAGGCGATGTCGTCGGCCAGCGCCGCCACCTGTGCCTCTGCGCTTGCCCAGCTGTCCAGATCGAGCGGCCATTCGGCGTCGATCTCTGCCATGGCCCAGGTGTTGCGCCGGACCGGGCCATTATGCTTGGCAAGGCCCTCGAGCGTCTCCCATGTCAGGTTGAGGCCGTCATGCGAAGGGTAGGGGGAATCGAGCCGGGTCAGCATCCGCAGGGTGTGCGCATTGTGGTCGAACCCGCCGGCTTCTGCCATCGCGCGCTGGAGGGCATCCTCGCCGCTATGGCCGAAAGGTGGGTGGCCGATATCATGGCCAAGGCACAGCGCCTCGGTCAGATCCTCGTTGAGCCCGAGCGCGCGGGCGATGGTGCGGCCGATCTGGGCGACTTCCAGGCTGTGGGTCAGCCGCACGCGGAAGTGATCGCCATCGGGTGCAACGAAAACCTGGGTCTTGTGCCTCAGCCGACGGAAGCTGATCGAATGGATGATCCGGTCGCGATCGCGCTGGAAGGCGTCGCGTGGTCCGCGCGTCTCACCGCCGCCCTGGTCATGGAAGCGCCCGCGGCTGCGAGCGGGATCGGAGGCATAGGGCGCGAGCGAAACCATCGACCATCTGATGGCCGAGCGCGCGCGCCAAGTCGACTATCTTGTCGCCGCCGCGCGGGCTTTGGCGCGGACGAGGGGCAACTGGTCGTCTGCTTCATTGTTCATCAGCAGGATCGGCAGCAGCCTGCGCCAGCCTTCGCCCTCGAATTCGGTCTCGGGATAGACGCGATCGAGCAAGGTCGGCGCGCGCTCCGCGGGTACCGGATGCTCAGCACGGGGCGAGGCGGGGGCTATGGCCGCGGACAGCAACGCGACCAGCGCGAGGGGAAGAGAGATGTAGCGCATTGACGACGCTCATGAGGCACGAGCATTTCGTTTTTGTGACGATGCCGTGACAGGTGCGCTTATCGCATGATGCCGCTTCAGGGTTCTTCGGTGCGCTCCGACCGCTTGTCGGCGGCTTCCGGGTTCGGAGTGTTGGCCGGTTCC
>CANJRZ010000256.1 GCA_947476735.1 Sphingomonadaceae bacterium
CGGCGGCTTCCGGGTTCGGAGTGTTGGCCGGTTCCTCGGTATTGTAGAGGATGACCGGCAGCAGACCCCGCCAGCCATCGTCGTCGACCGCTATCTCGGGATAGAGCATGTCGATCGGATTACCGGCCGTCCCGCCAATATCTCCCTTGTCCGGCGACGCCAAAACCGGCGATGTCGCCAGTACCGCTCCCATGACTGTGATCAATATTCGCATAGTACCCCCGCACCCGCGCAGAGACACTAGCATGCGTATCGTGCATTAAAATACCCTCAATCGAGGCGTTCGACTTTTTGTCCGGAAGAAGTCGTTACGGGTAAGCAACTCAATCCCTTGTCCTTGGCATCATTGACAAAGTCCTGCGCTGCATCCCGGCTGGAGAATGGCCCGATCAGGAGACGATTTGTCGATTTATAGGGTGTCGTCCACGGCGTCTTTCCGGCCAGTAACTTGCCGTAACGACCCTTCTGAACTTCCCACTCCTTGTCGAGATCGGGTTTGTATGAACCGCTGGCGATCTGCACCCAATTGCGACCGGGATTGGCCTTCTTCGCCCTGGCTTCTTCCTTGGCCTTGGCCTTCTTTTCGGCCGAGGCACGTTCGGCGGTGGCGCGGCGCTGGGCCGCGCGGCGATCTTCGGCGAGGCTGCGGGCGTCGCTGTCCTGCTGCTCGACCAGTGTCACTGGCTCGGCCGGATTGTCCGGGATCGCCGCCGTGGCGTTGGCTCTCGCCGTCGCGATCGGGTTCGCTGCAACGGCCTCGGCCGGCACCTTGTCCTCGGGGAAATGGCCGAAGTGGACCGCCGCCGCCTTTTCCGCCGTCTTGAGCGAGGGAAGGCGTTCAAGGAAGGGTTTGAGCGCATCGGCCTGATAGCGCGGCAGCACCGCATAGGCAGCGCTCTGGGCACCGGCGGTGTCGCCGGTCATCGCCAGCACGAACGCGCGGGCGCGCCAGGCCGCGATGTCCTTGCGGCGCAGCAGCGGATCGAGAATGGTGAGCGCGCCGTTCCGTTCCCCCATCATCGCCAGCGACAGTGCAAGCCGCCGGGTTGCTTCTGCATCCGGCCGCACGCGAAGCAGCGTGAGATATTCGTTCTGCGCCTTGCGGTTGTCGCCACGCAGGTCGTAGGCAAGGCCGCGGTCCAGCGCGACATCGGCCGGCGCGACGCCGAGGTCGGTCGCGCTGTCGAACAGCCGGAGCGCCGCGCGAGGCTGCTCCTTCTGGATCAGGGCTGAGCCCAGCCCGGCCTTGATCTTGCCGTCGCGCGGAGCGATTTTTTCGGCGCGCACGTAGAAGTTGATCGCGGCGTCGGCATCTCCGACCGCCAGCGCCGCCGCCCCCGCTCCGGACAATGCCTCGAGATCGCCGGGATCACGCGCCAGCACGCGCAGATAGCGGGCCAGCGCTTCCGCCGGATCGCCGCGCGCCATGGCGTCGCGCGCCGCGGCCATCGGATCGGTTACGAGCGGCTCCTCGGCCTCGGCCTCGTGGGAATCCATCGCCTGTGCAAGCGCAGGTGTGCCAGCAAGCGAGGCGAAAAGCAGCGCCAGCGCGCCGAGGCTATGGAGGATCTTCATGGGCGCATTGCTTGGAGACATAGTTACAGCCGTCCGCAAGACATCAATTTCGCCCACACGGCGGAACGAGGCCCGGGCGCGCCGATCGGCGGCCGGGCCTGTCTCGCTTACTGATTGCCCTGGCGGTTCAGGAAGCGGGGGACATCGCTATTTTCCGAAGCGCTTTCGTCGATGTCGACCTGCGCCTTGGCTGCCCCGCGGGCGATGTTGGACATCCGCTCGAACAGGGTCGCACCCGCCGCGGAAGGACGGCGGACCGGCTCCGGCTCAGCGACCCACTTGCGGTTTCCCTGGCTGTCATCCGCGTCCTCGGTCTTTGTCTCGGGAGCCGGGGTCGGCATCGCCGCCTCGGGCTGGAGCAGAAGTTCGTCGTTGAACAAATTGGTCAGTTCGAGCGGTTCGGCCGGTGCCTCGGGCGCCTCGAGCACGAGCGGCTCCTCTTCGGCCCTGGGCGCTTCGGCCGGAGCCGCGGCCGGCGGCGTCACCGGTGCTGCGGCGGCCTCGGGTGCCGGAGCAGCAGCCTGCGGAACGGCGACCGGCTTGTCGTCGCGCGCCGGCGTGCGGGGCGCGAAGCTGAACGACTTGGACGGCTCCGGCATGGTCGCCGCGTCGACCTCGATTCCGGTCGCGACGACCGAGACGCGAATCTTGCCTTCGAGCTCATTGTTGAATGCCGAACCCCAGATGATGTTGGCGTCGGCATCGACCAGCATGCGGATATGGTTGGCCGCTTCGTCGACCTCGAGCAGGCGCATGTCGTCGCCGCCGGTGATCGAGACGATCACGCCCTTGGCGCCGTTCAGGCTGACGCCGTCGAGCAGCGGATTGGCGATCGCCTTTTCTGCGGCTTCGATGGCGCGGTTGTCGCCCGTGGCTTCGCCGGTGCCCATCATCGCCTTGCCCATCTCGCTCATCACCGAGCGGACGTCGGCGAAGTCGAGATTGATGAGTCCGGGCATGACCATCAGGTCGGTGATGCCGCGGACGCCCTGCTGGAGCACCTGGTCGGCCATCTGGAACGCTTCCTTGAAGGTCGTGTTCGGGTTGGCGATCAGGAAGAGGTTCTGGTTCGGGATGACGATCAGGGTATCGACATGCTTCTGCAGTTCCTCGATGCCCGCGTCGGCGGCGCGCATCCGGCGGTTGCCCTCGAAGCTGAACGGCTTGGTGACGACGCCGACGGTCAGGATGCCGCGGTCACGTGCGGCCTTGGCGATGACCGGCGCGGCGCCCGTCCCGGTGCCACCGCCCATGCCCGCGGCGATGAAGCACATGTGCGATCCGTCGAGCGCTTTTTCGACCGCTTCCATCGTCTCTTCGGCCGCCGCCCGTCCTATTTCGGGACGACTTCCGGCGCCGAGGCCCTGGGTGATCTTCAGGCCGAGCTGGATACGGCGCTCTGCCGGCGAGGCATTCAATGCCTGCGCGTCGGTGTTGGCGACGATGAAGTCCACCCCCTGGACATCGGCCGCGATCATGTTGGCGACCGCATTTCCGCCCGCTCCGCCGACGCCGATCACGGCAATACGAGGTTTCAGCTCGTCAACTTGCGGACGCATGAACTCGATCGTCATAGATTTTCTCCTGGGCGGCCCTGTCCGCCGACGTACGTCAGATGGCGAATCTTGCCAGACGCGAATCGGCGAATCACGCGAAAAATCACGCTATCCACAGATTTTAGCCCTTGCCGGGCTGAAGCGTTCGAAACCACGGTCAGTAGCCGCTCTTGAAGGCGGTGATCAGCCTCGAAACCAGTCCGCCGGATTGCGCCCGGTGCACGGTCTGCGGCTCGGCGGCAAAGGGTCGCAGGTCGGCCGGATTGGTGGCGGCGACCTGGGCGAGTCCGGCCAGCGTCGCGAAGGCCGGGCCGCTGTGCGCATCGGGCAGCCCGCGCATCGTGTTGGGTCGGCCGATCCGGACGCTCCGTCCCAGCACGCCCTGGGCATAGTCGGCGATCCCCTTGAGCTCGGAGCCACCGCCGGTCAGCACGACCTGCCGCCCGACCGGGCCGACATAGCCGAGTTCGGTGAGCGCCCTGGCGACCGCGTCCATCCAATGGTCGAGCCTCAGGCGGATGACCTGGATCAGCTGCGCGCGGCTGATGCGCGGCGGCTCGGCGCCGTCGGCGGTCTCCTCGGGCGAGCCGATCTCAAGCATTTCGTGATTGTCGCGGGGGCTGTTCTGGGCGGAGCCATGGACGCATTTGATCCGCTCGGCCTGGGCACGGCGGATATTGAAGGCCGACGCGATGTCGTCGGTAATGTCGGCGCCGCCCATCGGCAGCGATGTCAGGCCGACCAGTAGCCCGCCCGCGAACAGGGCGACGTTGGTGACGCCGGCGCCCATCTCGACGAGCGCGATTCCCATCTCACGGTCTTCTTCGGTCAGACAGGACACGCCGGTCGCGATCGGGGAGGCGACGATCGACTTGACGCCGAGATGGGCCGAGCGGACGCACAACGCCAGGTTGCGCACCGGCGAGGGATCGGCTGCGATCACATGGATCTCGACGCCAAGCTTGTCGGCGTGCAGGCCGAGCGGGTTCTTGACGCCGGTCAGCCCGTCGAGCGTGTACAAGGTGGGTTGGGCATGCAGCACCATCCGCCCCTGCGGATTGAGCGAGCGGCGGCCCTGGCGGAGCAGCTCGTCAATGTCCTGCTGTTCGATCTGGACGCCACCCAGGTCGACCTCGACCTGGGCGACATCGCTGACCAGTCCGCCCGCCGAGAAGCTCACCCAGGCATGGTCAATATTGACCCGGGCAATCGTCTCGGCCTGTTCCACGGCCTCGCGGATGCCGGCCTCAGTCGCCTCCATGTCGGCGATATAGCCGCGGCGGACACCGCGGCTCTCGCGCTGGCCGGTGCCGAGCACCTCCAGCTCACCCTGTTCGTCGGCCCGCGCGATCAGCGCCGAAATTTTCGACGAGCCGATGTCGATCGCCGTGATCAACCCGTCATTGCGCGATTGCGGTAAAGCCACACCCTTGCTCCACAGACTCATCGGCCCATCCTCATCAGAAGCGCCCTCATGTCACTGATCTTGCATTGAGTTCAGGCGCCAGCGGCGCCTCGATCTTGCTGCCCGGCTCGCGCGACATGCGTGCGACGACACGCGTCGGATCGCGCATGTCGATCGAAACCAGGCCCTTGCCGAGCAGTCCCGCCCGGCGGTCTTCCTGCGCGAAGAAGGCGAGCGCCTTGATCGCCTCGTCGTCGCCTTCGGGCAGCATCAGTTTCTCGCCCGACTGGAAGATGACATCCCAGCGTCGATTGCCCTGCCAGCTCGCGGCGGTCACCAGCGGCTTGAGCGTCGGTGCTGTCGCCATCAGCGCGGCGAGTTCGGTCGCGCGACGATTGGCGCCGGGACCGACGACGACGGGAAGGTCCGGCATAGCGCGGTCGTCGACCGGGCCGATCACGACCCCGTCCTTGTCGATCAGCGCGAGCCGATGTTGATATTGCCAGATCGCGGTCGGCATCCGTTCGATGACATCGACTACCAGCGTGTCCGGCAGGCGCCGTGAGACCCGCGCGTCGGCGATCCAGCCGAGCTTCATCAACTCCGAGCGAATTCCTTCGAGATCGACCAGCGGCATGGGCTGTCCCGCCTGCCGGTCGGCAATGTCGTGGATCACCTTGCTGTCGATCTGATGGCGGTTGAGGACCTGAACGGTACGCACCCTGAAGCCCGCATTGCCGATCCCCTCGGCGATCATCAGCCCGATCATCTGGGGAACGCCCATCACGATCAGCCCCGCGATGAGCGCGGCGCAGACGCCGCCGCCGAGCAGCCAGTTGCCGGTGCGCCGCAGCGTGTCCCGTGAGACGGGAAGTTGCTCGACGGCGCGATCGATCGTGGAGGGCCGGCGCTTGGCCGGCGCACGGCGTGGTGCGGACTTGGCCGGATGCCTGCGGTCGGCGGAACGCGCGCGCGCGACGGTCATATCCCCTCCCTTCCGGCCAGGGCCTCGTCGACGATTGCCTGGACGAGATCGGCATAGCTCATCCCGACCTGGTGCGCCTGCTCAGGCACCAGGCTCAGCGGGGTCATACCCGGCTGGGTGTTGACCTCGAGAAGATAGAGGCCGGCCTCACCCTGCTCGTCGTCCCAGCGGAAATCGGATCGCGACGTGCCCTTGCAACCGAGCAGGCGATGCGCGTCGAGCGCCATCCGCATCGCCACGTCGGCGATGTCCTGCGGGATTTCGGCCGGGCAGATATGGGTGGTGAGGCCATCGGTATATTTGGCGTCATAATCATAGAAGCCGCTGGTCGGCACCAGCTCGGTCACGCACAGCGCGCGTTCCCCGAGCACCGCGACGGTCAGCTCGCGGCCCCGGATGAAGGGTTCGGCGAGCAATCGGTCAAAGGTCTTCCACGGGCCATCCGAGTCACGATGAATCGGCGAGCCGTGGTTGTCACGTTCTTTTATGATCGCGACTCCGACCGAAGAGCCTTCATTCACAGGTTTGAGCACATAGGGGCGCGGGATGGGATCGCGTTCATAAAGGCTTTCGCTGTCGACCATCGTGCCCACGGGCATGCGGATGCCGTGCGGGACGAGCTGTTGCTTGGTCAGCTCCTTGTCGATCGTGATCACCGAGGTGGTGAGCCCGCTATGCGTGTAGGGAATGCCGATCAGGTCCATCATGCCCTGGACGGTGCCGTTCTCGCCGGGTGTGCCGTGCAGGGCGTTGAACACCAGATCGGGCTTTGTCTCGTGAAGGCGCAGCGCGACTTCGCGGTCCATGTCGATCCGCGTGACCTTGTGGCCCAGGCTCTCGAGCGCGTCGGCGACACCGTTGCCCGATACCAGCGAGACCTCGCGCTCCGACGACCAGCCACCCATGAGGACCGCGATATGGAGGGGAGTCACCAAAAGATCCTCCCTACCCGCAGGGTGGGGAGGGGGACCATCCGAAGGATGGTGGAGGGGGC
>CANJRZ010000257.1 GCA_947476735.1 Sphingomonadaceae bacterium
CGAAGGCGGCGTTCCACAGCGTCGCCGGCTTCATCGCCCTCGAACATGGCAAGGACAATGTCCGCTGTTTCAACGTCCAGCCGGGCTTCATCGCCACCGAGAGGATCGCACAGGACATGGCCGGGTTCGGCTTCACTTCGAACATGGGAGCACCGCCGCAGGTCATCGCCGAGGTTGTGCTGTGGCTCACGACATCGCCCGAGGCCGATGCGCTGAACGGCCAGAACATCCGCGCCCAGCCCTTCTGCCACGAGCGTGGCCTTCTGCCGGGCTGGGAAGGGCCGGCATAGCTGGATTTAAAATCTGGCCGCGACATCCTCGATCAAGGGCACCAGTCTGTCGGCCCAATAGGCCACCCCGGCGTCGTCGCCGATCAGATCCTGCCGGACCTCGAAGTTGAGATAGGGAATGCCGTTCGCCTCGGCGTGGAGGTTGACCGACGCGTTGAGGACCTTGCCCGAATAGGGCTCATTGTCGCCGGTGACGATACCCGCCGCGCGGAGCGCCGCGATGGCGACCCGCGCGCCGCGGTCGTCCTGGTTGTAGAGCAGGCCGACCTGCCAGGGTCTTCTCTCGTCGGGCCGGGTCGCGAGCTGCGGCGTGAAGCTGTGTAGCGAGACGATCATGTGCGGGCGATCAGCCGTGATCCGCGCGGCGATACCATCATGATAGGGCCTCCAGAACCGCTCGAGCCGCGCCTTGCGCCCTTCGGCGTCGAGCAGCTTGTTGCCGGGGATGGAGAATCCATCGCTCTCGGTGGGGATAAGGCCGGGTGCATCCTCCTCGCGGTTGAGGTCAAGGACGAGGCGCGAGACATGGCCGAAAAATCCGTCCATGCCGAGCTGTTCGCACAGACGCCGACCCAGCGGTTCGACGCCGATGTCGAGCGCCATGTGCAGGTCGAGCAGCGCCGGATCGATATCGAGATCGATATCGGCCGGAACATGGTTCGACGCATGGTCCGCGATCAGGATGAGCCCGCTCACCCCTCGAACACCGGTTTGCGCCGCTTCTTGAAAGCCGCGACCCCTTCGCGAAAATCGGCGCCGCCGAAGGCGTCCTCGAACAGCCGATCCGCATCGGCATCGCCGGCGAGTATGCGCTTGAGGCCTGCGATGCTCGCGCGGCTGTTGGCGGCGATCGTCCCGGCGAGCGCGAGCGCGGCCTCGTCGGCTGAAGCGGCACGCTCCTCGACGAGGCCGATGGCGAGCGCCTGATCGGCATCGACCACCATGCCCGAGAGCAGCATTCGCGCCGCCTGCCCCGGCCCGATCCGCGCCTTGAGCCGTGCGACATCGCCCTTCGGATAGACGATGCCGACCTTGGCAGGGGTGACGGCAAAGCTCGCCTTGGCGCCGGCGATACGGATGTCGCAGGCAAGCGCGAGCGCGACCGCGGCGCCGTAGCAGCCGGCATCGACCGCCGCGATCGTCGCGATCGGCAGCACCGCCAGCGCATCGAATGCCGCCGCCATCTCGGTGCGGAACGTCGTCCTCGCCGCCGGATCGGCGCCGAGCGTCTCAAGATCGCCGATATCGGCCCCGGAAGAGAAAATATTGGGCGCCATCGAGCGAATGATCAGCACGCGCGCATCGGATGCACCGACCTCGGCTATCGCTGCGGAAAGGGCTTTCCAATGGCTCAGAGAAATCGCGTTGCGCGATTGGGGACGGTCAAGGCTGATCCGCGCAATGCGGCCGATCGAATCGATGGTGAACATCGCCCGACCATTGCCGACCCGTCTTGAAAATGTCACCACCCCAGGTGGAGATCATAGGACGATAGATGGGCCCCGATTTTTCGCGCCGCCAGTTCGCAATGCTGCTTGGCAGCGCCGCCATCGCCCAGGCCGTTCCCGCCGGCGCCGATACACGACACTTTGGCCCCTGCCCGATCACCACACCGATCGACCTGATCACCGACAATCTGCTCGAACACACGCCAGAGATCGGCACCTATGGCGGCGTATCCGCCTCGACGGGGGGCGGCCCGCTGGCCCGGCGGATGGACGATTATTCGCCGCGCGGCGAGGAAGCCTGGCGCACCGCGCTGGGCGAGGCCGGGATAGCCATCGAGCGTATCGATTGCCTCGGCGATCCGCTTGGCCGGCTGCGATTGCGCATTGCCGCGGCGGTGATCGCAAACGGCACCCGCTCCGCGGCGATCGGCTATGGTCGCCCCAATCCCTTCTGGTTCTCGGGCCATGAGCCCTACATTGTCAGCCAGATTTCGGGTCCCGCAATCAACACCCCTAATGTGATGATGGCGCAGCAACCGGTGTCTACCCCGGTCGAGGTCGATGCCTGGATCGAGAAACTTGACGGCTTTGCGACCGGCTTCGACGGCGTGATCGAGAAGGTCCGCTCGGACCGGGCGCTGGGCTGCGTACCCCCGAGCGCGCTCCTGGAAAAGACGCTGCCAGTGCTCGAGAATTTCCTCAGCGGCGCGCCCGACGGACATCCGCTGATCGTCTCGCTACGCGAACGGATGGAGACGGCAGGGCTAGACAGCCGCATCCGTACGTCTGCGGAACAACGCGCGGTCGCCGCGATCGAGAAGCGCGCGCGCCCGGCCTATGCCAGGCTGCGCTCCCGCATCCGCGAGATGCTACCCGAGGGTCGGGCGGAAGCCGGGGTCTGGGCCCAGCCGGATGGTGAGGCCCTGTATGCAGCCAATGTCCGTTCGATCGGGGACAGTCCGTTGCCGCCCGAGCAGATCCACAAGATCGGACTTGAGCAGGTGCAACTGGTCACGTCGCAGCTTGACGCACGCCTCCGGCGACTCGGTTACAGCAAGGGCTCCCTGCGCGAGCGGCTTGATGCGCTGGCCGCTGATCCGAACCAACGATTTCCCGATAACGCCGAGGGCCGCCGCCGGCTGCTCGACCATCTCCGATCGCTGGTCGCAGAGATGGAATCGAAGCAGCATCTGTTCCTCCCTCGGGCCATGATCCCCAGCCAGCGACTCGAAATCCGTGCGGTACCCGAGGCGACCCAGGATTCGGCGCCCGGCGGCTATTATGACGGCCCCTCGCTCGATGGCTCGCGGCCCGGCATCTACTGGATCAACCTGCGCGATATGGCGAGCGTCCACCGCTACACGTTACCGACACTCAGCTTTCATGAAGGCGTGCCCGGCCATCACACCCAGGGTGCGACCTTGCTCTCCCTGCCGCAGGCGCCGCTTCTGCTCCGCATCGCCAGCTTCAATGCCTATCAGGAGGGCTGGGCGCTCTATGCTGAACGGCTCGCCGCCGATCTCGGCGTCTACGCTCATGATCCCGCAGGCGATGTGGGGCGGCTTGCCGACGACCTGTTCCGCTGCATTCGTCTCGTCGTCGACACGGGAATGCACCAGCTCCGTTGGACCCGCGAGCAGGCCATCGCCTATATGCAGAGCCACAGCGGTTCACCGATGAGCGAGGTGTTTGCCGAGATCGAACGTTACATGGCGTGGCCCGGTCAGGCACTCGGGTACAAGCTCGGCCAACTCCGGTTGCTGGCGTTGCGCGATCGCTATCGCATGAAAATGGGCAAGCGCTTCGACCTGCGGCAGTTCCACGCACGCGTGCTCGGCAATGGCGCAATGCCCATGGACCTGCTCGACGAACTCGTCATGTCTAAGACCTGATTCAGCCCCTCCCCCGAAGAAGAAGGGCCGAAGCAGGAATCATCAATCGAACTCGTAGGCGCGTTCGCCATGGCTCGTGAGGTCGAGGCCGTCATGCTCGCCTTCGGCATCGACGCGCATCGGAACGATCAATCCGGCCAGTTTCGCCAGCACATAGCTGGCCACAGCCGACAGGATGATGATCACCGCGAGACCGAGCAGCTGTGCACCAAGCTGATCGACGATCGTTCGTCCCTCCGCGAGGCCGACGCCGCCAAAGGCGCTGCTGGCAAGTGGCGCGAGCAGGATCGAACCCAGGATGCCGCCGACACCATGGACCGCGAAAACATCGAGCGAGTCATCGATCCGATAGCGCTGCTTGATCGTCAGGACCGCCGTGAAGCACACGAGCGCACCCGCTATGCCCATCAGCACGCCGCCGAGCGGCGAGATATAACCCGCCGCGGGGGTCACCGTGGCAAGTCCTGCAACCGCGCCCGTGACGAGCCCGACCGAGGTGGCCTTGCCGATCTTCCACTTTTCGAGCACCGCCCAGACCAGCGCCGCCGCGGATGCGGAGAGATGGGTGGAGAGCAGCGCGCCGCCAGCGCTTGCGTTGGCGGCCAGCGCCGAGCCGCCATTGAAGCCGAACCAGCCGACCCACAGCATGCCCGCACCAATCATCGTCATCGCCGGGCTGTGCGGGACGATCATCGTCTGCGGAAAGCCTTTGCGCTTGCCGATCATCAACGCAATGACCAGCGCCGAGATGCCCGCTGTGGTGTGCACCACGATGCCGCCGGCAAAGTCGAGCGTGCCCTTCGCCGCCAGCCAGCCGCCGCCCCAGATCCAGTGCGCCGCAGGAATATAGACGAGCAGCAGCCAGCCCGCCGAGAACAACATCACCCAGCCGAAGCGGACGCGCTCGGGAAAAGCCCCGATGATCAGCGCCGGCGTGATGATCGCAAACATCATCTGATAAAGCGCAAAGACATTCTCGGGAATGGCGAGCCCCGCCCGCGTGCCGTCGAGCGCCTGGAGGCCCAGGGCCGACATGTCACCGATCCACGGAGTGCCAGGAGCAAAAGCCAGGCTGTAACCACCGGCAAACCAGATCAGCGAGATCAATGCGCTGATCGCAAAGCACTGCATCAGGATCGACAGAAAATTCTTCGAACGGACGAGACCGCCGTAAAATAGCGCCAATCCCGGCAAGGTCATGAACAAAACCAGTGCCGACGCCGTGATGATGAAGGCCGTATCGCCGCTGTCAATCGCCGCGGCCGTCCCCTGTGCAGAAGCCGAAACCGACACCGCCAACGCAGCCGCCCCGACCATGCCGCGCACAAAGCGCATGCCCTTCATCATCCTGCCCCCTGTTTTTTATCTCTGATCGGCATTTGCACGATTGCACCTTTTGCATGCAAGACCCTTTCGTCGCCCCGATGCGAGGCGCCGTGGGCCAGTTGTCGCAACGAAGCGTTTCCAGTCATGACATGGTCGCGCAAGTCGCATCCCGCTAAGCGGCGACCAACGCCATTGCCTCAGGAGCAGACCATGACCGAACGCCAGACCGAGACCCGGGTCGACCGCCTCTTCCTTGATCGCTGGTCGCCGCGCGCCTTCAATGGATCGCAACTGAAAACGAGCGATATCGAGACCTTGCTGGAAGCAGCGCGCTGGGCGCCATCGGCGTTCAACGCCCAACCCTGGCGGCTGCTCTACGCTGCGCGTGGCGATGCGAACTGGGATCGCTTCCTCGATCTGCTGGTGCCTTTCAACCGAGGCTGGGCCGGCAATGCGTCGCTGCTGCTCTTCTTCGTCTCGGCCACGACCTCGCAGGACAAGCCGAATCCCACGCACAGCTTCGACACCGGGGCGGCGTGGATGTCGATCGCGCTCCAGGCTCAGATCATGGGGCTGCATGCGCATGGCATGGCCGGATACGACCATGAACGCGCGCGGACCGAGCTGGGCGTCCCCGACGACTTCCGCATCGAAGCGGCCGCTGTGGTCGGCCGCCGGACAGATCCGTCGATCCTGCCCGAGCCGTTGCGCGAACGCGAGGCACCAAGCGACCGCAATCCGCTGAGCGAGATCGCCTTTGCGGGGAATTTTCAAAAATAGGCCGTCACTCCAACGAAGGCTGGGGTCTCAGACGATGGGAAGGCGAGCCAGAGGCATGAGCCTCCTGATATCCCGGCTTTCGTTGGGATGACGAATTGGCGAGGAAGTGGGTATAACACTCCCATGGTCTCTGGGGACAAAGCATGATTGCAGCATCGGCGATCGACTATCGCGAACTGGCGCGGCGGCGGCTGCCGCCTTTCCTGTTCGAATATATCGACGGCGGCGCCTATGCCGAGGTCACGCTGCGGCGGAACATCAGCGATCTCGAGCAGGTCGCGCTGCGCCAGCGGGTGCTGCGCGATGTCGCGGCCATCGACACCTCGACGACGATATTCGGACAGAAGCTGGCGCTGCCGCTCGCACTCGGACCGGTTGGTATCGCCGGGATGAACGCCCGCCGCGGCGAGGTCCAGGCGGCACGCGCTGCCGAAGCTGCGGGCGTGCCCTTCGCGCTGTCGACGGTGTCAGCCTGCCCACTCGCCGAAGTGGTTGATGCGGTCTCAAAGCCGATCTGGTTCCAGCTCTACATGACCCGTGACCGCGGCTTCGTGCGGGACCTCCTCGCACAGGCGAGCGCCGCACAATGCTCGGCGCTGCTCTTCACCGTCGACCTTCCCGTGCCCGGCACCCGCTACCGCGATTATTACAGCGGCATGGCCGGCGGCACGCCTCTCGGCAACCGGCTCAAACGCGCCTGGCAGGCGGTGACCCATCCGCGCTGGGCGTGGGACGTCGGCGTGATGGGCCGACCGCACGGGGTCGGCAACCTCGC
>CANJRZ010000258.1 GCA_947476735.1 Sphingomonadaceae bacterium
CATGATGGCGCTTTCGCTGGCCGCAATTCCAATGGCGGTCCAGGCACAGGAAGCAGCCCCGGCTCCGGCAACCGCCGCAGTCACGGCCCCCGCAGCAGACGTTGTGACTGCCGCGCCCGCCGCTCCGGCATTTGTTCATCGGGCACCTGAGGCCGGTATCGGCCAGCCTGTCCCCGGTGGATGGCGGCTTCCGGAGCAGGTCACCGAAGTCGGTGCCGAGGGCCTCTGGTTTCACGATGTACTGTTGATGCCGATCATCGTTTTCATCGCGCTGTTCGTGCTCGGGCTGCTTGCCTGGACGATGATTCGTTTCCGGGCCAAGGCAAACCCGGTACCATCCAAGAACGCGCACAACACGCTGCTTGAGATCGTCTGGACGCTCGTCCCGGTGCTGATCCTGGTGGTGATCGCGGTGCCGTCGATCCGGCTGCTTGCGCATCAATATGCCCAGCCCAAGGCGGATCTGACGATCAAGGTGATCGGCAACCAGTGGTACTGGACCTATCAATATCCCGACAATGGCGATTTCGAGCTGGTTTCGAACATGCTGCCCGATGCAGAGGCCAAGAAGCGTGGCGAACCGCGCATGCTCGGGGTCGATGAGCGGGTGGTGGTGCCGGTCAATGCGGTCGTCAAACTGATCGTCACCTCGAACGACGTGATCCACAGCTGGGCGATGCCGAGCTTCTGGACCAAGATGGATGCAGTCCCTGGCCGGCTCAACGAAACCTGGTTCAAGGCCGATCGCGAGGGCCTTTATTATGGCCAGTGTTCGGAGCTGTGCGGCGCCCGACATGGCTTCATGCCGATCGCCGTCGAAGTAGTTTCGAAGGAGAAATTCGCCGAGTGGGTTCACTCCAAGGGTGGCAAGCTGCCGGGTGAGGAAGCAGTCGCAGCTCCCGCCGCGACGACTCCCGCTCCTGCCGAAGGGGCACCGGCTGCGCCGGCCCCGGCCGCTCCCGTCACGTCCCAGCCTGCGACCACGCAGAACTAAGGCCTGATCCCATGACCGACACAACCGCAACCGCTTCGCACTTCCAGGCGCATGAGGATCATGGTCACCATGATGCCGATCACAAGCCAGGTTTCTTCGCGCGCTGGTTCATGTCCACCAACCACAAGGACATCGGCACGCTTTATCTGATCTTCGCGATTTTCGCGGGGATCGTCGGCGGCGCAATTTCGGGCCTGATGCGCGCCGAGCTTGCCCAGCCCGGCATCCAGTATCTTCAAACCTGGACCGTGTTGATGGGGGGCGCCCCCGATTTTGATACCGCGCTCCACATGTGGAACGTGCTGATCACGGCGCACGGCCTGATCATGGTGTTCTTCATGGTCATGCCGGCGATCATCGGCGGTTTCGGCAACTGGTTCGTGCCGATCATGATCGGCGCACCCGACATGGCTTTTCCGCGCATGAACAACCTAAGCTTCTGGCTGCTGGTTCCGTCACTTCTGCTTCTGATCGGTTCGACCTTCGTCTCCGGGGGCTCCGGACACGGCGCGGGTGTAGGCTGGACCGTTTATGCGCCGCTTTCGACGACTGGTTCGGCCGGTCCGGCGGTCGACATGGGCATCCTGTCGCTCCACCTCGCGGGCGCGTCGTCGATCCTTGGTGCGATCAACTTCATCACCACCATCTTCAACATGCGTGCTCCGGGCATGACGCTCCACAAGATGCCGCTGTTTGTGTGGTCGGTTCTGGTCACCGCCTTCCTGCTGCTGCTGGCGCTGCCGGTGCTCGCTGCGGCGATCACGATGCTGCTCACCGACCGCAACTTCGGTACGACTTTCTATGATGCCTCGGGCGGCGGTGATCCGGTCCTTTACCAGCATCTCTTCTGGTTCTTCGGCCACCCTGAAGTCTACATCATGATCCTGCCGGGCTTCGGCATCGTCAGCCAGATCATCTCGACCTTCTCGAAGAAGCCGGTGTTCGGCTATCTCGGCATGGCCTACGCGATGGTCGCGATCGGTGTGGTCGGCTTCGTCGTGTGGGCGCACCACATGTTCACCACCGGTATGTCGGTCGACGTGAAGATGTACTTCACCGCCGCGACGATGGTCATCGCGGTCCCCACCGGAATCAAGATCTTCTCGTGGATCGCCACGATGTGGGGCGGCTCGCTGAGCTTCAAGACTCCGATGCTCTGGGCGGTCGGCTTCATCTTCCTGTTCACGGTCGGCGGCGTTACCGGCGTCGTGCTGGCGAACGGCGGTGTCGATAACATCATGCACGACACCTATTATGTCGTCGCGCATTTCCATTACGTGCTGTCGCTCGGCGCGGTCTTCTCACTGTTCGCGGGCTTCTATTACTGGTTCGGCAAGATGACCGGCCGGATGTACAACGAGTTCCTGGGCCAGGTGCACTTCTGGCTGTTCTTCATCGGCGTGAACGTCCTGTTCTTCCCGATGCACTTCCTGGGCCTCGACGGCATGCCGCGCCGTATCCCGGACTATCCGGACGCGTTTACGAAGTGGAACCAGCTCGCAACCCATGGGTATGAGATCATGGCGTTCAGCATGATCTTCTTCTTCGTCAACGTCTTCTGGTCTATGTTCGCGGGCAAGAAGGCCGAGGGCAATTATTGGGGCGAGGGGGCAACTACGCTCGAATGGACGCTGTCGAGCCCGCCGCCCTACCACCAGTTCGAACAGCTTCCGCATATTGCGGACGATCACCACTGATCGATGGCAGTGCGATAATGGACCACCGCTTCGACATTCCTGTTGAAGCGGTGGTGCCATACGGAATGAATGAACATGGCGAGTAAAGCTTACCCCGTTGCACTCCCGGCCGCGGCCGACTGGCGCGATTTTATCGCGCTGACGAAGCCGCGTGTGATGACCCTGGTGGTTTTTACGGGTCTGTGCGGGCTTCTCGCGGCACCACAGTCGATTCACCCCGTGCTCGGTTTCACTGCGATACTGTGTATTGCTCTGGGGGCCGGCGCGGCCGCTGCGCTCAACCAGTGGTACGAATCCGATATTGACGCGATGATGACCCGTACCGCCGATCGTCCCCTGCCGGCAGGCCGAATGGATCGGCAGTCGGCCCTTCATTTTGGGGTCGGCCTCGGCACCTTTTCGGTGATCCTGATGGGCCTGGCAGTCAATGTGCTCGCCGCGACGATCCTTGCCGTCTCGATTCTGTACTATGTCGTCGTCTACACTGTTTGGCTCAAACGTCGCACGCCGCAGAACATCGTTATCGGCGGTGCCGCCGGGGCCTTCCCGGCGCTGATTGGCTGGGCTGCGGCGACCGGGCGGGTCGAGATGCTGCCGGTGCTCTTGTTTGTGCTGGTGTTCCTCTGGACCCCGCCGCATTTCTGGGCGCTGGCCCTGTTTATCAACTCGGATTATGCGCGCGCGGGCGTGCCCATGCTTCCTGCCGTTGCAGGTCGGCGCGCGACTCGCATCCAGATCATGCTGTACGCTCTGCCCATGGCGGTAGCGGCGGTCGCGCCCTGGGTTATGGGGCTGACCGGTGCGATCTATGGTGTTGGCGCCAGCGTACTTTCGGCTATTTTCCTGATGCTGTCGTTCAAGGTTGGATTCAGCCGGGAAACCGAGCCGGCGCGGATGAAGCCCGAGCGGCGGCTGTTCGCCTTCTCGATCGTCTACCTCTTCCTCGTGTTCGGCCTGATCGTCGCCGACAAGCTGGTGTTGCGATGAACCTGACGCCCGACGAACAGGCCGAAATCCGCAGGCGACAGAAGTCGCGCTCGATTGTGATGGCGGTGGTACTTGGTGCGTTGGTCGTTCTCTTCTACGCGATCTCGATCGCCAAGATGCTATGAACAGCGCAGTGCTTCCGCGCGACCGCAACCTGCGGACCGGTATGATCACTGTGCTGCTTGCGCTCGCGATGCTCGCGCTCGGCTTTGCCGCCGCGCCTCTCTACCGGATCTTTTGCCAGGTTACCGGCTTGAATGGTACAACTCAGCGCAGCACCACGGGCGTCGCGCCTGGCGGGGTAGTCGGTAAGTTGATCAATGTCCGCTTCGACGGCAATGTTTCGCCGAGCCTGCCTTGGCAATTCGGGCCCGAGAAAAGGGGCGCCCGGATCGCGATCGGTGCGCGGCAGATGGCCTTTTTCACCGCCACCAATCTGTCGAGCGAACCGATTACCGGGACGGCGAGCTTCAACGTTACGCCCGATCAGGCCGGGCAATATTTCACCAAGATCCAGTGCTTCTGCTTCACCAGCCAGACGCTGAAGCCGGGCGAAACAGTGCGCATGCCTGTCATCTATTATGTCGACCCAGCGATCCTGAAGGATAAGGACGCGCGGGACATCAATGAGATCACCTTGTCCTATACTTTCTTTCCCGACAAATCCGCTGTGGATTCCGGACGGACGGACGGTTAAGGGACGTAGCAACAGACCATCAGGGGCAGAGAAAATGGCCGGAGCGAAGAGCCACGATTATCATATCCTACCGCCGAGCATCTGGCCGCTGATCGGCGCCTTGGCGGCGCTGGGCATGGCTGGCGGAGGCATCATGTGGATGCACTCGGTACCCTTTGGCGGCTATCTCTTCTTTGCCGGCGTGCTCGGCGTCCTCTTCACCATGTTCAGCTGGTGGACGGAAGTGGTGAAGGAAGCGCATGCTGGCGATCACACGCCTGTCGTCCAGCTTCATCTGCGCTACGGCATGATCCTGTTCATCGCCTCAGAGGTGATGTTCTTCGTCGGCTGGTTCTGGGCCTGGTTCGATTTCTCGCTTTTCCCGGTCGCGCTCGAACTCAAGGATGGCGTGACCTCAATCATCGCGGGGCCGAACACGGTTACGCATGCGGCGGGAATGTGGCCCCCGAAGGGCCTCGAGGTAATCGACGCCTTTCACTTCCCGCTGCTTAACACGATGATCCTGCTCTGCTCGGGCACCACCGTTACCTGGGCGCACCACGCGCTGCTCCATGGAGACCGTGAAGGCCTGAAGAAGGGCCTGTGGATCACGATCCTGCTCGGCATGCTGTTCACGTCGATCCAGGCTTATGAATATGCGCACGCGCCCTTCCCCTACAAGGGCCTGAACTATGGTGCCTCCTTCTTCATGGCGACCGGCTTCCACGGTTTCCACGTGCTCATCGGCACGATCTTCCTGATCGTCTGCCTGGTGCGCGCTTATAAGGGTCACTTCACCCCGCAGCAGCATTTCGGCTTCGAAGCTGCCGCCTGGTACTGGCACTTCGTCGACGTGGTGTGGCTGTTCCTGTTCATCGTCGTCTATGTATGGGGCGGCTGGGGCGCACCCGTCCACGCCGGCTGACACCGACGGGTATGACCGAAAATCGGCGCGGCGGCGGGGTGGACCTGCCGCCGCGCTTCTTCTTTTGAAGGACGGGACATGCCAGTAACTGATGATGTGACCGCACCCGCACCGCTCGATGCTGCGTTGCGCGGCCTGTGTCCACGCTGCGGGACGCCGGGATTGTTCGCGACCTTCCTGCGCTTCGCCGAGCGGTGCCGCCGCTGCGACCTCGACTATGGCAGCTTCAACGTCGGCGACGGAGCGGCGGCGTTCCTCATCCTGATCGTGGGCGCTATCATCAGCGCGCTGGCGATCGTCGTCGAGCTCAAATGGTCCCCTGCATTCTGGGTTCATATCCTGTTGTGGATCCCACTGACCATTCTCCTGACGGTGGTATCGCTGAGAGTTGCCAAAGGCCTGCTGTTGGCGCTCGAATATAAGAATGCCGCACGTGAGGGGCGGATCGCGGAGCCCGATTGATGCGCAGTGTCCCGATTCTACCGACCATCGTCGTAGCGCTCGTCGTCACGGCAATGGTTGCGCTCGGCTGCTGGCAACTTGAGCGGGCACATTGGAAGGAAGCACTGCTCGTCAGCTATCAAGCCGGGCTGGCGGCGCCGCCGCTCTATGGGCTCCCGGCCGACATGCCGATCGAGGTGGTGTCTTTCCGGCGCTCCCATATCCTGTGTCGGATCGGAACCGCGCCGATCCAGCTCGGCGGGATCAACCGCGAGGGCAAAACCGGTTTTCGCAACATCGTCGGCTGCGCCCTGATTGATGGCCGGCTGATTATGGCCGATCTTGGCTGGAGCCCGGTGGGTACGAAGCCATTGCTGCCGGTCGCCGGGCAACGAATCGAGGCGGAAGGGTTGCTGATTCCCGACGAGGTGCTGGCGCGCCGGGTGCTGGGTGATCGCCCGGGTAGCACGCCGCTGCTGCTCGTCCTCGAGGCCGCGGTTCCCGGGCTGTCGCCGAGCGTGCCGCCGTCGATCGAGAGTATCCCCAACAATCATCGCAGTTATGCGGTGCAGTGGTTCCTGTTCGCGGCGGTCGCGCTCGCCATCTATCTGCTCGCGCTGCGCAAGCGGAACAGGCGGGGATGAGGCGTCTCGCCGGCCTCCATGCGCTGGAGGGCCGCCGGTTCGACATATTGGTCGTGGGGGCGGGCTTTGCCGGCGCGGTGATGGCCGAGCGACTTGCGGCCGACGCGGGGCTCGATGTGCTGGTGATCGACCG
>CANJRZ010000259.1 GCA_947476735.1 Sphingomonadaceae bacterium
CGGACGGTTTACCCCGAAGCGCTTCTGGACCATGATCCTGCCTCGGCAGGACGGGAGCGGGCGAACGCTTCCGCCGTTGGAGAGGAGCAGTTCTCATGAACGCGCAGGCCCAGATCGTGTCACCGGTAAAGGTAAAGTCGCCCTTCGGCGGCCGCACCGTCATCGACATCGACGCACACTATTCCGAGCCACATGATCTGTGGACGAAGCGTGCCCCGGCGAAGTTCAAGGAACGGGTGCCGCGGGTCGGCCAACTCGATGGCAAGCCGCACTGGCTGATCGACGAACAGACACCGATTCACTTCGGCGCCGCGCCCTCGAGCACGATCCGGAAGGACGGCTCGAAGGCCCTCGGCATGGAATGCATCGATTTCCAGTTCGACGACGTCCACACCGGTTGCTGGGACGTGAAAACCCGACTCGCGCTGATGGACGAGATGGGGCTCAACGCTCAGATCCTCTATCCGAATGTGTTGGGCTTCGGCGGCCAGGCCGGCGCAAAAGTGGACCCTGAACTGCGGCTGGTCTCAACCCAGATATTCAATGACGCCATGGCCGAAATGCAGGATGAGTCCGATCAGCGCATCTTTCCGATGGCTCTGCTCCCCTGGTGGGACCGCAAACTGATGGTCGAGGAAGCGAAGCGAGCCCGAGCGATGGGGCTGCGCGGCGTCAACATCAATCCTGAACCATTCGAGCACAAGGATGCCGACGGCAATCCGTTGCCAGACCTCGGTAATCCCCACTGGGACGAATTCTGGGAACTGTGCCAGGATCTCGATCTGCCGGTTAATTTCCACATCGGCGCGAGCGACGCCAACATGGCGTGGGGTGTGGAACGCGCCTGGGCATCCAACTCAGCAAACGGAAAATATATCGTCACTTCGGCAATGCTGTTCCTCGCCAACGCAGCGACGATGGCCAATCTCGTCGTCAGCGGGCTGCTCGAGCGCTTCCCCAAGCTGAAATTCGTCTCGGTCGAAAGCGGACTCGGCTGGGTCCCCTTCTTTGCCGAAGCCCTCGACTATCAGTTCGCGGAGGGCGGTGGCGACAAGCGGCTGAGCAAGCTGCCGTCCGAATATATGAAGAGCAATATCTACACGAGCTTCTGGTTCGAACGCGGCAATCTCGTCCGCGACATAAAACGGGTTGGCGTCGACAATGTCATGTTCGAAACCGATTTCCCGCACCCGACCTGCCTTTATCCGATCGACGACATGACCAGGGCGTTCGAGGGGCTGACCGAGGCTGAGATCCGGAAAGTGCTGAGCGGTAACGCGGCACGCGTCTACAATTTGCCGTTCGAATAGGACGATCTGAATGGCGGAGATGCGCAAAAAGACTCTGGTTTGCGGCGGCGGCGGGGTCTGGGGGGTCGCCTGGTTGTCGGGGATCGTTGCGGGCCTCGCCGAGGCAGGGCTCGACGTCCGTAACGCCGACAGCTTCATCGGCACCTCGGCAGGCTCGGTGACGAGCGCGCAGCTCGCAAAAGGGATGCCGCCCGCATTGATGTTCGAACGGCAGAGCGATCCGGCTAAGCAGCCGCGCGAACTGATCGCCCCGCCCGACGGCCTTGCCACACTGATGAAGCTGATGGAGCGATCCTGGCCCGACGACCGGACCCGCCTGCGCACGATCTGCGACCTTGCCCATGCCACTGTGACGGTCCCGCTCGCGGAACGCCGCGCCGCGATCGAAGACCGGCTCGGCCTGCCCGACCCCGGCTGGCCGGAGGGCAAGGAACTGCTGCTCGCCGCAATCGATACCGAAAGCCTCACCCTCAAGGCGTTCGCCGCCGCCGACAATGTCTCGATCGTCGACGCTGTCACCGCGAGCTGCGCGATCCCAGCGGTCTGGCCGGTCATGCCGATTAACAGTCGCTTCTATGTCGATGGCGGACTGTGGAAAACCTTCGACAATATTCAGCTCGCCTCGGGATCGGCAACCGTGCTCGTTCTTTCGCCGATGGGCCTCACCAACGCCGATCCGGGCATACTCGACGATCTCGACGAACTTCGACGTCAGGGCACCGAGGTCGTGCTGATCTCACCCGACGACACCTCCAACGCGACATTGGCGATGGGGCCGCTCGACCCCGCCACACGTAAGCCAGCTGCCGATGCCGGCCGTTTACAGGGCATCCGGGAGCTGACCGAGAAGCCGGCATTGCGAGGCTTGTTTTAATGCTCATGGTCTGGACGATCGTCCGGGATCGCCAAAGTAGTGGAGAAATATCATGGCTGAGGAAGTTGCCGGACTGACCGCGGAGGAACTGACCGCGGTGCGCACGTTGCTCGAGATCGAAAAGATCCGAAAGAAGAAGCTCCTCTACTCCCACCTGATGGACGGCAACCGCCATGAGGAATTTGCAGAACTCTATACAGAGGATGCGATCGGCGAATGGGGTCCTTTCGGCACGTGGCATGGCCGCGACAAAATCCTCGAGAGGATCAAATTCCAGTTCGAGGGCAAACAGCCCTTCAACTGGCTGCATATGACCACCAATCTCGGCATAGAACTGACCGGGCCGGACACAGCGGTCAGCCGCTGCTATTTGCAGGACGTCATCACCGAAGCCGACAAGCGCACCAGCCCTACCGCCTGGTTCGCAATCTATGAGGAAGACTGGCTGAAGGTCGGCGGCGACTGGAAAATCAGGCACCACCGCATCCATTTCCTGTGGCCGAGCCGGGAGCTGAGCACCGAATTCGCACGTAAGATAAACCCCTCCTGACAGCCAGCGGCAGCCAACACCGAATCACGCCAAAAATCCTTGGCAGGAAGGGATCGAACGATGAACGCGGACCAGCAGAAGAAAACCGCACTGGATTTTGTTTTCAAGAGCGAGGCGAACGACAGGGAGGCGATCGACGCGATTCTTGCCGATGATTTCGTCTGCGAGATTATGGAGGTCGATGCGGCCTGGCAGCTTGGCGACAAGACCATGGGTGGCGTCATGACGCGTGACCAATATCTCGACTATGGCATGCCTGCGATGAAACAGCTCTTCAAGAACGGCATGCGATTTACGTCCGAGCTCGAAATCTGCGAAGGACCGCACGTCGTCATTCTCGGCCGATCGGAAGCAATCGCCAACAACGGCAACAAATATAACAACGTCTACAGCTGGTACTTCCGCTTTTCCGGCGACAAGATTGCCCTGCTCCGGGAATATCGGGACACACATCATTCGCGGGTCGCCATAGGGTTTTGACGGCCATTTGCCGGGTATAAGCCGTCTGCGTCATGTCGGCTCTTAGATCGCGTTGCAGTAGAGCCGCCCCTGCAATTCGCGCAGTTCATGCCCGAAACGGACAGCTTGTATCCGGGCCACGTCGACCCCATCTGAGGGGAGTTGGCAATCGCGCACGCGATCGGCCGGATCGCAAATTGGCAGCGCTGGCTCCCCGCTTGTGAAAGCGACAATCGATGTCGCGGCCCAGCGACGAGGATAGCTGCCAATGACATTCCGCCCGCTCCATGATCGCGTGCTGGTCCGCCGCATCGAAGCCCAGGCCAGGACTGCCGGCGGGATCATCATTCCCGACTCCGCGCAAGAGAAGCCACAGGAAGGCGAAATCGTTTCCGCTGGCAGCGGCGCACGGTCCGAAGACGGCACCGTCACCCCGCTCGATGTCAAAGCTGGCGACCGCATCCTGTTCGGCAAATGGTCGGGCACCGAGATCAAGATCGAGGGCGAAGACCTCATCATCATGAAGGAAAGCGACATACTCGGCATTCTTGGCTGACACCAAAGAGCAAGGCAGCGCCGGCTGACGCCGGGCCCTGCTCCCCCTAAATTCACCAGAAGGAACACGCCATGTCGGCCAAGGACGTCAAACTCTCCCGTGACGCGCGCGAAGGCATCTGCCGCGGCGTCGATCTGCTCGCCAACGCGGTCAAGGTGACGCTCGGTCCCAAAGGTCGCAACGTCGTCATCGACAAGGGCTATGGCGCACCACGCATCACCAAGGACGGAGTGACGGTTGCCAAAGAGATCGAACTGAAAGATCGCTTCGAGAATATGGGCGCACAGATGCTGCGCGCCGTCGCGTCGCGGACCCACGACCATGCCGGCGACGGCACGACCACCGCCACCGTGCTCGCTCAGGCGATCATCCGCGAAGGCATGATCTCGGTTTCGGCGGGGGTCGATCCAATGGACCTCAAGCGCGGCATCGATCTCGCCGTCCTGCGCGTCGTAGACGACCTCAAGGCACGCTCGAAACCGGTGGCCAACAACGAGGAAATCGCACAGATCGGCATCATCTCGGCCAATGGCGACGAGGAAATCGGACGGAAGATTGCCGAAGCCATGGAACGGGTCGGCAAGGAAGGCGTGATCACCATCCAGGACGCACAGGGGCTCGATTTCGAGCTTGAGGTCGTCGAGGGGATGCAGTTCGACCGCGGCTATCTGTCGCCATATTTCGTCACGGACGCCGAGAAGCTGACCGTAGAGCTGACCGATCCCTACATCCTCATCCACGAGAAGAAACTGTCCAATCTTCAGGCCCTTCTGCCGATCCTCGAGGCAGTGGCCCAGTCGGCACGTCCGCTGCTGATCATCGCAGAGGATATTGAGGGAGAGGCGCTGGCCACACTCGTCGTCAACAAACTACGTGGTGGCCTCAAAGTCGCTGCGGTTAAGGCGCCGGGTTTCGGCGATCGGCGCAAGGCGATGCTCGAAGACATCGCGATCGTCGTCGCGGGTCAGACGATCTCCGAGGAATTGGGCACCAAGCTCGAAAATGTCACTCTCGATATGCTTGGCAGCGCCAAGCGGGTGACGATCGACAAAGAAAGCACGACGATCGTCAGCGGCGCTGGCCAGCCCGATTTGATCCAGGCACGGGTCGAATCGCTTCGCGCCCAGATCGAAAACACCGACTCCGAATATGATCAGGAAAAGCTTCAGGAGCGCATGGCCAAGCTTGCCGGCGGTGTCGCGATCATACGTGTCGGCGCAGCGACTGAGGTCGAGATGCGTGAGCGCAAAGACAGGATCGATGACGCGCTCCACGCAACCCGTGCTGCGGTCGAGGAAGGTATCGTACCCGGCGGGGGCACGGCGCTGCTCTATGCCAGCCGCTCGCTCGACAACCTCAAAGGTGCCAATGACGACCAGAACCGCGGCATCGGCATTGTTCGCAAGGCCTTGCAGGCGCCGCTTCGCCAGATCGCGGAAAATGCCGGCCATGATGGCGGTCTCGTCGCCGGCCGGCTGATCGATGGCAATGACCAGTCGATGGGCTTCAACGCCCAGACCGAGCAATATGAAGACCTTGTTGCATCCGGCGTGATCGACCCGACCCTTGTCGTACGTTCCGCCTTGCAGGATGCGGCCTCTGTTGCGGGACTGCTGATAACGACCGAGGCCGCAGTGGCGGAGTGGCAGCCAGCCGACTCCTGAGACGCCCTATCCGCGCGGCTTTAACCGACAGGACAAAAAATCATGAGCACCGACCCCACCACTATTCCTGCAGAAGAAGCCGCGCTGATGGAGCGCTACGGCATCCTCCAGGCCACCGTCGATCAATTCCGCTACAAGCGCTATCTCTACAGCCGGCTGAGCGACGCGATTGCCCAGGCACGACGAGACCATCCGTCGACCTGAAGCGAACCGGCCAGAACCATCCCGTGATCGAGAAAGGTCATACCATGTATCCCTCAGCAACCCTCTGCCGAAGCCAGCAAAGCTATCATCGCGAGCGCGCCCGGACGACACTGCTGACGAATGTCCGCATCGTGGCAGACCGGGCCGCGAAAGCCTGGGGCATCGAAGCTGACGCGGCTGATGATCGCGAAGCGCGGCACGCCAAGACCCGTCTCACAGCGGATCTCATTGCCTCCCGGAAACAGGCCGCTGCCCTATCAAGGCAACCCGGTCACGATGAAGATTCAGACCGTGGCATTCCGGAATACGTGGTCCTGCAGCAAGGTACCCACGAATGATCAGGGGCACTGTTCGGTTTTTCAGCGCCGAAACGGGCTGTGGCAGCATCTCACCTGCGCGCGGCGGTATCGATACCGCTGTCTATATGGCGGCCGTTCGTCTTGCCGGATGGGAGACACTTCAGCAGGATCAGGCACTACAATATGATCTCGCGATCGACCGCAACGGCAGGATGTCCGCGATCAATCTCGAAGCAGCCTGATCAGGCCGCAGCAGCCTGCTCAATGCCCCCCGCTCAGATCCCGTCCCTCGATGAACCCCAGCAACTTTGTAGGGCTGAACGGCAGGTCGATCGCTAGCTCGCCGAAGGGCGTCAGCGCGTCGATGATCGCGTTGCACAGGGTCGGCGGGCCGATGATCGCGCCACCTTCCCCCACTCCGCGCATGCCGCCGGTCGATTTGGACGGCGTGTTGCGATGGTGGAACTCGAACTCGGGCACGTCGGAAATCGTCGGCAGCAGATAATCCTTATAGGTCGCCGCGGTCGGATTGCCGCGCGCATCGAAGGCGATCTCCTCGAGCAGCACACACCCGATC
>CANJRZ010000260.1 GCA_947476735.1 Sphingomonadaceae bacterium
ACGGGTCGCCGCGCTGCTGATGTTGCCTTATCTCGTCTGGCTGCTGTTCGCGGGATATCTGAACTGGCGGATCCATGAACTCAATCCGTGGGGGCCGGCTCTTGTCACCACCACCGGTAATACCCAGATCATTGTTCAATGAAGCCCGCGCAGATCTGATCGCGTTGGATCACCTTTGCTCTTTGCCAGCAAGGCGATCTGGCTCTGCACGCTCCAGCAATGCGGGATAGAGGCTGAGGATGAACGGCAGCCGGTAACATTCAAAATTTGGTGCTGTCTCGGAAAAATGCAGCGCGTTCCCAGGCGGAAATCGGTGGATCGGGATCAGATAATATCGCCTTATGTGCTCTCCTGCAGCGTCGAGCAGGCCGACAAAGACATAGTCCAGGTTCATTGCCCGATTGAGTGAGAGTTTCCAGTATTGCCGGGCGGGATTGCTGTGAAAGCGTGAAACGGTGATGCCCAGCGTCAGGCTTCGGTCAACACGCAGGAGGCCGACTGGTCCCAGTGGCTGGATATGGGCGCCTGAGCTTTTGAGCAGTGCACTGACCTGAACCGAAAATGCCCGGTTCCGGGACTGGAGACTATGAGGCCCGAACGCCGGTCCGCGATGCGGGGGATAGTAGCCAATCGCAGCAAATGCCGCATGGAGACTGCCAAATCGTCTCCGGTAAGAGGCGGGGTGCGGCAGGTCCGGGGCGCGTACAATCAGATCCAGCGACAGCCGGCCCTCTCGCCCGAGAAGGGAACGGAGCCCGTCGAGCAACTGCTCGTTCGAATAAATGTCTACTCGCCGCTTGTGGCGCGCCCGCTGTGCATCGACGAACGTCCGATGGCTGATAATGGGAGCAAAGGCATTGTCGAGGCGTACCCATTCGGTTTCGGGATTGTCCATAACCTTGCCGCCAAGCCGGGATGAGCGACGGTTGAAGGTGATGGTGCCGGTATAGACTTCGCCTGTCAGCACGTCCTTGATCTGATATTGCGTCCATTTCTTGCCACCCTGTGCCGGGACACCCTCGCTGTTCAAAAGCTCCGCTACCTGGCGATCAGACAGGTTGCTGCTGATCGAAAGGCGATAGATTCGACGAACGATTGCCTGTTCGCTGGCCGGACCGGGAACGAGAACGACGCGATCGTCGCGAATATATTTACGCTCGCCATGTTCGAGCAGCATCCTGGGCGTCCCGTCGGGCGCGACCAGCAGGCGGCGCAGTCCAAAGCGCGTGGCGCCGCCCATCCGAAAGCCCAGCTTTGCCTGATGAACCTGTGCTGCCCAAACTTTGACAGACAGTTCGCGACTATATTCGCTCGCCATCACACGCTTGAGGGTTTTCATGATGGCCGAGGACAGGCTTCCGTCATTTTCGAATGTCTCAGCGCAATAATGCACTGCGACCCCGGCGTTGCGCACCAGCCATTCATAATGGGCACTTTCGTCGACGTCCTGGAAGCGTCCCCATCGGCTCACGTCGAAGATGAGGATCGCCTGGTAGCCTGGTTCTCGAGCGAGCACGTCCCGCAGCAAAGATTGCAGGGCCTCTCTGCCTTTCAGATGTAATCCGCTGCGGCCTTTGTCGGCATAGGTCTGAACGATCCGAAAATTATGGGTAAGAGCGTAACTTGCGATCGCGGCTGCCTGGTTGGCTGTCGAGTAGATCTGCTTTTCGGTCGACATCCGCACATATTGGGCCGCCGGAATGAGCACCCTGTCAGCCATTGCGTCCTCCATCCTGATGTAGTGCCGTGGAGACGAAGAGCTTCGGATGATCGGCCTGGCTCGTCCGCCTTTGCCCTCATCAAAAGCCTGAAGGGGCTCTGCAAAGACGTTCGAGAAAAACTAATTCTCCATCTATCTGACACGTCAGGCTAGAAATGGCTGGTAGCCGGTGATCGATGGTTCTCCGCCAAGAACAAGGAATGGAATATGCAGTCGGAAAAGCGCCCGTTCGACGATCTTGTGAAGATGATGAACGGTGCCGCGGGGACGCTGGCAGGGATGGGCCGCGAAGCGGAGGCCTCGTTCAAGGAACGGGTCAAGGAATGGATCGCCGGCATGGACCTTGTCAGCCGCGAGGAATTCGAGGCAGTCAAGGCAATGGCGGCTACTGCGCGCGATGAGATCGAAGAGCTCAAGGCAAAAATGGATGCGCTTGCCGCGGCGAACGACCCGGCGGGCAGCTGACCTCCAGCCACGTCCCGCCTCAGGGCCTTCCTGATCGCCAGCTCTGGTCCAGACACCCAGGCAGCATCGCATCCGCGACAGGCTTTTGGGCTGGGGAGACGAGGCGGCTCAGGCTGTGACGCCAGGCTTGGCGTTCGCGATGATCATGGGCGCCCTAGAATGACATTTGGTGCGGTCAATTTTTCCGCCTATCGGAAAGTCGCAAAACGCTGGTTGGGTCAGGCCTGGATTGGCGATAGATTCGCATTCAGGAAATCAGGAGGATGCCATGCCCATATCGCTGACCCCCATACGCCCGGGCTTCGGCGCAGAGGTGACGGGTGTCGACATCAGCCAGCCTCTCAGCGGAGCCGATGCCGCGTCGATCGTTCAGGCAATGGACGACTATGCCGTGCTGGTCTTCCGCAATAGCGGTCTCGACGATGAGAGCCATGTCCGTTTCAGTGAGATCTTTGGCTATGTCGAACGCTATCCGACCTCGATGCAGAAGGTATTGAAGGGCGAAAACGCGTCAGAGGAAAGCGCGCCTGCCCAATATGGCGCCTGCATCAACGGCATCACCAACATGACCGCCGATGGCCGGATTTCGGACGATCCCGAGCGGCGCATCCTGTTCGCCGCCGACCGCTACTGGCATACCGACAGCTCGTTCATCGAGCAGCGGGCAGGCTATTCGGCACTGCTCGCGCATGTTGTTCCGCCCGAGGGCGGTCTAACCTGGTTCGCTGATCTGCGCGCCGCCTGGGATGATCTCCCGGCCGCGATGAAGTCGCGGATCGAGGGGCTCGAGGCAGAGCATTGTATGTGGTGGTCGCGCATTCTTGGCGGCTACGCCATGACCGAGGAGATAGCGATGCGCATGCCGGCGGCGGTGCATCCGATCGTCCACACGCTGCGTTCGGGCCGCACGTCGCTTTACCTCGCCTCGCACGCCCGGGCGATCGTCGGCATGGATCCGCAGGAGGGCCGGGCGCTGCTCGCCGAACTGACCGCATTCGCGACGCAGGAAAAATATATCTTCAGCGTGAGCTGGCAGCCGGGCGACCTCGTCGCCTGGAGCAATCTCGCTACGCTCCACCGCGGCGGCGGTTTCGATGAGCTGCGCCACAAGCGCAACATGCGGCGGACGACCATCCGGGCCGGTGGGGCGCCTGATCATGATGACCAGCCGCATCTCGAAATGTACCGCCAGTCGCTCGAGATCATGGGGCGCTCTGCCGAGGTGGTGAACTGACGTCATGGCGCTGACCGTCAAGCCGATCCGACCGGGTTTTGGTGCCGAGATCTTCGGTGTCGATATCAGCAAGCCTCTGGCGGACGCTGATCGGGACCATATTCTCGCGGCGATGGAAGAATATTCGGTGCTCGCTTTCCACGACAGCGGCCTCGATGACGCGAGCCATGTCGGGTTCAGCCGGATCTTCGGTCATGTTGAGCGGATTCCGTCCTTCCACAAGCTGTTCAAGGGCGACAAGGCTGCGACCGATGACGCGCCGGCCGAATATGGTGCCTATATCAGCGGCATCACCAATCTCACGTCCGATGGGCGGATTGTCACCGATCCAGAGCGCCGTCGGCTCTATACGGCGGACCGGCTGTGGCACACCGACTCCTCGTTCGTCGAGAAGCGCGCCGGATATTCGGCGTTGCTCGCTTATGTTGTACCGCCGGTCGACGGAAATACCGACTTCGCCGACTTGCGGGCCGCCTGGGATGATCTCCCGGCCGGGATGAAGGCGCGGATCGAAGGGCTTGAGGCAGAGCATTGCTTCTGGTGGTCACGGCGGCGCGGTGGTTATGACATCAGCGAGGCGGACGCGATGGCGATGCCGGCCGCGCGACAGCCGCTGGTCATCACCTTGCCATCGGGTCGCAAGTCGCTGTGCCTTGCCTCCCACATCCGCGCCGTTGTCGGCATGGATGTCGAAGAGGGCCGCGCGCTGGTTGACGAGCTCACGGCCTTCGCAACCCAGCCCTGCTATGTCTTGAGCTATCAATGGACGGCGGGAGATCTCGTGGTCTGGAGCAATCTGGCGACGGTTCACCGCGCGGCTGGCTATGACGATCTCCGCTATGCACGCAACATGCGCCGCACGACGATCCGGGCACCGGGTTTTGGCGATGGCGACGATAGCAACTATCTCGCCATGTACGGCTCGTCGCTTGACATGCTGGGGAGATCGGCTGACCTGACGAGCTGACCAAATCGGTCAGATAAATCGGGTTTATAGGCTTATAATAAGAGTTCGTTTTTAATCCTGCGGAACAGAGATGGCCGGCGTGCGTCTAACATGCACAGGTCATGTGTAGTTGTGCAGGAGTAAATCATGAAAAGCGGTGTCTCATTCATTGGAATTATTGTTACGGTTACCGTCGGAATATCTTCCATTCCTCTTTTGGCTGCGTCCGTAACAAATCATGCGGCCGGTCCAACTACAAGCAACGGGCGAATTGATGCCATGATGCGCAGGTTGGATCGCTTCGAAGTTCGCCAGCATCGCGAAGCGAGGCTTTATGCGAAGCTCGACCGCGCAGGGGTGCAAGTTGCTTCCGCCCGGAAACCATAAAAGCCGTTATGATCGGTAACGTCTGAGCCGCGCCGGGAGCGAAACCCGGGCTCCGGCCCGGCCCGAGCGGCAATCGAAGCAGGCGACCTTTCCCGCTTGCCGCCGCTGGCAATTTGGCCGAATCTCGCAGAGCTTATGGTGCGCAGGTCTTCTTTTTGGCGGCGGGAATGGCTGAAGGTGGTCGCTGCGGCCGCACTGGGCCAGATCTCGCTATCACCCCTGTCCGGGGCTGAGGGATTGCCGCCGGCCGCGTTGGCTGCTTCAGCTTCTGACGCCGGGATCGACAAGCTTCGTTTTGAGCTGGGTCAGGCGCGGGCGGCGAAGAAACAGGCGACGGACGACAAGGCCCGCGCTTACCTCACCGCGCATCAACTCTTCAAGAAGTGCGATCGCGAGCTTCGGCCCTTCTGCATGATGAGCGCGCAAATGATGATACGGAACGCTGATGCGCGCTTCAAGAACCGCGAAAGGCATGAATTTCCCGACATCAGGTCCCTTGAGGCTGCTGTGGCTGGCAGGAATGGCGCGCCTCCGGGTCCGGATAACTGCGGCACGGCGGTTTGCCTGAAGTCCAGCCAATGAGCACGGACGGTTCTGTGGATTTTGAATTGGGGAGTCGCGGCGATGGTAAACCCCAGCAACGGCGACATGCCTTTATGGAGCGGTCCGACTGGTTGTTGACATGATTATACCATGACAGAGAACGCTGCCGTTCCAAATAAACGCAAAGATCTTACTTTGCGCCAAATCCTGAAAATATTATCCGCACAGTACGAATTGCGATCAATATATCGATCCAGGCAGAGAAATTCTTAATATAATAAAAGTCATATTGAAGCTTCAGGTCTATCTCGGCGATGTCTGTAACATGGCCCGGATTGACCTGAGCCCATCCGGTAATGCCGGGCCTGACAATGTGGCGATATAGATAAAAAGGGATCTCCGCATCATACCATTCGGATAATGACATGGCTTCGGGACGAGGGCCAATCCAGCTCATGTCGCCCGCAATGATGTTGAATATCTGTGGCAATTCATCAATCCGCGTCCTGCGAAGCCACTGCCCAAGTCGCGTTATCCGATCATCTTCGTTACGCGTTACCGCAGCGCCAATATCAGCTTCGCCGTCGGCTCGATGCCGCATCGTCCGGAACTTGACGATCCGGAATGGTCGGCCGCCGACCCCGACACGCATTTGTCGGAACAGCGCTGGGCCGGGCGAATCGAGTCGGATGGCAATTCCGACTAACAGCAGAAACGGTGCTAGAATCGGGAGCAGTAATAAGGCTGAGATTAGATCGATGCCCCGCTTCACGCGTCGCCAGGCAAGGTTGGGCAACAGCGAACCGAACGTGTTCTCCGAAAGGTGTTCGATGGAAACGCGGCCCGTCAACGTCCTGTCAATGCCCCGACAAGCTCCCGGCAATGCCCCGAAATTGGGGTTTCGGGCAAAAAGTTGTCGCTTTTTGCGCCTTGCATTTAAGACTCGCTGTTCGAAACGGGCGCGCTAAAGCGGCGGCGGCCCTGCTTCAATTCCGAAGAAAAGCCTTGAAATTCAACAAGATAGAAATGGCTCCCCGGGCCTGATTCGAACAGGCGACCATTCGATTAACAGTCGAACGCTCTACCGCTGAGCTACCGGGGATCATTTCGTCGCCCTTAGGCGAGGCGCGCCTATAGCAGTGCCTTCTCCGGCCATGCAAGCCCTTAGATCGC
>CANJRZ010000261.1 GCA_947476735.1 Sphingomonadaceae bacterium
CATTCCCGGCCGGGCGTGATCGATGCCGATCACACATTCGCCCCGGAAAGCATGCGCGGCAGCGGGGTAGCCGGCGCGCTGGTCGATCGCCTGATTGCGGATGCCCGCAACGAGGGCTTACGGATTATTCCGACATGCCCTTATATCCGTGCGCGGTACGCAAAACACCCGGAATGGCGCGACGTCATGACCGAAGCGAAGGAGTTGCCCTGACCCATGCACATGAACGGCTTTTTCCAGAACGCCTATGTCACCCGCAATCTCGACAAGGCCATCGCCGATCTCCGCGACAAACATGGCGTCGACGGACAGATGATGGAGATACCCTTCGCTGCCAATGTGATCACCCCGCGCGCCAGCGGGCCGGTGACCGCAAAGGTCGCACTGGTCTGGGTCGGCGATGTCCAGCTCGAGCTGATCGAACCGACTTCGGGCCTCTGCCAGATCTACAGCAATGCCCTGCCCGACGACGACTCGATGGCCTTTCACCATGTCGGCATGCGGGTTTCCGACATGGCGGTGTTGCGGGCCGAAGCGAAGGCCAAGGGCTGGACGATCGCGTTCCAGGGCGGCGGCGAAGGCTTCCAGTTCACCTATATCGATGCCCGCGCGACGCTTGGCCATTATCTCGAATATATCGAGTTGCGCCAGGATATGTGGGAAGCGACCGGCGGGCGCTAGGATCAAGCCGGGCCGCTCCCGCCTGTTAAAGTCACGTTCGATGTGATTGAATCGTCACTCCGGCCTTGAGCCGGGGTCCCGCTTCTTCCGGGCGCCGCAACACATTAGCGGGACCCCGGCACAAGGGCGGGGTAACGGAAATGCGGCGTGAGAATCCGATCGCATCAGGGTCGAGCAATCCCTCGGCACAGAAGAAGTGAGAGATGGCTGTGGTCGAAATCGCATCGGAAATCCGCTGGCAGGGTCACCGTTTCGAAGTCCCGCTCGAACGGATCCTGCTGACCGAAAAATGGGGCTATGATGCGGTCTTCACCCCCGAGGGCTTCGGCGCCGAATGCCTGATCCCGGCCGGCTATCTGGCAGGTCACGTCAGGCATATGACGATCGGGACACGCATCCTGCAGGTCTCCGGGCGCCCGCCGTCGATCGCCAATGCGAGCTTCCAGGCGCTCAATCATCTTACCGGCGGCAATCGCATCATCGCCGGGCTTGGCAGCGGTACCCCGATGCAGGCCGAAGGGTTCGAGGGCCAGCCCTGGGGCAACCCGGTCAAGCGGATGCGCGACTATGTCGCGATGCTGCGCCAGGGCTTTGCCGGGGAGCCGTTCGATCATCAGGGCGAGGTCTGGTCGGCGCCCTATCGCGGCCCCGGCAACAAAGCCATTCCGCCGCAGAAGAACGCGCTCGACATCATCTCGCCGATCCCGATCATGATCGCGGCCGCCCACCCGCAGATGATCTCGCTCGCCGCCGAAATCAGCGAAGGCTGGTTCCCGCCGAGCTGGGCGCCGAGCTGCCTGCCCTATTATAGGCCGATGCTGGAGAAGGGCTTCGCCAAAGCCGGCAACGGCAAGAGCATGAAGGACTTCAAGATCTGGGTTCAGCTCGACTCGATCGTCGACGATGACGTCAGGAAGGCGATGCGGCCGTTCAAGGAATATACGGTGAGCTGGGCCTATCTCCAGAAGGAGATCATGGAGGCGCGCGGCTATGGCTGGCTCGCCGAGAAACTGATGGACATGACCGAGGCCGGCAAGACCGAGCAGAAGATGCATGCCGGGGAGAATGCGCTCGACGACAAACATTGGGAGGAAGCGATCAATGCCGTTCCCGACGAATATATCGACGAGGGCTGGCTGGTCGGACCGGTCGAGCGAATGCGCGAGAAGATCAAGCCCTGGCTCGATTGCGGCGTCACCGGCCTGATCATCCGACAGGGTGCACCGTTCGACTTCGAGCGGATCGACGAGAACCTCGAGATGTACAGGATGATCGCGGAAGAGGCCGGCAAGGAACCGCGCAACAGCTGACCCAATTTTTGAAAATTCAATTGCCGCTTGCGGCCGCGCCCAACAGGTGACCAAGGTCCGGCTATGGATGAAGAACCCCGCCTCGGATTGAGAGGATTTTTCCAGCGCCTCGGCCCGGGACTGGTCACCGGCGCGGCCGATGACGACCCGAGCGGGATTGGCACCCACAGCCAGGTCGGCGCGCAGTTCGGCTATGGCTTGTCATGGACCTTCCTGTTCAGTTTCCCGCTGATGGTGGTCATTCAGGAAGTTGCTGCCGAGATCGGCCGTGTCACCGGCCGGGGGATCGCGACCAACCTGCGACTGCACTACAGCCGAACGGTCCTGAGAGTGATTGTCGGGCTGTTGCTGATCGCCAATATCGTCAATCTCGGCGCGGATCTGAGCGCGATGGGCGCGGCTTTGAGACTGATCATCGGCGGCAACCCAGGCCTCTACACACTGGGATTCGGCGTGATCTGCGTGCTGCTCGAAACATTCATCAGCTATCCGCGCTACGCCGCGATCCTGAAATGGACGACGCTGAGTCTCCTGACCTACGTCGCCGTGCTGATCGTCGCATCAGTTCCCTGGGGGCGGGCACTGACGTCGCTCGTGGTCCCCGAGCTGCAATGGAACGCTGCCTATGTCACGGCCTTCGTCGCCATTCTCGGCACGACGATCAGTCCCTATCTCTTTTTCTGGCAGGCCAGCCAGGAGATCGAGGAACAACATCGCCATCACGCCAAGCCGCTGTGCATTGCGCCACGGGACGCAGGCCCGGAACTGGCGCGGATCAAGCTCGATACGATCGTAGGGATGGCATTCAGTTCACTGATATCACTGGCTATTGTCTTCGCTACCGCAGCCACCCTCAACGCGAACGGCATCACCGATATCCAAACTTCGTCACAGGCCGCGGAGGCGTTGCGACCGATTGCCGGTGACTTCGCCTTCGCATTGTTCGCGCTCGGCATCATCGGCACCGGATTGCTCGCGGTGCCGGTGTTGGCCGGCTCAGCGGCCTATGCGGTGACCGAGATGGTAGGCGCTGCAGGAAGCCTCAATTCCAAGCTGCTCGATGCAAGGCTCTTCTATGCCACCATCGCAATAACCACCCTGCTTGGCGGCATGATCGAATTCATCGGGATCGATCCGGCACGGGCGCTCTACTGGGCGGCGGTGGTAAACGGCGTCCTTGCCGCGCCCCTCATGGCTGTGATGATGCTGATCGTCCGCAATCCCCGCGCAATGGGCCGGCTGACCTTGGGGCGGCGACAGATGATCCTGGGCTGGACGGCGACCGCCGTGATGGCTGTGGCATCCGCGGCCTTTTTTGCCTTCACCTTCGGCTGGGTCTGATCCCGGCCCGCTTCACCGTTTTCGCAGCACCAGTTCCAGATGGGGTGATATCCACCCGGGCCCGATGCCGAATAGGGCCGCGGCACCATTGACGAATTTCATGGGTAAAGACAGTCGCCCATGAATGGCCCGGCGCGTTTCTGCCCAACCCGCCCTGCCCTCTACCGAAAAACGTCCATCCAGAACGCGAGCCAGTCTGAACGGAGAAAGACCCCGCTGAATGCGATACCCCGTCACGCGATCAATGCATTCAGGTAGGAAATTCACAAACAATCGCCCGGAATGGCGCTCGCGCAGCGCAAGCCGGCTAGCCGTTCCACAAATGAACAGGATGCCCCCCGGCCTCAGGATGCGATGAAGCTCGGAGATTGCATGGCCCAAAAGCTTACCATCGACATATTCCAGCACACTGTTCGCGACAGCAATGTCAAAGCTACAATCGGGGAATGGCAAACGCTCGCGAGGTTCCAGCGGCAGAATAGTACCTGACAAGCCGTGCCGGGCGAGATTGGCTTCGGCAAGCGCCACCATATTCGGATCGATATCTACACCGCAGAGCTTCGCTCCGAGCGCAGCCAGAACAACTGACGATCCTCCGACATTGCAACCAAATTCCAGAACATCCCGCTTAGCCACCTCGATCCCATAGGCTGCCAGCGCAAGCCGGAGATGATCCCATTCATAACTGGCGTACCCCCCTACCCAGCGGTCACCGGGATCAAAACCGGCCGCACGAGCAGCCGCTTCGAAGCGCGCCTGCGCGGGACCGTTCAGATCGACCCGGAGGGAGGGGACCTGTTTCATCTCGGCCCGCGCGTCAGCTTCTGATGTTCAACCATGAGGATGATGACCAGCGCGACCAGGATGGCAGCGCTATCTGCCCCCCAGTCCCAAAGGCTGGCATCCCGATGCAGAACAGGAATGGCCTGGGTCAATTCGATCAACGCCCCAAACAGCGACAGGCCGACTGCCAGCCGCCAGGGCGCTCGCTGGCGGTAGGCCGAACGGCCGAGCACGGTCAGGACGAGGAATGCCACGATGTGGTTGATCTTGTCTCCCGCTCCCAGATCAGGCGCCTGCGGCGCCGGAAGGATGGCAATCGCATATATGATGGCCACCATGATCCAGAAGATTGCGACGGCATGACGCCGATAGAAACGCAATGCAGAACCCCCAAAATGAAAATGGCCGGGTGATACCCGGCCATATCCATCGCGTTGACTAGCCAGCCAAGCTTTATTTCTTGCCCAGCGTCAGGCCGCCGAAGCGCTTGTTGAAGCGTGCCACCTGGCCGCCCATGTCCAGCAGGCCCGATTTTCCACCGGTCCAGGCCGGATGAACCGAGGGATCGATTTCGAGCTGGAGCGTATCGCCCTCGCTGCCGTAGGTCGAGCGGGTCTGATAGGTGGTGCCATCGGTAAGCTGCACCGTGATCCGATGATAATCGGGATGGATATCTTTCTTCATGTCCTGGCTCCGAATGATGACTGGTTTCCGACCAGCCGGAGAAGCGAAGCGCGGCCTCTACTAGCAGAGCCCGCGGTTGGCAAGTCCGGCCGCGAGCTACGCGCTCGGAGGATCCGCGATCATCGCAGTGAAATTGGCCTGAGCCGCCAGCTTGTCGCCAACATAGGCCTTGCCTTCGAATTTGCAGACGCTCGCGCGTTTCTGGACGAAGCTGACGTCAAGGCGGAGCAGAACGCCCGGTTCAACCGGCACACGGAACTTCGCCTCATCGATCGCCATGAAATAAACGAGCTTGCCCGATCCGGCCAACCCAAGCGATTCGACCGCCAAAATGCCGGCGGCTTGCGCCAGCGCTTCGACAATCAGAACGCCAGGCATGATCGGCCGGCCGGGGAAATGGCCCTGGAAGAAGCCTTCGTTGATCGTCACTGCCTTGATCGCAGAGATGCGCTCGTCAACGACCAGCTCCTCTACCCGATCGACGAGCAACATCGGATAACGGTGCGGGAGCGCCGCCATGACCCGCCGGATATCCAGCAGGCCCAGCGAAGTCTTCGTCTCACTGTTCATCGCGTGGAGATCAGCGTCCGGCCGGAGCGGCCTGCTGGCCCTGAGCACCAGGCTGCCAATTGGCGGGCGGCGTTGTCGAGGCGCTGGGAATCAGCGCGTTGAGCTGGGTGACGATGTCGGCCGTGATGTCCGCTGATGGATTATAGAAGATCGTCGCCTCGGGACGGACGACCACCGTAACCTTCTTCGCGGTGATGGCGTTCTTAGCGGCCTGCTCAAGCTTGGCCTCGATCTGCTCGCGAACATAGGCCTGCGGACGCTGGACCGGAGCCGCCAGACGCTGCAGTTCAGCCTGAGCCGCCTGCCCCTTGGCCTGGAATGCCGCGACCTTGGCATCGAGCGTCGCCTTGGGAGTCGCCGGATTCTTCTGGAGATTTTCGATTTCGGTACGGGCAACACCCAACTCGGCGTTCAGCGCTGTCTGCCGGGTCTGAATGGCGGTGATCTGCGCCTTGTAGGTCGTCTCGATCTGCGCCATCGCGGCCTGGAAAGCCGCTGAATTGGTGACCGCCGCTTCTATGTCAGCAATTGCCACATTCGACGCGGCGGCGGCTGGAGCCGGAGCGGGGGCTGCGGCCTGGGCGAAGGCCGCAGCAGGGAGGAAAGCAACGGAAGCCGCGAGTGCGGCCATCTTGAAAGCGGATTTCATTAGAACTGTGTCCCTACGTTGAAGGTGATGAGTTTGGTGTTGTCGCCTTTGACCTTGACCAGCGCCTTGGCGATATCGATCCGGAACGGCCCGAACGGGGAATTCCAGTTGACCCCGAACCCGACCGATACGCGCGGCTTGGGGCTATCGCCGAAGAAGGCCTCCTTGAACGGCGAAATCAGCTGATTGGGCACCGCGAAGGCAGTTGGCGTGGTGACGATGTCGAGATTGGGTGCATTGGGATCGTCGCTGTTCGGATCTCGGTTATAATAAAGCTGCCGTCCCTTACTGTCGGTCTGAGGACGCGAAATTTCCGTACAGTTTGTCGGCGTGTTCCCGTTAACCGTGCAACCGTCGCTCAAGGTCGGCTTCCTGATGCCGAACACGGCACCTACATCCGCGAAGATCGACGGGCGGAGGCCCAACTCGCG
>CANJRZ010000262.1 GCA_947476735.1 Sphingomonadaceae bacterium
ACAAGGACATGCCCGGCGGGATCCTGGCTGGTGCTAACGCTCTGATCCAGCTGCTCCAGCTTCCGCCCGATCAGGCACAGGCACGGGCGCAGCAGCTTGTCAGCGACGACCAGCACGAAAGGAAGGGAGGCGTTCCCTTTTCGCTGATCTTCTGGGTGATCGTGATCCTGTTCATCATTGGCTCGAACATCGCCAACCGCTTCGGCGGCGGCCGCCGCTACCGCCGTGGCGCTGCCCCGATCGTGATATGGGGCGGCGGTGACCATTGGGGTGGTGGCGGAGGCGGCTGGGGCGGAGGCGGCGGCGGCGGATTTTCGGGCGGCGGCGGGTCGTTCGGTGGCGGCGGATCGTCGGGGAGCTGGTAATGGCCAGGAATGTCCCCATCAGCGAAGCCGATATCGAGCTGGTCACCCGGGCCGTGACCGAGGCCGAAGCGCGCTCCGATGCCGAGATCGCGACGATCGTCTCTGAACGCTCGGACAATTATAACGATGTGCCGCTGATCTGGGCAGCGCTTGTGGCGCTGCTCGCGCTCGCGGTCTATGCGGCCTTTCCCGATTTCTACCTCGCCCTGCTCGATCGGCTGACCGGCGGCTGGCATGTCTGGACGATGCGCGAGTGGCTGACGATCCTGGTGTTCGCCACCACCGTCAAATTCCTCTTCACCCGCTATCTTCTCGCCTGGTGGCCGCTGCGCATGGCCTTCACCCCGGCGCGGACCAAGACCCGGCGGGTGCGCGCCCGTGCGATCGCCCTGTTCAAGGCCTCGACCGAGCGGCGCACCCGCTCCCGCACCGGCGTGCTGATCTATCTCTCGCTTGCCGAGCACCGCGCCGAAATCGTCGCCGACGAAGCGATCGTCGCGAAAGTCTCGGCCGACCAATGGGGCGCGGCGATGGCCGCGATGATCGTCCATCTCAAGGCTGGCCGCCCCGGCGAAGGCATGGCCGCTGCGGTCATGGCGATCGGCGACGTCCTCGCCGAACATTTCCCGCATAGCGGCACCGATCCCGACGAAATGCCCAACCGGATGATCCAGCTGTGACCGACCCTGTCGAGATCATGTGGCAGGGCAAGTTCATTACCGCCAGGCGCGAGGGCCGCTGGGAATATGTCAGCCGCTCGCGCGGCATTCGTGCGGCAGTGATCGTCGCAGTCGATGACGGCCATGTCCTGCTGGTTGAACAATATCGCGTGCCCCTGGGCCGGAATTGCATCGAGCTCCCGGCCGGGCTGATCGGTGACGATGACGAAGGCGAGGCAGTGGGCACCGCCGCCGCCCGCGAGCTGGAGGAAGAAACCGGCTACCGCGCCGCCCGGATCGTGGAGATCGGCGAATTCTCTTCATCGCCGGGCATGGTGTCCGAAACCTTCACGCTGGTGCGCGCGCATGGACTTGAAAAGATCCATGAGGGAGGCGGCGTCTCGGGCGAGAATATCACCGTCCACCGTGTGGCGCTGGTCGATATCCCCGCCTTCATCGAGCGCCAGCGCGCCCTCGGCAAGATGATCGACGTGCGGATTTTGCTGCTGCTGGCGGGACCGATCCTCGCCGATTAACGATCGAAGCCGATCGGCCCAACCATGAAATTGTCGGCATAGGTCTGGAGCTTGAGCTTGCGCTCCGCACCGGCGACGACGTGCGCGGTCAGCCCGTTGCGATCGGCATAGGCCCTGGCGGCATCGAGCGTCGGGAAGCCGAGACGGACCTGGCCCTTCGTATCCCCTGAGCCGGCCCAGCCGGTCAGCGGATCGGGGAGCTTTGCTTCGGTCGGCTCATATTCGAGCACCCATTCGTCGGTCCGCGCGCGGCCCGACTGCATCGCATTCTTGGTCCGCTGATAGATGCGCGCATGCGCCATGGTGAATATCCCGAAGGCGTTGATCCCTGATCGTCCCCTTGCCGCAGCGCGGCGACCTTCGTCAAGAACGCTGCATCGCCTTCTTGGTTCTGAGCGTTGGATCGGCGCCGGCCGGATCATCGGGCCAGGGGTGGCGCGGATAGCGGCCCCGCATCTCCTTGGCGACCGCTGCCCAGCTTCCCTTCCAGAAACCGGGCAGATCCCTGGTGGTCTGAATCGGACGACCGGCCGGCGACGTGAGCCGCAAGGTGAGCGGCACGCGACCGCCGCCGACCATCGGATGCTCGGAGAGCCCGAACAGGACCTGCGGCCGGACTTCGACCGCTGGGCCTCCCTCTGCTGCATAGTCGATCACATGGCGACTTCCCGCGGGCGATTGCAGATATTCGGGTGCCAACCGGTCCAGTGTCTGCCGCCCGTCCCAGCCAAGCAGTTCATATAACGCATGGACGAGATCCCCGGGGTTGATGTCCGAGAGACGGCGCTTTCCCTCGACCAAAGGCGCAAACCAGTCGTCAAGGGTAAGAGTCAGCGTTGCGTCTGCCAGATCGGGCAACGGGCTTCCCTGCTCTGCGGCAAAGGCAGCTCGGGCGCGTAAAGCGTTGACGCTATCGGGCCATGCGAGCAGTTCGAGCCCGCGCGTGCGTACCGCGTCGATCAGCGCAGCGCTGATCATCGCCGGCGAGGCGCTCTCATCGTGCCCGGTTGCCAGCACGATCGCCCCGAGCCGCCGCTCACGCCGCGCCTCGACGGCCCCGGTCGCCGGGTCGAATCGGGCGGTCCGCCGGATCTCGATCTGATCGGCAAACAACTGCTCGACTTCAGCTGCTTCGATCACCGCGCCCGAAAGGATGCGCGCGCCGGAGGCAGCGCCCTGGATTTCGGCCACCGCCAGCCACTGATTGCGCGCGAGTGGCGAGGTCGGATCCAGCCTGAAACCGCGTCCGCCGGTGGAAATCCAATCCTCGCCCGCGGTCGAGCGCCGCCGGGCCACCCGATCCGGATAGGCGAGCGCCACGCAGGCGGCGACCATCGTGTCGTCGGCACCGCGCTTGCCGACCAGCCGCGCCCAGCGCGCTGCCAGCTGGCGGGCGCCTTCGGCCCGCTTGCCGCGATCGCCACGCCAGCGGCGCAGGCGAAGCTCGAGATCGGGATCGTTACCGCCAAGTCCGCGCTCGGAGAGCAGCACCGCCACATCGGCCGCGGTTTCGGCGAAGCCCTGCTCGGCGGCACGGATCATCATATGGCCAAGGCGCGGCGGCAGCGGCAGCTCGGCGATCATTCGGCCATGAGCGGTCGGACGACCTTCCTCGTCGATCGCATCGAGCCGGGCGAGGCGCTGGCGGGCCTCACCGATCGCGGCAGCCGGCGGTGGATCGAGCCAGCGCAGCGCCGCCGGATCGGCAACACCCCACAGGGCGCAGTCGAGCGTCAACGCCGAAAGATCCGTTTCGAGGATTTCGGGCGGATCATATTTCGGCATGCCCACCGTCGCTGCGGCCTCCCAGAGCCGGTAAACCACGCCTGCTTGCTGGCGACCGGCGCGGCCGGCTCGCTGGGTAACCGCGGCCTGGCTGGCGCGTTCGGTGACGAGCTGGGTCATGCCCGCCGCGCGGTCATAGCGCGGACGGCGGGCAAGCCCTGAATCGACGACGATCCTGAGACCGTCGATGGTGATGCTGGTCTCGGCGATCGAGGTGGCGAGCACTAGCTTGCGCCGGCCGGGTGGTGACGGAGCGATCGCGGCCCGCTGTTCGGTGGGATCGAGCGCGCCATGAAGGCGATGGATATCGACATCGGGCGGCAGCCGATCGAGCCGTTCGGCAGTCCGTTCGATCTCGGCAAGGCCCGGCAGAAAGGCGAGCAGGCTGCCCTCTTCCTCTGCGAGCGCGCGGCGGATCGCCGCGGCCATATCGTCCTCGATCCGTTTTTCCGCCGATCGTGCGGCATACCGAAATTCGAGCGGGAAGCAGCGCCCCTCGCTTTCGATCAGCGGCGCGCGCTCATCGGGGGATTTGGCCATCAGCGCGGCGAAGCGACCGCCGTCGAGCGTCGCCGACATCGCGACCAGGCGCAGGTCGGGCCGCAGCGCCGCCTGCGCATCGAGCGCGAGCGCGAGACCGAAATCGCTGTCGAGGCTGCGTTCATGGACTTCGTCGAACAGCACCGCCGAAATGCCGGGCAGATCGGGATCGGCCTGGATGCGATTGACGAAGATACCCTCGGTGACGACGAGAATCCGGGTCGCCGCCGACTGGCGGGTGTCAAGTCGAGTCGCATAGCCGATCGTCCTGCCGACCGACTCGCCGGCGATCGACGCCATCCGCTCCGCCGCAGCGCGTGCCGCGAGGCGCCGCGGCGAGAGCAGCAATATCTGGCCGGTGCACCAGGGTTGATCGAGTAGCGCAGGGGCGACCGCCGTCGTCTTGCCCGCGCCCGGCGGAGCCACGAGCACGGCGTTCGGCCCGTCACGCAGCGCGGCGATCAGATCTGGCAGGACGTCATCGATCGGCAACATGGGCGAGGGTTTGCCCTTATAACCCCCTCCCTACAAGGGAGGGTTGCGGGGGTGGATATGCCTAAATGGAGGCCCGATGCCTCCGGTTTGGTTCCTTTACCACGGCACAGGATGCTCGCTTTGCTCGTGAGCCACCCCGCGCTATCCCTTCCGGGGAGGGGTGCACACTCAATAAGCCCGCGAAACAGCGAACAGTGCGGCTTCGACCAGCGCTGACTTGGCAAGGCCATTGGGGAAGCTGGCCAGCGCGTCCACCGCGCGCTGAGAATAATGGCGCGCGCGGGTAGCGGTGTCGGCCAGCGCTCCGGTTTCCTGCAATATCCTGGTCGCCCGGGCCAGGTCCTCGTCCTCGTTGCACAGACCCTCGATAGCCTCGCGCAGAAATTCGCGATCTGTCTCGTTCGCCCTGGCAAATGCGAGGATGACCGGCAGGGTGACCTTGCCGTCCCGGAAATCGTCGCCGGCATCCTTGCCCATGGTGGCTCCGTCCGAGACATAGTCGATCACATCGTCGACCAGCTGGAACGCGATGCCGAGATAGCGGCCATATTGATCGAGCGCTTCCTCGACCGCGGGCTCACGCTCGGCGACGACCGCAGCGATACGGCACGCGGCGGCGAACAGCACGGCCGTCTTGGCGGTGATAATCTCGAGGTAACGCTCCTCGCTCGTCTCGATCCGCCGCTGCGCAGTGAGCTGATTGACCTCACCCTCGGCAATCACGGCGGAAGCGTTGGACAGAATGCGCAATACCCTGAGCGAACCGTCCTCGACCATCAGCTCGAATGAGCGGCTGAACAGGAAATCGCCGACCAGCACGCTGGCCGAGTTGCCCCAGATCATGTTCGCGGTACTGCGGCCACGGCGCAGACCCGACTGGTCGACGACGTCATCATGGAGCAGGGTCGCGGTGTGGATGAACTCGACGGTGGCGGCGAGCTTGTGGTGCCGCTCGCCATGATAATCGATCAGCTTGGCGCAGGCGAGCGTGAGCATCGGCCGCATCCGCTTGCCGCCGCCGGCGATCAGGTGACCGGCCAGTTCGGGGATCAGCGGGACGTCCGACTGCATCCGCGTCAGGATCACGCTGTTGACCGCATTCATATCGGACGCGACCAAGGCCATGATTGGGTCAAGCGAGGGGCCGCTGGCGCGGCGGATCGGAGTAACCGTAGCGGACATGGGCGAGGACATGGCCCCCGATTGGCGGAAACGCAAGTCTGTAACGGCCTGAAATGGGGGGTCACACCGTTCCGGATCAAACTGAAGCGGTTCACCAACCGATTGCAGCGAATCTACGCATGCGGGGTGCCTGTTCGATCGCGATCTCACAGGCGACATAGGATTCATGTGCCTCGAAATCGCTTAGGCGCTTGCCAAGCGCGCAGTCGATACACAATAGGCGGATGACCGGTAAAGATGGGGGAGCGGCATGGCGGATGAAACACTGAATCGCTACCGCGAGAGCATCGACAATATCGACGCTGCGCTGATCTTCATGCTGGCCGAGCGCTTCAAGATCACCAAGGCCGTAGGCGAGCACAAGGCGAAGACCGGACTTCCGCCCGCCGATCCCAACCGGGAGAAGACTCAGATTGACCGGCTCCGCGCGCTCGCCAAGGACGCCAATCTGGATCCGGACTTCTCGGAAAAATTCCTGCGCTTCATCATCGATGAAGTGATTCATCATCATCGCAAGGCGGGCGCGACTGGTTAAGCCCCGCCGAACAGGCGATGCCGTCCCGGCTTGGCCGGGAAAGCCGTGCGCGACTAACCCAAATTCTCCGCCATCTCCGCCAATTCCAGCCACCGCAGTTCGGCTTCGTCCTTTTTGCCCCTCGCCGCCTCGATTGCCTTCATCAGAGCGTCGAACTTCGCCGGATTCCGGGAATAGAGATCCGGGTCGGCGAGCGCCGCCTCGTCGCGCGCGATCGCGGCCTCGAGCTTCTCTATCTCCTGCGGAAGAATGTCGAGATCGCGCTGGTCCCGATAACTGAGCTTGGTCTTCGCCTTCGGCGG
>CANJRZ010000263.1 GCA_947476735.1 Sphingomonadaceae bacterium
GCGTCCTCGGCGGCGCTGGCAACGACGTTGTCGTCGCCAGCGCGGGCAACGACACGATCAACGGCAACGCCGGCACCGACACTCTTGATGGCGGAACCGAAGACGACAACGTCCGCGGCGGTCAGGGTGGCGACTCGGTCACCGGTGGCACTGGCAACGACTTCGTCTTCGGCGATCTCGGCGCTGACACCGTCGGCGGCGGCGCCGGCATCGACCAGGCCTCTGGCGGCGGCGGCAACGACGTGTTCTACTTCTCGTCGGGCGACGTCACCACCGGCAGCACTTCTTCGAGCATCACCTACTACGACCAGGTCCAGGACTATGTCGACGGCGAGGACAAGTTCCAGATCGCTTCGACCGGTGGCACCTCGACCCTCGGCAGCGCAGCCAGCGACGCCGAGATCGTCCGCGGTGCTTCGGGCGCGACCTTCACCACCGTTTCGGCGGCGACGGTCTACGCCCAGCAGCTCCTCGACGCCAACACCGGCTTCGAAGACGTAGCGATCGTCAAGGTCGGTGGCGACACCTACCTGTTCTACGACAAGGACGCTGCTGACGGCACGATCGACAGCATCATCAAGCTGGTGGGTATCACCGATACCTCGCTGCTGACGGCGTCCGACTTCCAGGGCTGATCTTCAGTCCTGATCGAAGGAACAAGCGGGGGGCCGGTCGAAAGACCGGCCCCTTTCTTTTGTCCCCAATTGGTCTCACAATTTCTGCGTGAGCCGCGGCTTCATAGCCGAGACCGGCGACAAGTTTGGTCGCGGGTGCACGACCAGTTTCATCAGAACAATTCTTGATCTTTCCTTTCCGCAAGGGCCGGTGCACTGAAACACCCTATGCACCCGAAGATCATTGCCGCCGATGCTGCGCTGAAAGAAGGCCGGAAAACCGACGCCGCCAACCTGCTGATCGAAGCGCTGGGCGAACAGCCCGAAGCGGGGCGGCAAGCCTATCATGTCCTGCTCCATATCCTGCTCGAACAGCGGCGCGCCGACGACGGCGTGACCTGGGCAGGCCGTTCGGCGGAGCTTTTCCCCAACGACTATGCATTCCTCAATCTCTACGGCGCCTTTCTCAGCATGGCCGGACGGCCAAAGGAGGCGTTGAAAATATTCGAGAGCGCAATCCGTCTCCGGCCGAACGAGATCGCGGCGATCGTCAACAAGGGCCATAGCCTGAACGATATGGGCGATGGCCCCACCGCTGAACCGATCTTCACCAAATTGGTACGCCAGCAGCCCCGCAATCCGGGATTTCTAAGAGGCCTGGCCAAGGCACTCTCGCTCCAGAAGAAATTCGACGCCGCGGAGCGCCGGTTGCGACAGGCGCTCGCGCTCAACGCCAAGGATGTCGACGTCTGGCTAGACCTTTCCGCCGTCGCATCGGACCGCGCAGATCGTACTGGCGCGCTCGACACATTGGCCCGCGCGGTGAATGCTCTGCCCGAAGATCCGAGGCTGTCGCATGCCCGGGCCGTCATGCTCCGCCACGCTGGCCAGGACCGCGAAGCCGCCGCCTTCCTTCAGACGATCAGCGAACGCTTCGGTCAACATGCCTGGTTGCATCATGAGCTCGGCCGCGCCCTCGCATCCAGCGAACCGGCCAATGCGACCATATATCACCGCAAGGCCGTCGAACTGGCTCCGGCCAATCGTGACTACCGGCTCGCCTTTGCCGAGCATTTGCTGCGGACACCCGGATCCGTCGAAGGGCAGCATATCGACGATGCCTATCGCGTGCTGGCGCAATGCCGCCAGCCCGACAAGCCCGAACTGATCGACAGCAAGGTCAGGACCCAGATCCTGACCCGCGTGGCCGATTTCGAAGCATCGAGCGCCACAGGGAGCTTCGCAGACCTTGGACGACTTTGGGCGCGATCCGGATTGCACACCGCACTGCTCGACCAGCTTGCGCGGGTCGAAAGCAACGAGGACCGCCAGGAACTGGTCAACCAGCACCGAATTTGGGGCGACAAGACCATTGAGCGGGCGAGGCTCAACCCGATCAAACGCTCGTCAGGGCCCAGGTCAACGTCGCGCATTCGGCTCGGAATCATGTCATCGGATCTGCGCAACCATCCGGTGACCTATTTCGCCTGGCCGCTGTTCGAGCATGCCGATCGGGAACGGTTCGAGATCTATTGCTATTCCTTCTATCGCGGCGGCGATGCTTCACCCGTGCAGCAGAAGCTCGCAACAATGGTCGATGAATTCCGCTGGACCCCCTCGATCAGCGACCGCGATGCTGCGCAAATGATTGCGGACGACCAGATCGACATTTTGTTCGAGCTGGGCGGTTCGACCTACATGAACAAGGTCGAGGTGATGGCCTGGAAACCCGCGCCTTTATCCGCAAGCTGGCTGGGCTATCCGCATTCGGCGGGCCTTTCGACGATCGACTATCTGCTCATGGATCCTCACCTCAACCCGACCGATTCCTCGCTGCTGATCGAGCGTCCACTCCTCATGCCAAGCAGCTGGATCGTGATGAGCGAGCAGGCTTTTCCCGATCAGCATCGCATCGAACCGGTCGTTCCGGTGCGGCGCAATGGTTTCATCAGCTTCGGCACCGCCAACAGCACCTACAAATATAATCCGTCGATGTTGCGGGCGTGGGCCCGGATCGTCGCGCGCGTACCCGGTTCGCGCTTCGTCTTCGTGCGCCCCGAAGCCGGTTCGACAATATTCCAGCGCAATATCAGAGCCCGCTTCGAGGCCGAGGGTGTGTCCGGGGACAGGATTGACTTCCGGGCAGTTCGAGGCGCCCACATGCCGCATTACAATGACATCGACATCGCCCTCGACACCTTTCCGCAAACTGGCGGCACGACCACCTGCGAGGCCTTGTGGATGGGTGTCCCGACGGTCACCCTCGTCGGCCCGGCGCTGTACGAGCGCCTGAGTTATTCGATCCTGATGAACGCCGGCCTCGGCAATCTCTGCGCAACCTCGATCGAAGCGTTCGAAAACATCGCCGTCGCGTTCGCGGGGGATGCCGATCACCTTCAGTCGCTTCGCAACGGCCTGCGCGAACAGGTTCGCTCCAGCCCGCTTGGTCGGAGCGAACCGTTCGCAAGGGACTTTTATGACCTGGTGAATCGCGCGGTTTCCGGCGAAGCTGCGGCGCGCCCCCTTTCCCCGATCGACGGGTCGTCCTAAGCAGCCGTCACAACGAGGAACTGGCACGCGCATGGACAAGAGGTTGCTCGCCGCTCAAGAAGCTCTCGCGCAAGACCGGCGCGGGGACGCAGTCGACCTTATCGTCGAAGCGCTGGAGGACGGTGTCCCTCCTAGCGTGCAGCTGTACAAGATATTGCTCCAGAATATCTTTGCACTCCGCCGCTACGCGCAGGGCGCCCAATGGGCCACCAAAGCGGTCGAGCTCGATCCCAAGAGCTACGAGTTCCACAATTTTCTGGGCGTGTTCCTGCGAAGGACGGGCCGATACAAAGACGCTATCGCCATCCTCGATCGAGCGATCAAGATTCGACCGAACGATGTATCCGCCCTGATCAACAAGGGAAATGCGTGCAACGATGTCGGCGACGGGGCCGCGGCCGAGACGATCTTCACCCAACTCGTTCGACAATCCCCGCGCAATGCCGAGTATCAGCGAGCACTCGGCCACGCACTATGGTCGCAGCGCAAGCTCGATGCTGCAGCCATCCGCTTTCGACAATCGATCGCGCTTCAGAAAGACAATATCGATGGCTGGCTCGATCTGTCGGGCGTAACAGCCGACAGCGGCAAGCTGGATGGCAGCCTCAAGATCCTCGATAAGGCCATCGCCCAATATCCCGGTAATGCGCGGTTCCTCCAGGCAAAGGCCAAGCTCTATCGCCGCATGGGAAAGGCCACCGAGGCAGAGGATTTCCTCAACACCGTGCAGGAGCAGGTCGGCGAGACGGGATGGCTACATCACGAATATGGCCACCTGTACGGCGACATTGATCGCGAACGCGCCAATCAGCATTACCGGCGCGCGCTCGAACTCGACCCGGACAATGTCGAGCATCGCTTTGCCCTGATCGAGAGCCTGGACCGAACCCGGCAGGGTAACGAGAGCGCCCATATCGAGGAAGCCTACCGGACATTGAAGTCCTCTCCCCTTCCCATTCCACTGGCGCCGGGCAACGCCAAGGTGGCCGCCGAGGTCTTTACCCGGTCCGGCGATTATGAAGCCGCAGCCGCGCTCGGCTCGTTTGAAGAGATGGGTCGGCATTGGGCCAGCAACGGATTGCCGACCGCCCTGCTTGGCCATATGCCCCGTGTTACCAGACCAGAACATCGCCATGAACTGGTTCACCAGCACCGAATCTGGGGCGATATCGCGATTCAGCGCGCCCGCGCCAACCCGATCCGCCATCCTTCGGGGCCACGCCAATCGTCGAAGATCCGTCTCGGCTTCATGTCATCCGACTTGCGGGGCCATCCGGTGACCTATTTCGCCTGGCCGCTGTTCGAACATGCCGACCGCGACCGGTTCGAGATCTATTGCTATTCCTATTTCACGGGCGACCAGATCGACAGCGCCCAGAAGTTTGTGCGGTCGAATGTCGACGTGTTTCGCCAGCATCCCTTCATCAGCGACCGAGATGCGGCGCAGATGATCGCCGATGATCGCCTGGACATATTGTTCGAGCTGGGCGGTTCGACCCATATGAACAAGATCGAAGTGATGGCGTACAAGCCAGCCCGCATCTGTGCCAGCTGGTTGGGTTATCCGCATTCAGCCGGACTTTCGACGATCGACTATCTGCTCGTCGATCCATTTCTCAATCCGCCCGACCCGTCGCTGCTAATCGAAAAGCCGCTGGTCATGCCACGTTCCTGGATCGCGATGGGCTCGCAGGCCTTTCCCGACAGGCTTGGGATCGAACCGGTGGCGCCTGTCCGGCGCAATGGCCACATCACCTTCGGCACGGCCAACAATCCGTACAAATATAATCTGGCCATGTTGCGCACCTGGGCGCAGATTCTCGCCCGCGTGCCGAATTCACGTTTCCTGTTCGTCAGGCCTGAATGCGGGTCGCAGGTATTCGTCAACAATATCCGCGCCCGCTTCGAGGCCGAAGGCATCTCCGGCGACCGGCTCGAGTTTCAGGCCGTGCGCGGCCTTCACATGCCGCGCTATAATGAGATAGACATCACCCTCGACACATTCCCGCAGACCGGCGGCACGACCACCTGCGAAGCGCTGTGGATGGGTGTGCCCACCATCTCGCTGTTCGGCGAGGCTGTATTCGAACGGCTTAGCTACTCTATTCTCCAGAATGCCGGGCTCGGCGATCTTTGCGCCGGTAGCGTGGAGGATTATATCGACATCGCGGTCAGACTTGCGGGCGACGAGGATCGGATCCAGGCGCTTCGCACCGGACTGCGCGACCAGCTGCGCGCCGGCCCGTTGGGCCAGACAAGACAGTTTGCGGAGGATTTCTACGATCTCGTTGCTGCCACGGCAGGATAATCAGGAAGAACCATGTCCAGTCACCGTTACGTCAGCGATCTGTTCTATGGCGCCAGGGATCAGGATGCGTTTCTGCTGGGGCTGAACAGTGCATTCCTTTCACTGAATAGTCTCAACGGCCTGTTCGCCGGAGACAATCTTGTCACGTTGGACAAGAATCTCAGTTTTCTGACCGATGAGCCTTTCATGAAGGCTTTCAATACGCATGCGACAACCCAGGTCGAACGGGGAATCATCTGGCGTATATCCACCGTGCTTTGGGGCGCCCGGAACGGCCTCCGACTTGAAGGCGATTTCGTCGAATGCGCCTGCTATAAGGGAATCACCGCGCGGATCGTGTGCGACACGATCGATTTCGGCGCTCACCCGGAGCGCCATTATTATCTGTACGACCTGTTCGATCATGACCAGTCGATGCCACATCACCATATGCTGGAGCACAGCAGTACGCTCTTCGAAGACGTGAAGGATCGGTTCGCGCATCTATCCAATGTCACCGTGACCCAGGGGCGGGTGCCCGAAAGCTTCGCTCAGGCGCTTCCCGAAAAGATCGCTTTCCTCCATCTCGATCTCAACAATGCCGAAGCAGAAATCGCGGTGCTGGACATATTGTTCGAACGCATGGTGCCGGGCGCGGTGATGGTGCTCGACGATTATGGATGGCTCGGTTACCGCCCGCAGAAAGTTGCCGAGGACAACTGGCTCAGCAAGCTCGGCTACCATGTGCTTGAGCTGCCCACTGGTCAGGGCCTGCTGATCAAATAGTCAGCGTAGCCCAGCCAGATATTTGCCGATAAGTGGCAGCACCGGCCGGGCAGTAGCGCCCAGGTCCGCCAGCTTCGTCGCGCTGATCGCCACGGCGCGCTTGGAGCTGCCTCCTTCGCGGGAGAAGCTGACGTCCCAGCCGCGCTCCTTAAAC
>CANJRZ010000264.1 GCA_947476735.1 Sphingomonadaceae bacterium
CCTTCGCGCCGGATCAGATCTGGGTAATGGTCGGCTTTGCAATCTACGGGCTTGGTACAGGCTGGTTCATGCCGAACCTGATGTTCGCTTTAGGCAAGCGTGTGACGGGACGGTACCAGGGGCGGACTGCCGGCTTCGTGAAGGCCTGCAACTATGTCGGATATCCGCTCAGCATCGCCTTGTTCGGGCATTTTGCGCTTGTCTACGGCAACTGGGTTCCGATCCTGGCCTGGGGTGTGCTCGCGGCGATTTTGACGCTGGTATATGCAGTTCGGGTAGTAAACGGCCGAACTGGGGCGCCCACGGCGGCGGCTGGCGGCGCTTCATGAGCTGCGCTGTTCTGGCGCAAAGATTGGGCTAATAGCGCAGAGCGGCCAGCCTGAACGGGTTGTGGAACCGACATATCTTGTCTTGGGGAGGCGGCATGCATCTCGAAATCAAGAAGTTGCGGGCGTTTGTTACAATTGTTGAAGAAGGCTCGGTCACCCGCGCCGCCGAACGGCTGAACGTCGCGCAGCCCTGGGTTTCGGTTCAGTTGCAGCGCCTAGAGGACATGATTGGCGCAGTCCTTGTCGAGCGTGCAAAGGGGCGGCTGGTCAAGCTTACCTCCACGGGCGAGGAATTGCTGCCGATCGCGAAGGGCTTGCTCGCCAGCTATGATGAGGCGAGCGGCCGGATCGTGGCAATCATGGACCGCGATCGGGCCAAGCTTGTGCTCGGGGTCGATCCGATCAGTCTCTACATGCCAGAGCGCAATGAGCTGATCATGCAGTTCATGGCGCGCTCGCCCAATGTCGAGCTTGAGATCGTCTGCCACTCGCCCCGCGAATTATATGAGGGGCTGGAGAGCGGCCGCTTCGATCTGATCCTGACGTCCTTGCCCGCCCCGCGCGCGGATATCGAGATCCTTCCGATCTGCGAATATGACCTCGAATTGTTCGCACCGAAGGAGATTGCCGCTCAATACCGGTCATCCGAGACGCTGAAGGGCAGTAAGTTGCTCACTTTGCCGGACAGTCACCATCCCGCGATATTTTCGTGGATGAAGGAATCGCTGGAGAGTTACGCATTCGAATGGCTCCGTTGTCCTGAGGAAAGCTTCGATGCGCTGATACACTATGCGGTGGCGCTTGGTGTGGGGACGTTCGTGCCCGATCTGTCGTCCAGTTTTCCGATGATGAAGCGCGACATGGAGATGGTAGCGCTGCACCAGAAGCCGCCGCTCGTCGTTTGCTGGGCTCTCATGCGGCGGGCTGGCTTTCGGCGCCGGGCTCCGGATCAGCTCTGGCGATTGGCGGCGTCGAGGCGATCGACTTCGCTCGGCAAAGCCACCTGATACAGCTTTCGGCCAAGATTATTGCGGCCCCGGCCCGTGAGACAGGCTTTGCGCAGTCTGTGATACGCGGGCGCCGATCCCGGCGTAGCGATCGGGCGTGATCCGCGCGGCTGGCCCGGACAACACGACCGCGGCGGCAGGCTGTCCGTCCACCTCTCGGATCGCTGCGGCAATATTGGTCAATTCAGGTGACAATAGCCCTGCGCTGATGGAATAGCCACGCTCCAGTGTCGCCGCGAAATCTTCGAGCAGTTCGGCGTCGGGCAGCACGCCCAGGAATTCGGCCTGCCGATCGCTGCTCATATAGGGAAGGATCGCTCGGCCAGCAGCACTGTCGCGTGCGTCGATAGTCGCGCCGATCGGCGCGACATAGCGCAGCGTCTGGTTGCTCTCCACGACCTCGATCAACACCAGCCGGCGGACGTCGGGGACTGTGAGGAGCACGGTTTCATCGAACTCGTCACGCAGCGCCCGCAGCGCAGGGCGAGCGCGTTGCCGCAGATTGTTGCTGCCGTGACCCATATGTGCGACGGCGTGAATATGGGCGGTTAGCTCCCATTTGACCGGTGTACCGGGCGAGGCCCGGATCCAGCCTTCGTCGGCGAGAGTCATGATCGCGCGTTGAACTGCGCTCTTGTCATCTCCAAGCAGGCGGGCGAGGGCACTGACGCCGATCGGCTGGTGGCGGGCAATGCCTTCCAGAGCGGTAAGGACCCTTGCCGCACTTTGAATCCGCTTTACCGCCATTGATTATATTTCCCGCCATATAAGCGACACAGATGTATCATCTGGTAATACAATGTAAACGGAAGCGCAAGTCATTGAATCCCAGGATTGATCCAGGCCGCCGCCATCCCGGCTTTACGACGGATTTTACGTTAAAGGACGATGTCAGCCAGCTTCGCCGAGTAAGCGGCTGCCATGTTGCTGAATGAGATCCGAAAGCCATTGAACGAACAGGACGTTGCGCGGCTGATGCCGGCTGTCCTGGTGGGTTACCAACCAGAATGACCGGGTTATGACGATTTCCGGTAACAAGCGGGCCAGACCGGGATCGCTGTCACCGATGAAACAGGGCAAAACGCCGATACCGGCGGCCGACGCGATCAATCGATATTGTGTATTGATCGACGAACACCGGAGCCGTGCCTCGATGCCGGGTCCGACCTCGTCCAGATAGTTGAGTTCGGGGGAATAGAGCAGGTCGGGGATATAGCCGATCATCGCATGGGCTGGCAGATCGCCACTGCTTCTGATCGGTGGGCGACCGTCGAGATAATCGCGCGCGGCGTAGAGGCGTAACCGGTAGTCGGTGAGCTTCTTGGTGACCAATGGTCCGCGCTGCGGCCGGGCGAGCAAGATCGCGATATCGGCCTCGCGTCGCGAGGGATCGAGAAATCCGGTATTTGCAGCGAGATCGATGAGAAGCTGGGGGTGGCGCGTGGCAAAATCGCCGAGATGATTGGCGACGAGCCAGGTCCCGAAACCTTCCGACGCGCTTATCCTCAATCGACCGCGCAGCGCTTCGCCGTTTGGGCTGCTGCTCCCGCCAACGATCGCATCTGCCTCGCGCTCTATCCTTTCGGCCCTGGCAAGAAGCTGTTGACCGGCTTCCGTCAGGACATGCCCTTCGCGTCCCTGCACGAAGAGGGTCTGTCCGCCGAGGCTGCGCTCCAGACGGCGGATGCGGCGGCCGACTGTTGTGGCGTCGACTTCGAGTTGGCGGGCCGCACTGGTCAATAAACCTGTGCGAGCAAGTGTCAGGAAAAATTGTAGGTCATCCCAGCGCATATCGCTGCATTATTGCAGGGGCATGCTGCATCGCAAGGGGTTGCAACTCGGCCCCGGTCGAATACCACAGCCTCGGTGGCTGGAGGTGCTCGGGTTTCCGAGATCATAAGCAATATCGTATGGAAAATGTCCGTTTCTACACGAAGACCAGGGTGGCGACGCAACTCCGCGCTGATGGCGGCGCGGGAGGCAGTAGCTTCGTCATCCCGACGATGGTGTAGTTCTGGAGGGTTAGCTAGAGATGCATGTGCTGACGGACGTTGGCATGGCGTTGGAGAGGCGAGGTCAAGCATGATCGATCAGTTCGAACTGACCGAGGAGCAGCGTGCGATCCAGGATATGGCGCGCAAGTTTACCGCTGACGCGATCACGCCGTTCGCCGCCGAATGGGACGAGAAGCATATTTTCCCGCGCGAGACGATCGGTCAGGCGGCGGAACTCGGCTTCGGCGGGATATATGTTTCAGAGGAATCGGGCGGAATTGGGCTCGGGCGGCTCGATGCGGCGCTGATCATGGAGGCGATGGCTTATGGTTGCCCGTCGACTTCGGCCTTCATTTCGATCCACAATATGGCGGCATGGATGATCGACCGTTTCGGCTCGGCGGGGGTCAAGGATCGGTATCTGCCTTCGCTCATAACGTGTGAGCAAATCGCCTCTTATTGCCTGACCGAATCGAGTGCCGGCTCGGACGCTGCGGCGCTTAAGACCAAGGCGGTGCGCGATGGCGACGATTATGTCGTCTCCGGTTCCAAGGCCTTCATCTCCGGCGGCGGCGTCAACGAGATCTATGTAACGATGGTCCGAACCGGCGCCGAAGGTCCGAAGGGGATCAGTTGCCTGGTGATCGAAAAGGATATGCCCGGCGTCAGCTTCGGCGCGCAGGAGAAGAAGCTCGGCTGGCATTCGCAGCCGACCGCGCAGGTCAATTTCGACGAGGTCCGGGTGCCCGTCGCCAATCGGGTCGGCGACGAGGGGCAGGGGTTCAGCATCGCCATGGCGGGGCTCGACGGCGGTCGGCTCAATATCGGCGCCTGTTCGCTGGGCGGGGGCCAGCGCTGCCTTGATGAGGCGGTCGCCTATGTGAAGGAGCGCAAGCAATTCGGCCTGCCGCTCGCCGATTTCCAGACGATCCAGTTCACCCTGGCCGACATGGAAACCGAACTTCAGGCGGCGCGGACGCTGCTCTACACCGCCGCCGTGAAGGTCACGGCCAATGCGCCCGACAAGACCCGCTTCGCGGCGATGGCGAAGCGTTTCGCCACCGACACCGGCTGGACGGTCGCCGATCGCGCGTTGCAGCTTCACGGTGGTTACGGCTATCTGCAGGATTATCCGATCGAACGTATCCTGCGCGATCTGAGGGTCCATCGCATCCTTGAGGGCACAAACGAGATCATGCGTATGATCACCAGCAGGGACATGTTGCGCTAATGACAGATGAAGTCCTCACCTTCGTTGAAGGCCGGACCGGCCGGATTCGCCTCAACCGGGCCAAGGCGCTGCATGCGCTGACGCATCCGATGTGCACCACGATGATCGCAGCGCTGACCGACTGGGCGAGCGATGATGCCGTTGATCTGGTGATGATCGACCATGCAGAAGGCCGCGGCTTCTGTGCGGGCGGTGACATCCGAATGCTTGCAGACAGTGCGAAAATTGGCGGGGAGGAAGCGCGCGCTTTCTTCCATGAGGAATATCGGCTCAATCATCTGCTGTTCTGCTATCGCAAGCCGACAATCGCTTTCATGGATGGGATCACCATGGGTGGCGGGGTCGGGCTGTCGCAGCCATGTTCGATCCGGGTCGTCACTGACCGGACCATGTACGCGATGCCCGAGACAGGGATCGGCTTGTTCACCGATGTCGGCGGGGGCTGGTATCTCTCGCGAATGCCGGGGCGGACCGGGCAATATGCGGGCCTGACCGGCGCGCGGCTCAACGGCGCCGAATGTCTCGCACTGTCGCTTGGCACCCATTATGTTCCCGGCGACAGCGTGGAGGCGCTAAAGACGGCTATCATAGCTAATCCCGGGGCTGTCGATACAGCTCTGCTCAGCGCGATCAGCCCGGTCCCGGCGGCGCCGATCCTGGATCGCCGCGCCGATATCGATCGCCTGTTCGCTTCCGAGCGGTTTGAGGACATCCTCGCCGCGCTGGCCGATGACGGTGGCGAATGGGCGCTGGCGACGCTCAAGACACTTCAGAGCAAGTCGCCGCAGACCTGCAAGGTCGTGCTGCGACTGCTGTCGGAAGGCGCCAGGCTCGAAGACTTCGCCGACGAGATGCGCCTGGAATTCGCAATTGGTGCGCATGTGATAGCGCGCCCGGATTTCGTCGAGGGTGTGCGCGCGGTGATCGTCGACAAGGACAATGCGCCGCGCTGGAATCCGGCCACTGCAGAAGCCGTCAGTGACGCGGATATCGACGCGATCTTCGCTCCGCTTCCATCTGGCGAGGGCTGGACGCCCCTGCCTGGTGCCTGAAAGGAGGCTCTTATGACTTACGAAACCATCCTCGTTGAAATCCAGGATGCGGTGACGGTCATTCGACTCAATCGCCCGCAGGCGCTCAATGCGCTCAATTCGCAGGTGATGAAGGATCTGATCGATGCCTTCGCTCAGTTTGACTCCGATCCTTCGCAGGGCTGCGCGATCCTCACCGGCAGCGAAAAGGCCTTCGCGGCGGGCGCCGACATCAAGGAAATGCAACCGCGGGGCTTCCCGCAGATGTTCGGAGAGAATTTCTTCGCGGCCTTCGACCGGGTGACCGCGACCCGCAAACCGTGGATTGCCGCGGTGGCCGGCTTCGCGCTCGGCGGCGGTTGCGAACTGGCGATGATGGCCGACATCATGATCTGTGCCGACAATGCGAAGTTCGGCCAGCCCGAGGTCAAACTGGGCGTCGCTCCCGGCATGGGCGGCTCACAGCGCCTGACTCGCGCAGTCGGCAAGGTGAAGGCGATGGATATGTGTCTTACCGGTCGGATGATGAATGCAGCGGAAGCGGAGAGCGGTGGTCTGGTCTCCAGGATCGTGCCGCTTGCCGAGCTGATGGATGAAGCGCTCAAGATGGCTCAGACGATCGCATCGATGCCCGTTCTCGCGGCGATGGCCAACAAGGAGATGGTCAACCAGGCGTTCGAGACTACGCTGGCTTCGGGCCTGATGTTCGAGCGCCGGCTGTTCCACGGCCTGTGCTCGACTGCCGACAAGGCCGAAGGCATGACCGCCTTTATCGAGAAACGCCCCGGCAA
>CANJRZ010000265.1 GCA_947476735.1 Sphingomonadaceae bacterium
CGCGTCCATGATCGAATATCGCCAACCCGCCGAATGGGCCCCTCACGATGCCGTCTGGATCGGTTTCCCCAGCCACCCGGAGCTTTGGGAAGACGATCTTGAGCCCGCCCGCGCCGAGGTGATCGAGTTTGCCCGTGCAGTCCATGCCGTCGGCAAGGGAGAACGCGTGATCCTTGTCGCCGCCGACGAGGCTTCGGCCAACCGCGCCCGCGAACTTGCAGGTGATGCCGCCGATGTGATCATCGAACCATTTGGCGACATCTGGCTGCGCGATACCGCGCCGATCATCGTGTCGAGCGCAAAGGGCCGGGCTGCGACCGATTTCCAGTTCAACTGGTGGGGCGGTAAATATGAGCTGCCGGGAGACGAAAGCATCGGCGCCCGCCTCGCCGCGCGCACCGGCTATGTATTTCGGACGGGCGACTGGATCTTCGAAGGCGGCGCGATCGATGTCGACGGAACCGGCGTCGGCGTCACTACCGAGCAATGCCTGCTCAATGCGAACCGCAATCCCGGTCTCGACAAAGCCAAGATCGACAGGCTGCTCGCCGAAGACCTCGGTGTCACCAGGCTGCTCTGGCTCGGCGACGGCCTCGCCAACGATCATACTGATGGCCATGTCGACAATCTCGCCCGCTTCGTCGCCGAAGGGGTTATCGCGATTCCCGAGCCGGCGGATGCCAACGATCCCAATGCTGAAGTCTATGCGAATGCTCGAGCGCGCGCCGAGGCATTCGGACTGACTGTGGTCGCCATCCCATCTCCAGGCTCAGTCGAACGCGACGGCGAGATCGTTCCCGCCTCCTACATGAACTTCTTCATCGGCAATGCGGCTGTGGTGGTGCCTCTCTATGGCGCGTCCAATGATGAAGCTGCGGTTGCCTCGATCGCCGCGCTGTTTCCGACGCGCAACGTTGTGGGTTTCCGAGCCGATCATATTTTGACCGGCGGCGGCAGCTTTCATTGCATCAGCCAGCAGATTCCCGCCGGATGATCTATTTCATCATCCGAGCCGGCTTGTCGGGTCTGATCGTGGCGCTGGTGGCGACCATAGCCCGACGCAATCCTGCGGCCGGGGCACTGATTGCATCGTTACCTCTCGTCTCGCTGCTGGGGATGATCTGGCTTTGGCATGACACACAGGATGTGCGCAGGCTGGCCGACCATGCCGAAGCAACCTTCTACTATGTGCTGCCGTCGCTACCGATGTTCTTGCTGATCCCCTTGATGCTGCGCCAGGGTGTCGGCTTCTGGCCTACGATCGGTGCAGGTTGCATGCTTACTGTCCTGCTCTATGTGCTGACGGTACTTGTTGCCGCGCGCTTCGGTGTCCGGCTGTAGGGAAATCGAGATGACCGAGATCACCGTCGCCGCGCTCCAACTCGCCTTCAGCGACGATATCGACGTGAACATCCTCGAAGTCTCGAAGCTGGTTCGTGAAGCCGCGGCAAAGGGCGCGCAGGTCGTGCTGCCGCCTGAACTGTTCGAGGGTCATTATTTCTGCCGGGTCGAGGATGAGGGCATGTTCGCCCGCGCCAGACCAGTCGCGGAGCACAAGGCAGTGAAGGCGATGCAGGCGCTCGCCGCCGAACTGAAGATCCATATTCCGACCAGCTTCTTCGAACTCGACGGGCAGCATCATTATAACAGCCTCGCGATGATCGACCCCGACGGCAAGGTCCAGGGTGTGTACCGCAAGACCCATATCCCCGACGGCCCCGGCTATGAGGAGAAATTCTATTTCCGGCCCGGCAATACCGGCTTCAAGGTATGGCCAGGTGCCGGCACCACGCTGGGCGTCGGCATCTGCTGGGACCAATGGTATCCCGAGACGGCGCGCGCCATGATGCTGATGGGGGCCCAGATCCTCTTTTACCCGACCGCGATCGGCAACGAGCCGCACGATCCCGACCTCGACACCAGCCGGCTGTGGCGCCGGGCGATGATAGGCCATGCCGTGTCAAACGTCGTCCCGGTGGTCGCCGCCAACCGGATCGGCACCGAGGACGGCCAGACTTTTTATGGCCACAGTTTCATCTGCGACGAGCGCGGCGACATGCTCGCCGAATTCGGCCGCGACGAGACCGGCGTTCTGGTCGCGACCCTCGATATCGATCTGGCGAAGCGCCACCGTGCCGCCTTCGGCTTCTTCCGGGACCGACGCCCGGAGCTATATGGCCGGCTGACCGAAGACAAATAAGGGGAGAGACCGATGACCGTTGCCCGAGTCTATTACATGTACGCCAAGGACGGCATGGCGGACGAGCTCGAAGCCGGACTGTGCAAGCTCGTCGATCTCGTCATGGACAATCTCGAGGGCTGCCGTGGCGTTGAGGTGCGGCGCGACAAGGAAACGGCTGGTCGATTTATGTTCGTCGAACATTGGGACAGCATTGAAGCGCACAAGGCGGGTGCCGCCGCCTTCGGCAAGCTCAACATCGGTTCGATCATGGGCGCGCTCGATCGCCCGCCCGAAGGCTATTATTTCGATAATCTGGCGGAACGCCGACCCTAAGCCGTCCCAGCGTGCGAAGACGGGGCATGGGGCGGCTCTATCTCGGGAGGTTCGAGGACGTCGAGATCGCCTTCCCATTTCGCAACGATGACACTCGCGACCGCATTGCCGACAACATTGGTCGCGGAGCGGCCCATGTCGAGGAAATGGTCAACCGCAAGGATCAGCAATAGCCCGGCCTCAGGAATCTTGAAGAAGGCAAGGGTCGCCGAAATCACCACGAGGCTCGCCCGCGGTACGCCGGCAATGCCTTTCGACGTTACCATCAACACGAGAAGCATCGTCACCTGCTGGCCGAACGACAACTCGACGCCATAAGCCTGCGCGATGAACATCGTCGCGAAGGTGCAGTAGATCATCGATCCGTCGAGGTTGAACGAATAGCCGAGCGGCAGCACGAAGCTGGCGATCTTCGGCGGCACACCGAAACGATCGAGTGCCTCAAGCGAGCGCGGAAACGCCGCCTCCGACGACGCGGTGGTGAACGCCAGCAGGATAGGCTCCCGGATATAACGGATCAGCAGCCGCGACCGGCCGCCGACGATCAGATAGCAGACACCGAGCAGAAGGACCCAGAGCACAAGCATGGTCAGGTAGAAACTTCCCATGAACTTGCCGAAGCTGATCAATATGGTGGGGCCCTGTTCCGCAAGCGCCGTGGTCACCGCGGCAAACACCGCGAACGGGGCAAACCGCATCACATAATCGGTGATCTGGAGCATGACCTGGGCAAGCGCCTCGACACCACGCAGCAACGGCGCCGCCCGTTCGCCGACTGCGGTCGCGGCAACACCGGTAAAAACCGAGAAGACAACGACTTGCAGGATCTCGTTATCCGCCATCGCCTTGAAGAAGCTGGCCGGGACGAGATGAACGATGAAGTTCTTGAGCGTGAAGTCCGCCCTCTCGACGACCGGAGCGGCGCCCTCGGGCGGCAGGACAAGATGCGCGCCCACCCCCGGCTGCAGCAGATTGACCATGACCAGTCCGAGCGCCAGCGACACCAGGCTTGCGCCGAGGAACCAGGCAAGCGAGCGACCGCCCACCCGACCGAGCGCAGCTGTATCCCCCATATGCGCGATGCCCGATACCAGCGTTGCGAACACGAGCGGCGCGATGATCATCTTGATCAGCCGCAGGAACAACTCGGTAAGGATCGAAATATAGCCGGTAACGTTGGTCAACGTGGCGGGATCGCTGATGGTTTCGTTCAGAGTAATGCCGACAATGATGCCGGCAAACATGGCGATCAGAATGTACAGCGTAAGGCGCTTTGCCACGGGCATCTCCGAACAGCGGAGTGCCAGTGGTCGGGCCAAAGCGAGGCCGGGTCAAGTCCCGGCCCGGATGAGGGAGTCGGAATGTTGTTCGACCGCGGATCAGGAACGATCAAGAACATCCTCATCGTCGAGGATGAGCCGCTGGTCGCGTTCGATAACGAACATCTCCTTGGCGCCAACGGTTATTCGGTCATTGCGACGATCGACAATGCCGACGAGGCCTCCGGGCTGATTGCGAGGGGTGGGATCGATCTGGTGCTGTGCGACCTGAAGCTCAACGGCAGCGACGGCTTTGATGTCGCCGCTGCGGCCAAGACGGCGGGCATACCTGTTCTGTTCGTGACCGCTACCTGCCCCATCGATGCGCAGGACATCGCCATCGCCTGTCTCGCCAAACCGTACACACAAAGAGAGTTCATGCAGGCGATCGATGCCGTGACCGCAATGCTGGAAGGCAAACAGCCGAAGCGCGTTCCCAAGGCCCTGACCCTCTACATCTAGCCCTCTTCCACTCTTGTTTCACCTCGCTATGCTCGCGTTATGAATAGCGCATCGGGGCAAGACGGCGCGGCCGTCGAACAGTCAGGGATCATCGCGGCGATCCGCCCCTATACCGAGCGGGCGCCGCTTGCGGCCATGTTCCTCGGGATAAGCTCGGGCTTCCCCTATGCAATGATCGGCGCGACCCTGACGACGCGGCTCGCGCAGGACGGGATCGACAAGAAGGCGGTGACCGCCTTCACCCTTGCCTTCCTCGTCTACAATCTCAAATGGCTCTGGGCCTGGGTGGTCGACGGGGTGCACCTGCCGGTGATCGGGCGGTTGGGCCAGCGCGTTTCGTGGATGCTGGTGATTGGCGTGCTGGTGATCGCCGCAGTTGCCAATCTCGGCCTCGTCGATCCGAGGGCCAGCCTGGCGCAGACCGCGGTCGCCGCGATCCTGGTTGGAGCCGCGGGCGCCACCTACGACATCATCATCGATGCCTATCGAATCGAATTGCTCGAGGCTCGCCAGCTCGGCGTAGGCGCCGGTATGTCGCAATATGGCTGGCGGATCGGATCGGCTGCCGCTGGGGCACTGGCCCTGTTCATGGCGCTGCGGTTTGGTTGGGCGGCAGCCTACATCACCTGTGCTGCCTTCGCCCTGCCTGCAATGATCACCGCGCTGGTGATGGGCGAACCCGAACGCCACCGTGAACCGACCTCGCGTCGGACCCGCAGCGAGGTGTTTGCCTCGATCATCGGCCCGCTGGGCGAGTTCTTTCGGCGCAAGGGCGCAGCGCTCGTCCTGCTCTTCATTCTGCTCCACAAGATTGGCGACACGCTCGCCAATCTCACCCTGCGGCTGCTGTTCGACGATCTGGGCTACAGCAATGACGAGATCGCCATTTACGATGTCGGTCTCGGTTTCTGGGCGTTCCTGATCGGCATTTTTATCGGTGGCATGCTGTATTCGCGGCTCGGGATGAAACGATCGGTGCTGATCAGCCTGTTGCTGATGGGGGTTTCAAACCTGAGCTTTGCGGCGCTCGCACAGATCGGCCATGACAATTGGGCCATGGCCGGCGCGATCGGTTTCGAAAATGTCGCCAGCGGGATCGGCGGGGTATGCGTCGTCGCCTATTTCTCGGCACTGTGCGATCTGCGTTTTACAGCCGCCCAATATGCGCTGATCTCGGCCGCCGCGAGCGTCGTCGGCAGGGTCGTCACCGGCACTACCGCGGGAGCGGTGCTCGATGCGATCGGCTATGTGAACTATTATCTGCTCACCACGCTCGCCGCACTGCCGGGTATCATCCTCTTCTGGTTGATGATGCGGGCTGGTCTGATCGACCAGTCAATCGGCAGTGCGGGTGATGGCGAAGCCGCGACTTAGCCCTCGGTCGCCAGTTGCGAAGCGCTACTCGGGCAAAAAGTCCGGCACCGAGAGATAGCGCTCGCCGGTATCATAATTGAAACCGAGTACCCTCTTGCCGGGCGCTTCCTTGAGCTTCTGCGCGATCGCAGCGAGCGTTGCTCCCGAACTTATCCCGACCAGCATCCCCTCCTCACGCGCCGAGCGGCGGGCCATCTCCTTCGCATCGGCCGGGTCGACCTGGATCACGCCGTCGAGCAGCTGGGTGTGAAGATTTGCAGGTACGAAGCCCGCGCCGATACCTTGGATCGGATGCGGCCCGGGCGCTCCCCCTGAAATGACCGGCGACAGCGTAGGCTCTACCGCGAACACCTTGAGCCCCGGCCAGCGTGGCTTGAGCACCTGCGCGCAACCGGTGATATGGCCGCCGGTGCCGACGCCGGTAATCAAAATGTCGATCGGGCTGTCCTTGAAATCGGCGTAGATCTCCTCCGCTGTCGTACGGACATGGATGTCGATATTGGCGGCATTTTCAAATTGCTGCGGAATCCAGGCGCCTGGCGTCTGCGACTGCAGTTCGAGCGCGCGTTCGATCGCGCCCTTCATCCCCTTCTCGCGCGGAGTCAGGTCGAATGTTGCACCATAAGCGAGCATCAGCCGGCGCCGCTCGATCGACATGCTCTCGGGCATCACCAGAACGAGCTTGTAACCTTTGACCGCAGCGACCAGCGC
>CANJRZ010000266.1 GCA_947476735.1 Sphingomonadaceae bacterium
CCACCGGCGTTGACCAGCTGGCGCAGGAAGGAGACTACCGAGTCCCGCGGCAGAAACTCCCCGTCGACCTCGGCATTGGCGAGCAGGCTGACCAGATCGTCGCGCGGGTTCGCGCGCCGGTCGTCGAGCATGGCATCGAAGAAGATGCGCAGTTTTCGGCCTGCCTCCTCGGTGATCTCCGGATCCGATATCCAGAAAATCTGCGTTGCGGCGAGCTTGTGAAAGACCGCCTCTTCCTCGCGTCGCAGGCCGAGCTGCCGGTAGATGATCTGGAACGGGAAATGCTGGGTGAACTCCTGGACGAGATCGGCCTTTCCGCGTCGGACAAACTTGTCGGTCAGTTCCGATACCACCGGCTCGACAATATGATCGCTCCACTTGCGAACGATGTTCGGCAGAAAGGCTTTCTGGAAGATTTTGCGGAAGCGGGTGTGCTCCGGCGGATCCATGACGACGATCGATCGGCCGAACGCCACCCCCAGATTCTGCTCCATGATCTTGTTGGAGTAGATCTCGGGGCGGGTCAGGACCTCGAGGACATCGTCGTAACCGAACACCGAGAAGGTCGGATAATGCGACAAAGTGGGGTCAAGCACGTCGGTAAAGATGGTGCGATATTCGAGCGAGTGGACCGATTTCTCGCGCCGGTAACGCGCGATTGTCGGATAGGGGTCGGCGATGTTGCCCCACGAGAGTTCGTCCGGAATGAACGGATTGAAGCTCGGGTCGCTCAGATCTTCAATGTGCAGCGCGTCGGCCATCCGTCATCTCTCCATGGCGGGAGCTCGGCCCCTCGCGATTGAGGCTTAGATTCGACCCAAAGCCCTGCAAGGTCAATGTGCTCACGTGCCAATCGGGCGTTTTGGAGCGAGGCGGAGGGCTGATTGTCATCACAGATCAGGCAATCGTCTGCGTGCACGTGGCGAGTAAGGATGGGGGCAGTGCGCTGTACCCGATCCGGGGAAAGCAGGGTCGCAGATTTGGGCACAGTCCGTCGCATCGTAAAGTATTGACACTATGTCCGATAAATGGGCGTAATGGCTCGCATTAGTGCGCGTTAAAAATACTCCGGCTGTTGGCCAAGGCCGCCCGACCGGGGTTGGACGAAAAATTACACCGGAGGGGATCGAAATGCGTGCAAGAACTCTACTGCTGGGTGCGGCTGCGTCGTGCGTGATGTTTCCGTCGACAACTATTCTGGCTCAGACGTCCTCGGGCGGCAGCGAGGAAATCATCGTCACAGCGCGGAAGCGCCAGGAATCGATCCTGAAGGTTCCGGTTACCGCGACCGTGTTGTCCAGCGCGATGATCCAGCGTGCGAATATCATAAACCTGTTCGACGTTTCGAAGAAGACTGTCGGTCTCAAGCTCGGCATCGGCTCTGTGGAGACCGGCGCGCTCATCTCGATCCGCGGATTCGGTACCAACGCCACCGATCCTGGTGTCGACCAGTCGGTTTCGCTCAACCTCGACGGTCTCCAGATCACCCAGGGCTTCGCCTACCTCATCGGTACGTTCGACATGGCGCAGATCGAGGTACTCAAAGGCCCGCAGGCGCTGTTCTTCGGCAAGGCGAGCCCGGCGGGCGTGGTCTCGATCCGCACCGCTGATCCGGGCGACCATTTCGAGGCGATCGGCCGTGTCGGATATGAAGGCGTGGCGAAAGAGTCGCGTGCAGAACTAATCCTGTCGGGGCCGCTCACCGAGACTCTGGGGGTGCGCGTGGCCGCAGCCTTCGATCATTTCGGCGGCTATTTCAAGAACAACGCGGTGGCAGATCTCGCCAGCGGCGCACTGCCATTGGGGAAGCGGCTCGGCGAAAACCGCAGTGTCATGATCCGGGGCACCGTGGTTTACAAGCCTGCGCCCAATTTCAGCGCGCGTCTCAAGATGACATATTCCCACGACAGGGAGCATGACTCGACGGTATCGCAGAACACCAATTGTCCTAACGGGCTGACCAATATTGCTGCGGCTGCGGGCCTGGGCTTCGTCGCAAACCAGCTCAGCCCCAAGGAAACCTGCAAGCTTGATCGCTATGGCGCGATCGTCGGCATGAACCCGGCCGCCTTTCCCGGCATGGAGAACAATCCGAACGGCATCCATGCGCTTGACGGCGGCAAACCCGCCGCCATCACCACGCAGAAGTTCGCCTCGCTCGAGCTGAAATACTCCCCGTCGTCGAGTATCGATGTTACGTCGGTGACCGGCTTTTACAGGATCGACACTAACTCGGACTATAATTGCTACAATTCGGGAGGCGGCGCTCCGTCGTGCATGACCGAGAAGCGGCTCAACCGCCGCGATTACACCCAGGAACTGCGCGTCGGATCGGATTACAAGGGGCCGTTCAACTTCACGCTCGGCGCCTTCTACCAGGACGGCCGTATCCACGACGACGAAACCCTGCCGGGCAATACCCGTTATTTCCTGCCGCCGCTCGTCTTTGCCGGCAACATGACGATCAAGATCAAATCCTATTCCTTCTTCGGACAGGGGCGCTACAAGATCACGGATCAGTTCGAACTCGCTGGCGGCGTGCGCTGGAGCAACGAAAAACGGCGGTTCGCGGCGGTCACCTATGACGAGCCCTTCACGGCCTTCCACACCGGCCAGGCCCTCGGAACGCCGATCTACCTGAGCAACCCGGGCCTCAATTCGAAGAATTATTCGCCGGAAATCACGCTCACCTATACGCCGACCGATGACCTCACCTTCTACGGTTCGTGGAAGCAGGCCTATAAGTCGGGTTCCTACAACATTATCACCGCGACCCAGCCTGCGGGTCCGGTTTCGCTGGTCAACGGCCGCTATGTGGGCGTGGGCGAGCCACGTTCCTATGGTGACGAGAAGATCCAGGGATTCGAGGTGGGCATCAAGAGCCGTTGGCTCGACCGGCAGCTCAACTTCAACATGGCGGGCTATTATTACAAGGCGTCGGACTTGCAGGTCGGAACGCAGCAGCCGGCTGTGAACGGACTGCCGATCCTGCAAACCTTGAATGCGGCGCGGGCCAAGATTTACGGAATCGAGGCCGACTTCAACTATAAGCCGGATGCGGTGCCCGGACTCGAGCTGTTTGGCGCGGTGAACTACAATCACAGCCGCTTCACCAGCTATCCGAATTCGCCGTGCGTGAGCGGAGACCTCTACTCCGAGGGCTGCAATCGGCAACCGGCACCGAGTGATGCCCTCGGTGCATTCAGCGCACCGAACAACCTGCCGCCGGGCGTAACCGCAGCATCCCTGCCCGTGGCATTGCAGGGTGGAGCGCCATTCCGCTATACGGCGTCGGATGTTTCGGGCACGCCGCTGGTCCGCGCGCCGGACTGGACGGCCACTGCCGGAATCCATTATCAAATGCCGATCGGCGGCGAAAAGAAGATCGGTCTCGGCAGCGACGTCCAATATTCATCGAAATATTCGACGCTCGTCGGACTGCTCAAATCCCGCCCCTATTTCTACCAGAAGGCCTATGCAAAGCTCAACGCGACGGTGACTTTGGGCCAGGAGGACGACTCGTGGGAGCTGGCCTTCATCGGCAATAATCTCACCGGCAAGCACACGATCAACACGCAGAATGTCGGGTCGGTTTCGGGTGCCCTGTTCTTTGTTCCCGCCATCGTCGGCGGCACATCGCGCGGCCCCGTGGGCCTCGGCGAGTCGATCAGCGTCGTCGACCGCGGTCGCGAACTGTGGGTCCGCCTGACGGTGAAGTTCGGTAGCTAAGCCGTTCAATCTACCGGCCCGGTGTTCCAGCCGGTGAACTAAGTCGCTGCGGCTCGTGCGCTTTATGCGTACGAGCCGCCAGCATTTCATCCGTGCCGCATGTGTGATTCGGCGTTGCGGTATAGCTTCATCGACAAGTCATATTATCGCTGACGGACGCAAAGTCCTATCAGGTCAATGCGCCGGGTAGTCACTTTGCCTATGCGACGGTTTCGCGGCGCACTGAAAAGTGTATCCTATCTGAAAGTGCGGCGAGGAGGCCGATCTGGAACACGAATTGTTCATTTCCGGGATTGGCGGGCAGGGCATTCAGCTGATGGGCAAGGTGCTTGCGCTGGGGGCGATCGCCGAGAATCTGTTTGTCCAGCTGACCGGAGAATATGGCGGCGCGATGCGCGGCGGCAGCACTGTCGCGGCGGTCGTGATCGGAGCGGAGCGGCTGCGGGCCTTGCCGGTGGTGTCGGAGGGCGGCGCGGCGCTGTTGATGCACGACAAGTTCGTCGATGAGTCGGTGATGCCCAAGCTTCGGCCCGGCTCGCTGATCGTAGCGGAAAGTTCGATCGTCGATCTGCTCCCTGATCTCGACGGCCATCACGTCATTCCCTTTCCTGCCAAGACGATTGCGCTGGAGATTGGCAATGCTCAGTCGACCGGGCTCGTCCTGCTCGCCGCCTATTGCGCGATCACCGGGCTTGTCGATGTGGAGAGCCTGGTGACCGCGATGAAGCAGGTCGTGCCGTCCTATCGTCGTCAGCATGTCGAGGCGAACGAGAAGGCATTGCGCGCGGGGTTTGAGGCTGCGCCCCGGCTCGCGGCGCCGGTGAGCTTCGAGGTAGTGGCATGAAGCCAGTAAACATCCTTCCTCGTCATTCCTGCGCGGGCAGGAATCCATGTCTGGCTCCTTCTCAGATGTCACCACGGATGCGAGAGACATGGAGCCCAGCCTTCGCTGGGGTGACGGTTGAGGGGATCGGTGCGCCATGAGCGAACGTCTTGTCACCCGCGGTGCGCTCGTGATCGCGCAGGATCGCTGCAAGGGTTGCGAGCTGTGCGTGCCGGCCTGTCCGCCGGGGGTCCTCTCAATGTCCAGGGAGGTCAATGCGATCGGCTATCGCTACCCGATCCTCGAACCGGGCTGCACGGGCTGCACGGCCTGCGCGCAGGTCTGTCCTGATTTTGTGTTCGAGGTTTACAAATTGAACGAAGCGGTCGTCCACGAGACGGCCGGGGAGACTGAGTGATGGCGCTTCGCCTGATGGACGGCAGCCAGGCGATCGCCGAGGCGGCTATCGCTGCCGGCCTGAAATTCTATTCCGGTTATCCGATGTCGCCGGCGACCGATCTGCTGGAGCAGATGGCGAGCAGGTTGCCGCAGGCGGGCGGTGTCTGCATCAATGCCGAGACCGAGATCGGCGGAGTCAATATGGCGCTGGGTGCGGCGGTGACGGGATTCCGCGCTGCAAGCGGATCGTGCGGTCAGGGACTAGCGCTGATGCAGGAGGCGATCGCCGAGGCGGCGCTCAACGAGACCCCGCTCGTCATCTTCAACATGGCGCGCAACCAGCAGGATTATTTCCAGGCGACCCGCGGCGGCGGCTGGGGCGATTACCGCACGATCACGCTCGCACCCAAGGATGTCCCCGAGGCGGTGGAACTGACCCAGCTCCTGTTCCACCTGACCGATAAATATCGGGTGCCCGGCATCTTGCTCGGCGACAATCTGATCGCGCGGACGCAGGTTGGTGTCAATGTGGCCCCGATCGATTTCGGGGCGCTGCCGGCGAAGGACTGGGCGCTCGACGGCACGATGGGGGGCACCGGCAAGTCGCGCAGCATCTTTACTTTCGCCTATGGGAAACATAACGAACCGGGGCTCGGGCCGACCTATCACTGGCGCAAGATTGCCGAGAAATTCGAGACGATCGCGGCCGAAGAGGTGCGTTGGGAAGAGGGCGATTGCGACGATGCCGAAATCGTCGTCACCGCCTTCGGCACCGGCGGCAAGTTCGTCGAGTTCGTCGCCCGCCAGTTGCGCGCCGAGGGGGTGAAGATCGGCTGGTTCCGCCCGATCACGCTGTGGCCCTTTCCGGGCGCGGCGCTGGAGAAGGCGACCGCCAGGGCACGTAAGGTGCTGGTTTTCGAGCTGAATGCCGGCCAGATGATCGACGATGTGCGTCTGAACGTCGCCGATCGGCACAAGGTTCAGGCGATCGGCGGGATCAGCTTTGATGCATCGGGGCTCAACCTAGGCCCCTATATGAACGCGCCTGTGCTGCGCCGACGGATCGAGGCGGCGATCGCCGGGCAGCCGCTGCCCGACGTGGCGCATGCCCAGGGAGAGCATTGAGATGGCAACCGACATCACCGCCTCCATCATCCGGACCGACCAGCCGCCAGAAGTGCCGGCGCGCAAGGTCATGCCGACCAAGCCCACTCTGTTGCAGACAGAGGACCATCATCTCTGCCCGGGTTGTGGCGAGCCGGTGGCAATCCGCCTCGTCCTGGAAGTGATCGAGGAACTCGACCTCGTGAAGGACAATATCTGCGTCCTCGGCCACGGCTGCTATGGCGGCTTCCTCAAATATATCGACGTCGATGCTACGCTCTGCCTTCACGGTCGAGCGCCGGCCAC
>CANJRZ010000267.1 GCA_947476735.1 Sphingomonadaceae bacterium
CATGGCGACATGGAGCAACCCGAGCGGCTGCGCGAACTCGATCGCTTCAAGACTGGTGATATCAACATCCTTGTCGCTTCCGACGTTGCGGCACGCGGGCTCGATATCAAGGGTGTCAGCCACGTCTTCAATTTCGACGTGCCCTGGCATCCGGATGATTATGTTCACCGCATCGGCCGGACCGGCCGTGGCGGCGCCTCCGGCATCGCGATTACCCTTGTGACCCCGGAGGATGCCGACGCGATCGAGTCGATCGAGAAGCTGACCAATCACAAGATCGCCCGTCAGGGCGGAGCCCGCGCCGAGCCGGGCGTCGAGGACAGCGAGCCCAGGCCGGCGAGGGGCAGGGTGCGCCGTCCCCGCGGCGATGATACGTCACCCGCGCGAGAAGCCGGCCCGGAACGCGAAGCCCGCCCGGAGCGCGAAGCGCGTACCGAACGCGAAGCCCGCCCGGCACGCGAAGCCCGGCCGGAACGCGAAGCTCGTCCAGAGCGTCCGCAGCGCGAACCACGCGCGGAACGTCCCCAGCGCGAAAGTAGACCACCCCGCGACGACCGCCGCCCCCGTCGTTCGGAAGATCGGGACGATGGTCCTGATGATGGATGGAACGGCCCCGTTCCGAGTTTCCTCGAAGTGCGGCTGGGCTGAATATCCTGCTTCGCGCCCGTTTCGGGGTGGTGAAGCTTGCCCGCTAGTTCGAAAGTTCCGAGAGCAGGCTGTGCCAGAGCAGCAGGCCGGGATCGATTGTGCTGAGCGGCAAGCGCTCGTCCAACCCATGCGCGAAGTCATCTTCAGGGCGAAGGAAAGAAGCCGCCACACCATAGCTCGGCACCCCCAGTGCGCGGAAGTGGAGGCTGTCGGTGGCACCCGCCTCCATCATTGGCACTATGGGCAGACCCGGATAGCTTCGATCGATACCATGACGCACCGCGCGCAAAAGGCTCGGATCGAGCGGCGACGCGTCGCTCGAGGTGGGTTCGTCCAAGGTTGTGATTAAGGCATGAGGATCGGCGGCGACCTCGGTCAGTTTCGACTTGATTTCTTCCACCGGTACGCCGGGGAATATCCTGCAGTTTACCGCTACCGAAGCCTTTTGCGGCAGGGCGTTATAGGCGTGCCCGCCCGAGAGCATCGTCGCCACGCAGGTCGTGCCGATCAGTCCGACATATTCGGGATCGGCTCGCAGTGTCGCGATGGCGTCCGCATCGGTCGGGTCCTCGGCAAAACGCAGCAATGCGGCGCCGGTGGCTCCACCCACAAGTTTGCCGGTCATACGGAAGTAGGCGCGTGTGATGTCGCTCAGTTGCGGCGGAAACTGATAGGCAGCAATTCGGTCGATTAACCTCGAAAGGCGGTAGATAGCATTGCCCGGAGTCGGACGGCTTGAATGGCCGCCCGGATCGGTAAGACTGATCTCGAAGTCTGCATAAGTCTTCTCTGCCGCCTGCAGTTTGTAGGAAACGGGTTTGCCGACGGGATCGAGCATGCCCCCGCCCGCGTCGGCATTGAGCAGCAGCGCTCCTTCAGACGCATAGCGCTTGGCAAGCCGGCGAGTCGTCACCATGGCGGTTTCCTCATCGCCGCTCAGCAGGAGCAGGATGTCGCGCTTCGGCTTGAAGCCCGAGCGCTTGAGTTCGATCAGGGTCGACACCATGACGGCGTTACCGAGTTTCATGTCATAGGAACCGCGGCCGTAGAGATATCCACCCTCCTCGATCGGGGTGAAAGGATCGCGCTTCCAATCCGATGGGCGGGCCTCGACAACGTCCATATGTCCAGAGAGCAGTAAAGCCTTGCGCTTGCTCTTGTCAGTGCCGCGATAACGTGCGGCGAGGGTGATATCGTCGCCTTCGCCTTCGATTACGATGTCCTCCGCAGCGAAGCCACCGTCGCGCAGTTGCTTGGCGATGCTTTCCGCCATCGGTCTCATCTGGCCACGCCCGTGTACCGAGGGGATGGCGATCATGTTCTTCCAGATGGTAAGGGTCTGATCGTGCCAGGCGGGAGCGACCTTCGCCGGCGCTCCACCCGCCACCGAAGCAAACAGGCTCAGACCCGCCAAAGCGGTCGACAGTTTGAGGGCAGGGTTCGTCATCAGGATCCTTTCCCGTGTGGATGGCAGCGGACTTTGACCATAGCTGCGTTAACGGTCAATCGACGCGGGTCCTGGTCGCGTGCCAGATTTGGCGGAATTTGCGACGCCACCGGCCGCGATTGCGTTCGCGTCTCCGCCGCCGCCGTTCGCGAACCGCGTCGAACAATTGCCGTGTGCCGCGTCGCAGAAAACCACGGAAAAGCCCTCGGTTCGACAGAGGCTCCCAACGTTCGTCGACGGATTCCGGATCGAGCATTCCACTGGATCCGATGGCGAGCGTGGCATCGCTCCATTGGCCCGGTTCGAACTCGACCAGGGTTTTGCCTGTGCCACGCAGGCATTCGACGGTCCCGATCAGCGATCCGGTTCGAACGAAGGCATCCCGAACAAGTTCAGTGGTAGTGCCGAGGTGCTCGGCCATTAGCGCTTCGCGGAGGTTCCTGATTGCCGGATCGACCGCGTCGTCAACGATGGTCAGAGCGATGTCGCATTCGCTGTCCAGCCCCATGGAGCGGTTGTTCATGTTCGACGATCCCACCCGAAGGATGCGATCGTCGACGATCATCAGCTTGGAGTGGACGTAAATCGGCATTCCGCCTTCGGTCACCGGCGTGTAGATCTGAAAGCGGTCGAACTTGTCCAGGTGCGTGAGTGCGAAAAAGAGGGCAGCGCGAGCGCTGCCCATCACGGCCTCCTGCAGCCAGCCATCGGCGCTTATCGGATTGATGATAACGACCTCGGGCCCGTCGCGTTCGGTCAGTCGCATTGCAAGCGCTTCGGCGATCCGGCGCGAGGCGAAATATTGATTGTCGGCATAGATGAAGTGCTTCGCTCGAGCGATCATGTCGACATAGAGTTGTTCAATCTCCCGGATCTCGTCGATGCCTTCCTGTTTGGGAACGGTTCGTGCGATTGCCACCGGCCTGTCGCGGATCGCGCATTCCACCCATTCCGGCCACAACCCGTCATTGCGCGCGGGCACAGGCAATTGCCGGCGAGTAGCTCGACGCCACCGTTCGCGGCCCAGCATGCCGAGCGATGCCGCAGCGTCACCTTCGATCATGCCGGCGGTATCGTGCCATGGCGCATAGGGTTTGCCATCGGGCCGCTTGCGGCGGGGGTCGTCGTCGAGGTGGGCGGGGGTGTCCCAGCGATCCGATGTTATGTCGATGCCGCCGCACAAGGCTATGCTGTCGTCGATCACCAGGATTTTCTGGTGATGGGTCGCTCCGATCGGGTGGCTGCTGTCGAACCGGATCGAAACGTGCCGAGACAGTCTCCAGCGGGCGAGGGTGAAGATCGACAATCCGCGCGTCAACATCTTCAGGAAGCCCATATTCCAGATCAGGAGATTGATCCGGAGTTCCGGACGCCGCCGCGCGAGCCAGGGAATGAAGTCGGCGAGGCAGTTGGGCGCTTCGCTCTCGCTCTCATTCTCATTGGGATCGAGCAGGATGCGCGGATCGACGTCCCACCCGACCAGAAGGATCTGCTCGCGTGCCTGCAGAATCGCATCGCGGGCGGCGCGGAAATAGTCGGCGGCGTCAACGATGACGGAAAAGCGAGAAGCCTGCTCGATTCGCCAGCAATTTGACCCTGGCTGGAAGAGTGCGTCCGTCATGACTCGCCCGTTATGCCCGGGCGACCGTGAATGTGGACCCGTAACAACATCCTGACCGCGTCAACGCACTGTCGCCGGGTTCGTTGCACCCTTGTTCGGAGATGCACATGGGAAGCTGACCGCGCTGGTGACGTTTCTCTGATGAGATATTTGATCAGCAGCATTGAGGAACCATAAGCCTAACTCAGAAATGGGTAAAATCTGCGAGCCAGGACGCCTGTTACCGTGTTCTGGTGGAATCGATAACCGATTGCGCAATTTATATCTTGGATCCCGACGGCGACGTCATCAACCGGAGTGCCGGTGGAACCGGCGGAGTTGGCCCGCGCGATTGCCGCCGCGATGACCGAACCGGAAGCTCGAACGCCCGCGCCCGGGTGAACCGAGGCAAGGGCCGATCAGGGTCGGTTGGCGGTCTCGTATGTACGCCTGCGTTGCCGACGCCATACCAGGCTGGTCGCCGCCGAGAAGTTGAACACTGCACCCATGATGGCCCCGAACAGGCCGGCGATCGACCAGTTGCCGATCTGGTGGATGGCGATTTCCGCGACGCCGACATTGGCAAGCGCACCGAAGCTGCAAACCAGGCAGAACAAGATCAGGCCGGCATAGAAGGAGGCCCCGGTCAGCCGCCTGTCGCGATAGGTGAACTCATTGTTCATGGCAAAGTTCGATACCATTGCCACGCTGGTCGCGGTGACTTGCGCGGTCAGGAAATCGAACCCGGCCAGCTTCAGGGCATTGAGGACGGCGAGGTGAACGAGCAGGCCGAAGCTGCCAACGAGGCAGAACAGTGCAAAGCGCGGCGGGATCAGGCCACGGGTCAGCTTCTCGATGATCAGGAACAGGAATTCGGCCAGCACCATGAGGCTGATCTTGCTTTCGCCAGCCTGGCGGGTGCGAAAGACATAGGGGACTTCCTCGATCCTGAGCGGTCGCTGTGATGAACTGATGATGTCGAGCAGAATTTTGTAACCCTGCTGGGACAGGTCATAGATCACGCTCGCGAACACGTCGCGACGGACCATGAAGAAGCCGCTCATCGGGTCGCTGGTCTGGTTGCCCACGAGAAGGCACGCCATCCGCGTCGCGACATCGCTCATCCGCGCACGCCTGGCATCCCAATCGCCGATGCCACCGCCTTCGATATAGCGGGAGGCGACCACGAGATCGGCTCCGGTCCCGGTCAACGTGTCGAACATCGGCCCGAGAATGCGCTCGTCGTGCTGAAAATCGGCGTCCATCACCGCGATGACGCCGCCGTTCGCGACCAGCGCACCCTCTATCACCGCCGAGGAGAGACCGCGCCGTCCCACGCGCCGCAGGCAGCGCAAGCGCGGTTCCTCGCGCGCCAGGCGGGCGACCTCGCTGAACGTATGATCGGGGCTGTCGTCATCGACGATGATCATTTCCCAGGGAATGTCGCCGAACGCCGCGCGGACGCTGTCGAGCAGCGGAGCGATATTGCTGCGTTCGTTGTATGTCGGAACGATCAGAGAGATTTCGGGCGCAGCGAGCCTTTGCTTGGCGCTCATTGGCTGTCCATTCCGCGAACCGCTTCCAGAAAGTCCCTGGCCGATCGATTCCAGCCGTGAAGCTGGGCATGTCGCAGCCCGCCCGCTGCCAGACGAGATCGAAGGGCGTCGTTGCCGAGCAGTTCCCGAACGGCGTGCGCAATTGCATCCGGGTCATTGCCGTCGACCAGAAGTCCGGTTTCGCCATCAAGGATCGCATCGGTTGCCCCGCCGGCGCGGCCGCCGATGACCGCCTTGCCGCACGCATTGGCTTCGAGGAAGATCAGGCCGAAGCCTTCGGTATCTCCGTCGGCCAGCGTCCGGTTGGGCATCGCGAAGATCGTGCAGCTCCGATAGAGACGCGTAAGCTCGCGATCATCGACGCTGCCGAGAAAGTCGACCCGGCCAGCGATGTTCAGACGGATCGTCAACGACTTGAGCGAATGATCGAGTGGGCCGGTGCCCGCGATCTTAAGCCGATAGTCCGGAAAATCGGCTTCTATCTGTGCGAAGGCCTCGATCAGCCGGTCGAATCCTTTACGTTCGATCAGTCGCCCGACGCTTAGAATGAAGGGTTCGATGCTGCTTCCTTGCGTGAAGCGCTCGAGGTCGACGCCCGGTGTCACCAACCGGATACGCTCAGCCGGCACGCCGAAATCGGCGATCAGCCGATCGCGTGTGAAGCTCGAAACAGTGAGCACAACGTCGCTCGCGCGGAGCGCCAGCCCCCGCAACCGGGCAAGGCGATTATAGGCGGTTTGCACCACCTCCTCGCCATGGGTGTACAGCACCACCCTCCAGGGTGTGAGAATACTGAGCAGGATGGCAAGCCAGCCGAGCCCCTGAAGTTCGCCGATCACGATAGTCCTGGCACCTGTGCGCAATGCCTCCAGAATCACCCTCACGATAACGAATGCCATCACCGGCAGATCGATCAGCAGCAGATCGAGCAGGCCGATCCGCCTCCGCAAATTCTCGACCACCGGGGGCCGCAGCCACGGAATGCGGCGGATCGGATAGGGCTTTGCCGCATCGCTGTCGCGCCAGGCGGGAATAGGTCTGCCATGATCGGGATCGCGCCAGGCGCTGAG
>CANJRZ010000268.1 GCA_947476735.1 Sphingomonadaceae bacterium
ATGCTGGCCGCGCGCTCTTTCGTGACCGGCGGCTCGATGGTGGCGACCTATATCGTCTATCTCGCAATGCGGCCGCTCGCAGGCAAGTCGCTCACGGTCAACGTCCGCGCGGTCGCGCTGCTCGCGATACCCGCGGCGGTTGCCTACAGCTCGATGAACTGGATGGCGTTCCGCGAGGTCGACCGCCAGATCGAGCTCGACAAGCAGAGGTTTGCCGCGAGCCGAAGAATCGACATCGGCGCAGAAGGCATCGCCGAGGCCCGCGAGCAGGCGCTCAATGCGATCGCCGACGCACATGACGCGGTCAGGGAAGCGGCACGGCAGGCCAAGGCCGCGGCCGACGCCAAGGCGCTCGCCGAGCGTGAGGCATCGACCGCGAAGCTCGCATTCGAAAAGAAGAGCGCGGAGCTCGAACGCGAAATCGCAACCAAGAATTCCGAGATCGAGAAGGAAAAGGCGCACCTGCGAACTGATGCGCAGAATGACTGGAACCAGGACAAGCTCGCCGCGATGCGTGACTTCGAGCAGACCCGGCGCGAAGCACTGCGCGAGGCGGAACAGGCGCGACGCGAGGCTCTCCGCGATACCTATCAGGCCCAGCGCGACGCCTATCGCGAGGCTTATGCCAGCTACAGGGAGAACCTGGCGGAAGCGCGCCAGGCCGTCGAGGAAGCAAAGCGCCACGGCGTCAATATCGACATCGACAATATATTGGCGAGCATCCCCGCCCCCTCGCCCCCGGCGCCCCCGCCCGGCCTGCTGGTACCCAAAGCCGATTTGCCCGAGAGGCCGGTTCCAGCCATTCCGGCAGCGCCTACCCCACCTGCGGCACCCACCCCGCCCGCCGCGTCCGGGGCTCCGGCGGCACCCGTTCTCCAGGTCCCGACACCGCCTCCGCTCCCGACGATGATTCCCACCTCTCCGGTGATCGTCGAGCCATCGCCGGGCACGGTGACGATCCAGGTCGGCGCGCCGAACTATTCGCACAAGGATAAGGAACTCAGCGTCCTCGGCCAGATCGGGGACCAGGCACTCAACGGCTATTTCTTCTTCGCCGCCTGGGGTGCGCTGTTCCTGGCGCTGTCCTATGCGGCCGCGGTCCGCGCCGCCGAGCGCGAGGCAGCCGGCTATCGCGCCGCTGCCCGCGAGGCCGAGCTGCGGGCCCTGCGCTACCAGGTCAATCCGCACTTCCTGTTCAACACGCTCAACTCGCTGTCGACGCTGATCCTCAAGGACCAGCGCGACGAAGCCGAGGCGATGATCCTCAACCTCTCCACTTTCTTCCGCACCAGCCTCACCGCCGATCCGACCGAGGATGTTGTGCTGTCGGAAGAGATCAGGCTGCAGCGGCTCTATCTCGACATCGAGGCAATTCGTTTCCCCGAACGGCTCATCGTCCAGATCGATGTGCCAGCGGCGCTGGACACGGCCTGCGTGCCCTGCCTGATCCTCCAGCCACTGGTCGAGAATGCGATCAAATATGGCGTGTCGCGGGCCAAGCGGCCGGTGACGATCCGGGTCAGCGAGAGAGAGGATTCGCACGGCCTCGTGCTCAGCGTCGAGGATGACGGCGAACCACTCGGCGACGACGCCAAGATGCACGGCGCGGGCGTGGGCCTGAAGAATGTCACCGACAGGCTGCGCGCGCGCTTCGGCGAGGAAGCGAGCTGTCGCTATGGTCCGCTACCCAATGGTGGTTTTGGCGTAACGCTTTTCATGCCATTGATCAGGAATGGCGTCTGATTCATCCCCATCACCGATAAGGACCCTGGTCGTCGACGATGAACCGCTGGCGATCGAGCGGCTCCAGATATTGTGCGCACGCGAGCCGATGATCGACCTGGTCGGCACGGCCTCCGACGGCGAGGCGGCGCTGCGGCTGCTTGAGGCGCTCGAACCCGAGATGCTGCTGCTCGACATCGCGATGCCCGGGCTCGACGGGATTGGCGTTGCCAAGGCGATCGAGAAGCTGGCGAAGCGGCCCGCGATCATTTTCTGCACCGCGTTCGACCAGTTTGCGGTGGCGGCGTTCGATCTCGCCGCGACCGACTATCTGCTCAAGCCGGTCGCGCAGGATCGGCTGGCCAAGGCGGTGGCGCGGGTGATCGAGCGCCGCCGCGCGCCGGCCGAAGAAACGGCCGTATCCGATCACGCCCAGGAATTCTGGGTGCCGCACCGGAGCGAGATGATCCGGATCGCGGCGCAGGACATCGATCGGGTCGAGGCCGAGCGCGACTATATGCGGCTCCATGTCGGCAGCCGCAGCTTCCTGCTCCACCAGACGATCACCGAGCTCGAACGGCGGCTCGACCCGGCGATGTTCATCCGCCTCCACCGCTCGACAATCGTCCGCCGCGACCGGATCGCACGGCTGAGCCATGACGGCATGGGGGTGTGGCACGCGGTGCTCACCGACGAGGAGCGAATCCGGATCGGTCGGACCTATCTGCCGGCCGCCAGGGCGCTGATGGGGCGGTAGGGCATCCTGAAGATCCTCCCCATCGCTGTGCGACAGGGAGGATCTTTTTCTATCCGGCCGCCGCTCCGACCGCGGTCTCGATCTTCAGCGCTTCCTCGGTGCCGAGCGAATGTTCGTGGAGCGGGGTGGCCATCTTGTGGACCTCGGGGAGCACCTCCTTCGCGAACAGCTCGAGGCTGGCGCGGGCCTCGGCGCCCGGCTTGGAGCCATGGGCGGGGTGGACGACGAGATATTCGAGGCTGAGCATCTTCTGGACGCGCTGGATCTTCTCGAGGATCTGCTCGGGGGTGCCGATCAGGTGGCCGTCCTCATGGATCTGGCTGTTCGGCGCGGGCGCGGGGCCGCCCTGGTTGAATACCTTGGCGTAAATCTCATAGCCCGGCATGTTCGCGAAATCGGGGCCGTTCCACACCGCATAATGGTTGCGCGCGGCCTCCATCTGCTCGGCGGCGTAGCGGTGGCCCTTCTCGATCTCGGCCTTGTCCTTCGCGCAGTGGAGATACATCATCACGCTCGGCTGGTTGGGGGCGAGCCCCTTCGTCGCACGGATCGCGTTGAACTTGGAAACCTGCCTGGCCATCTCGGCGAGCGGCGCGCCGGTGACGAACATCTGGCCGAGCCCGAGCTCGGCGGCGAGGACCATCGACTGGGGCGTGTTGAAGGCGCCCTTCATCTTGTCGAACAGGGTGCCGCGGTGCCGCGCCATCGGCCGCACCGTCATCTCGGGCAACTGATAATGCTTGCCGTCATAGGAGAAGCGCGGCTGCTCCGAGAGGCGGAGGATCTCGACCATCTCGACGAAGCGCTCGCGGGATTCGCCCGAGGGCACCCCGAACGCGTCATATTCATGCTTCGAAATGCCGCGGCCGACACCGAGATGCATCGGACGCCCTTCGAGCAGCAGATCGAGGATCGCAATCTCGTGGACCAGCTTGACCGGGTTCGCCCAGGGCAGGACGATGACCGCGGTGCCGACCCCGATCCGCCGCGTCCGCCCCGCCCAGAAAGCGAGCCATTGCAGCGGGTTACCCTGCATCGAATAGGCCGAGCCATAATGTTCGGCGCACCAGATATCGTCATAGCCGAGCGGCTCGACCAGCTCGCCGAGCGCCATCGTCTCGCTGTGGATCGCAAGGTCAGACACCGGAGGTTCGCTCTGGTAATCGCCGGCGAGCAGGCGCGGCCAATCCGCCTGGTTATAGTTGGTCACCATCGCGCCGACGCGCATCACCCTCTCCTGTCCTGCGATTCTGTTCTCCTTCTATAGCCTTTCCCGGCCGGACAATTGATCCCAATTGCATCGGGCGGGACGATCAGCCGTGGCGGCCGCACTTCTGCTGGGTGCGCCAGTCGACGTCGAGCGGCGGCATCGCCATGTAACGGTCGGTCGCGCGCTCGCAGTGGCGGATGCGGATCTCCTGGTAATTGCCCAGCGTCAGCGATTTCTTCGAGGCAGCCTCGAGCCCTTCCTGCTGGAGCAGGAGATTGTCGGTGTCCTGATCGAGGATATTGCCGAAGCCGGGATCCATGCCCTCCGCCTCGGTGAACGGCTGATCGTCGTCCAGCAGCTGCATCTCGGCGGTCTGGAAGGCGCTGCCATCGGTCGGCTTGGGCCGCAGGAACAGCACTTCCATCCAGCTCTTGCGGTGATCGTTGCGGTCCGGGAGGAAGCGATAGACCATCGGCAGCGAGACGCCGGGGAAGATGAACATGTTCGGATAGAGGCTGTAACTGAAGCAATCGAGCAGCTCGCTGTCCGAGACCCCGGACAGATCGACATGATTGGCCTCCTCGAAGGTCTTGCGGAACAGCCGCGCCATCGCCGCGCGCGCGGTCTCGCCCTCGGGCAGCCTGCGCTCCGACCCTTCGAGCGCGCTCGGATCGCCGATCACGAACTGCTCGAAGACATCCTGCTCGCTCACCTGCCCGTAAAGATGCGGGCTGACCACGCCGAGGGTGGAGATGAAGCGGTTCACATGATCGCCGAAGATGTCGTACTGCGAATTGGCGTCGCCGTTCGAGGGCGAGACCTGCGGGTGCGTCGCGAGGACATGATAGGCCTCGTGGAAGGCCTCCTGGTTGAGCTTCCAGTTCGCCGGGATGCGCTTCTTGACATGGCAGACGACATAGCGGTCCTCAAGCTGCCAAGCCTTGAAATGCGCGAGCGCCTCGGCGCCGATATAGTCTTCGAGGCTGGGCGAATCCGGGTCCATGTTGACGAAGACGAAGCCGCCCAGCGTCGCCACCTTCGCCTGCGGCAGCGACAGATCCTCCTTTTGCGCATGGGGGAAATCCCAGTCGCCCAGCACCGTCTTGCAGCTGCCGTCGATATTCCAGCTCCAGGCATGGAACGGGCATTTGAACTCGCTGGCGAAGCCCTCGGTGCCCGAATGGCGCAGCTTGGTGCCGCGGTGCAGGCAGGAATTGAAATAGGCGCGGATGTCGTCGTCGCCGACCCGCGTGACGATCAGCGAATAGGGGCCGACATCATAGACGACATAGTCGCCGATCGACGGAATATGCTCCTCGCGGCAGGCGAACTGCCAGGTGCGCGGCCACATCCGCTCGACCTCGGCCCGGGCATAATCCGCCTTCGTATAGCGATCGGCCGAGACATCCTCGTCGCCGAGGAAGCTGTAGCTTTCGGTACGGACCCAAGCAGGCGCGGGCACCGCATCCTGCGCGATGATCTCCTGGGTGGTGATGGCGGGGCAGCGGGCCGCGCCGGGAGACTGGAGCGCGGCCTTCAGCCTGGGATCGGAATAGTTCATGGCATGCTCCTCCTGCATCGGGCAGCGGCGCGACGCCGATCGGCGTTCCGGCGCTCGCTGCGCCCCTCATCCTCGCGCGGGACGGACAGCGCCCCGACCGCAGGACTGTCCCCCAGCACGAGCGTCGCGGCCTTGACCCAGATCAAGAAAGGACAGGCCTATGCCGCAGTCGGAAGGCGCATGACGACACCCGCTGTCATCACACAGGCGACAGTCCTTCGGGTGCATGGGGTTGAATGCCGAAATCAATACCCCCTTTTGCTCCCCCCTCCCGCGCGGCGGAGAGACGATAGCCGAGCGCGCGATAGAGATTTTGGCGGCGAATGCCGGTGACGGCGGAAAGCGCGCTCATCCCCTGCATCCGCGCGACGAGGCCGAGTGCGGCGGCGATCGACGGCGCATAGCCGATAGCCAGCGCATCGTTGAGGAGCCCGTCCTGCGCCGCCGCGATCTGGTCGGCGGCGGTGGCCGACTCTTCATCCTGAAATCGAAAATTTCCCGGTTGCATGGGATTGAACGCCGAATTTTTCATTTTTTCTCTCTGTCCCTTTCCCGCCACGGGCGGGGTCGCCAGACTGATGAGACCTCAGCTAGCGGAAAGAGAGTGGAGTGACAAGAACAAATGAAGAACATCATTAGCAGGACTGGGGCAATCAGGGGGTCATTGCACGTGTGACTGTTGTCCCAGCGCCCGGTGCCACCCCCCCCATATGACAAGACAGCTCCGCCAGGTCAGCGATCCTGCGATCGATTCCCGTCACTGCGCCGTCGCAGCCCGGCGCCGACCAAAGCTCTCCGCAGCGAGCTTCAGGCCGCCGAACCAGGCCGCGCCGAGGACGGTGCACAGCGCCATGTCCGGCAAGGGGTGCGTGGCCGCCAGCGGCGGGATCGACGCTACCGTCAGCATCAGCACGAGGCCCATGTTGAACAGGACCGGCAACCAGCCGCACAGCAGGCTGAAGATCGACAGGAGGATCAGCACCATGGCCGGCGCAAATCCCGCCTG
>CANJRZ010000269.1 GCA_947476735.1 Sphingomonadaceae bacterium
GATCGCGAGTGGGTGGCGGGCGATTTCGGCATGGCCGATTGTTCGGCGGCACCCCAGCTCCTTTATGCCGACTGGAGTTACGAGATCCCCGAGCGCTTCGAAGCACTCCGGGCCTACCGGGCGCGACTGCTCGCCCGGCCCAGCTATGCCCGCGCGCTCGACGAGGCACGGCCCTTCCGTCACTATTTCCCGCTCGGCGCCCCTGAGGGCCGCGATTGAGCCGGTGACATTGTTCGGTTAGGGGCGAGCCATGGCCTTACCCCGCTACGATATCCTCGCGATCGGCAATGCGCTGGTCGACGTGCTTTGCCAGAAGGAGGATGATTTCGTCGCGGCCCAGGGGCTGCAGCGGGGGCTGATGCAGCCGATCGATCCCGACCGCGCGGCCCTGCTCCACCAGGCGATGGGGGTGTGCGAGGAGGTGTGTGGCGGATCGGCGGCCAATAGCATCGCGGCACTCGCCGGGCTCGGCTTGCGGCTCGGCTTCATCGGCCAGACCGGCGACGACAGGTTAGGCCGCATGTTCGCAGGGGACATGGTGGCCGGCGGAATCGACTTTCCGCTGAAGCCGATCGACGTGCCGACCGGCCGCTGCCTGATCATTGTCAGCCCCGACGGGCATCGCACCATGAACACCGCGATGGGGGCTTCCGAATTCCTCTCGGCGGGTTTCGACCCGGCCCTTGCGGCCGAAGCGAAGATCCTGTTCGTCGAGGGCTATATGTGGCGCACCGAGCAGCCCCGCGCCGCCTCGCGCGCGGCTCTCGAGGTGGCACGGGCGGCGGGGCGGCGGACCGCCTTTTCGCTGTCCTCCGAATATTGCGTCCATACCCACCATGATGATTTCGTCACGCTGATCGAGGCGGGGCTGGTGGACATCCTGCTCGCCAACGAAGGCGAGCTTGCCGAGCTCAGCCGACTTTCCGATTTCGAAGCGGGGGTTGCCTGGGCGTCGGCGCGGGTGCCGTTGCTGGTGGCGACGCGCGGGGCGGAGGGTGCGATCGCGGTCGAGCGCGGGCAGCGCTTCGAAACCCCGGCCGAACCCCAGGGCCCCGTCGTCGATACCACCGGCGCAGGCGACCTGTTCGCGGCCGGTGTGCTGGCCGGGCTGGCGACAGGCCGGGACCTGCCGACCTGTCTGCGCATGGGATCGATCGCCGCGGGCCGCATCATCGGCGTGATGGGCCCGCGCCTGCCGGTCGGCGAGGATCTGGCCGGGCTGATCGCAGCCCGGCTTGCACAGCGGCTTTAGTCGACCGGCGGCACCGCCGGTGGCGGCATATCGGCGTCGGTCTCGTGCACCTCGACGACACCCCGGCCGAGATGACTCCGGCTGTAGCTGTAGAGGAAATAGACGAGGAGGCCGATCACCGCCCAGCCGAAGAACAGGCTGATCGTATAGGCCGACAGGTTGAAGAACAGATAGAGGCAGCCGAGCGCCGCGACCGGTGCGACGATCGCGACGGCCGGGGTGCGGAAGGGACGGCGGCGGCCCGGATCGGTCCGGCGCAGCACCAGCACCGCGATCGACACCGCCGCGAAGGCGAACAGCGTCCCCGAATTGGAGATGTCGGCAAGCGCGCCGACCGGGAACAGCGCGGCGAACACCGCGACGACGATGCCGGTCAGGATCGTGATGACATGCGGCGTATGATAGCGCGGATGGACCCTCGAGAAGACCTCCGGAAGCAGGCCGTCGCGGCTCATCACGAAGAAGATGCGGGTCTGACCGAACATCATCATCAGGATGACCGAGGGCAAGGCGAGGCCGGCGGCGAGGCCAAGCAGATTGCCGATCTGCGGCCAGCCAATCTCGCGCAGTGTCCAGGCCAGCGCTTCCTTCGAGCAGACGACCTTGGCGTCGCCGATCGCCGAACAGGCTGTGGTGAGCGCGGCGGAACCGGTCGGGATTCCGGCGCCGCTCGCATCGAGCATCGGCTGGGCGCCGACTCCCCCGATCACCCCGGCGGCGACCAGCATATAGAAGATGGTGCAGATGCCCAGCGAGCCGATCAGGCCGATCGGCATGTTGCGCTGGGGATCCTTGGTTTCCTCGGCCGCGGTCGAGACCGCATCGAAGCCGACATAGGCGAAGAAGATCGACGCGGCCGCCGCCGAGATGCCGGCAAAGCCGAGCGGAGCGAAGGGGTCGAAATTGTTGAGATTCATCACCGGAAGCGCGAGCACGACGAACAGCGAAAGCGCGGCGACCTTGATTGCCACCAGGATAGCGTTGACGGTGGCGCTCTCTTTCGTGCCGATCACCAGCAACCAGGTGACAAGCAGGGCGATGATCGCCGCCGGAATGTTGACCATGCCGCCGTCGATCGGTCCGAGCACCAGCGCCTTCGGCAAGGTTATCCCGGTCATTGACTGGAATAGTCCGACGACATAGCCGGACCATCCGACCGAAACGGCGCCCGCGGCGATCGCATATTCGAGGACGAGCGCCCAGCCGACCATCCAGGCAACCAGCTCGCCCATCACCGCATAGCTGTAGGTGTAGGCTGATCCCGAGACCGGCACCATCGCTGCCATCTCCGCATAGCAGAGCGCAGCCACCGCGCAGACGAATCCGGCAATGATGAAGGAGACGATCATGCCGGGGCCCGCCTTCTGGGCCGCCTCGGCGGTAAGGACGAAGATTCCGGTGCCGATGATGCCGCCGATTCCCAGCATCGTGAGCTGAAACGGACCGAGCGAGCGGTGCAGCGATTTCTTGGCTGCGGTTGCGAGGATAGCGTCAAGTGGCTTTACGCGCCCGAAGATCATGCGGGGTTTCCCTTGTCTGGCCGGGCGATACGCCCACGGCCGATCATGGGGACCGAAGCCTAGTGGTTAATTCGGGACGCGCAATAGGTTGCGTGGGGCTCGGTCTGTGCGAACCTCGTCCTCGCGACAGGCCAAGCTGTCAGCCGCAGGCTGGACTCTGCGGCGCGGGAATGCTTGGCTGGTCCTAACAACAAGCCATGGAGAGGTAGGCATGCGCGAACATCTGAAATTCTACATCGACGGCAAATGGGTCGATCCGGTCGAACCCAGGACGCTCGATGTCGAGAATCCGGCGACCGAGCAGGTTGCGGGCCGTATCGCGCTTGGCTCTGCCGCCGATGTCGACAAGGCGGTCAAGGCCGCGCGCAAGGCGTTCCGGAGCTGGTCGACGAGCAGCCTTGAGGAACGGCTCGACCTGCTCGAGCGGATTCGCACTGAATATCAGAAACGCGCCGGAGACATGGCGCTCGCCGTTACCGAGGAGATGGGCGCCCCCGCTTCGGTGTCGAACAGCGCCCAGGTGCCGCTGGCGCTCTGGCATCTCGGTGCGGCGATCGAGGTGCTCAAGACCTTTCCGTTCGAGGAGCAGCGGGGCCAGACGCTGATCGTCAGGGAGCCGATCGGCGTGTGCGGACTGATCACGCCGTGGAACTGGCCGCTCAACCAGATTGCGGTGAAGGTCTTCCCCGCGCTCGCGACCGGCTGCACGGTGATTCTCAAGCCCTCGGAGATCGCGCCCTTCTCGGGACAGATCTTCGCCGAGGTGATGGAGGCCGCGGGCACGCCCGCCGGTGTGTTCAACCTCGTCCATGGTGACGGACTTGGCGTCGGCGTCGCACTCTCGTCGCATCCCGACATCGACATGATTTCTTTCACCGGTTCGACCCGCGCCGGTGTCGACATCGCCACAAGGGCGGCGGCGTCGGTCAAGCGGGTCACCCAGGAACTGGGCGGCAAGAGCCCGAACATCATTCTCGACGATTCGGCCTTCGCGGCGAACGTCTCGGGCGGAGTTCAGTTCATGATGCGCAACAGCGGCCAGACCTGCAGCGCGCCGTCACGGATGCTGGTGCCGAACAAGCGGATGGGCGAGGCGATCGAGGTCGCGCGCGAAACCGCCGAGAAGATCACCGTCGGCAATCCCAACGGCAATTTCGAGCTGGGGCCGGTCGCCTCCAAGGTCCAGTTCGAGAAGGTCCAGGGGCTGATCCAGAAGGGCATCGACGAGGGCGCGACCCTCATTGCAGGCGGCACCGGCCGGCCCGACGGGCTCGACAGCGGCTATTATGTGAAGCCCACCGTGTTCGCCAATGTCACCAACGACATGACGATCGCGCGCGAAGAAATCTTCGGGCCGGTGCTGTCGATCCTCGGCTATGACAATGTCGATCAGGCGATCGAGATCGGCAACGACACCGACTATGGCCTCGCCGCCTATGTCGCCGCTACCGATCAGGATGCGGCCCGCGCGGTCGCCAGGCAGCTTCGTGCCGGCTGGGTCGCGATCAACGGCGGTTTCGACATCACCGCGCCGTTCGGCGGCTACAAGCGCAGCGGCAACGGCCGCGAATGGGGCGCGTTCGGCTTCCACGAGTTCGTCGAGACCAAGGGGATATTGAATTACGAGATGGCATAAGTTCTGGCCCGCCCCTTTTTCGTCCCCCGCGGGCGTGGACCGGCTGCGGTCAGCTGCTTAGTGCGCCGAGCGCACGCCAGCGCGGCAGGGTCTGTTCGAGAAAGGCGGTCGGGTCGGGCAACTTGCCATGGTGCTCGGCTTTGCGATCGAGCTTTGCGAGTCGGTCCGCGACGCCCCTGGTGAGCGCCGCCGCATCGGCACGGCCGGATGAATCGAGCCAGGCGTCGAGCATCATCAGCTCGGATGTTGTTGTCGCGACAGCAGTGCCGAGAGCGGCCGCCGCGATATGATCATAAGGTGCGCCGCCGGACGCGTCGCGCGCGATGACCGCGTTCAGCCGCTGGGCGGCGTCGGCACTCATCGGCTCGACTGCGCCGACACCCAGAACCCCCGCATGCAGCAGCAGGATTAAAATGCTGACCGCGTCCGGCAGGCCCGGTCCCGGCGTGGCGGGGAAGGGGCCGAACGTCTCGATCCTGCGCCCTGCGGCTTCGAAACCGTTGAGAATTGCGGCAAAAGCGGGCCGCTGCAGCGAGAGCTCGCCAAACGCCGTTTCGATGGTCAATGTGTCGCCGGTGGTTGGCCGCGCCAGCAGGTGCAGGCGGCTGTCCCCTGCTTCAAAGCCGGGGCCGAAGCCTCGGCGCGGACCGCGGCAGAAAATATCGCGCCGGAAGGACTGGTTAATGACGATATCCTGCAAATCCTGCCGCAGTCCGTCATTGGGTTGAGAGAGAATCGCCTCGCGCAGTGGCGGCGGGAGCATGTGAGGCAGCATCGTCTCCGCCATCGTCGCCGAACCGATATAACTAAGCTTGGCGCGTCCAAGCTCCTCGACGACTTCCGAATGCCAAAGTGGATTCCAGCTATCGTGGAGATATTCCTGGATGAGGTAGCTGCTGTTGCGGGCTTTGACCGATTCGACCCGCGCCTTGAGGCCCGGCAGAATCTGAAAGATCGCCGCATTGCCCGCGCGCAGGCCATCGAACAGCCTTGTCGATTCCTCGAACACTGCGGCGCCCGACAGTCCGGTGCTTTTCTTGAGCTGTCGGGTGATATGCTGGAAGGGGATCGTGCCAAGCCAGCCCGGCTGGCAGTTATAGCTATTGTAGACGAGGCTCCCGGGGTGCGTCGCCTGATGCAGGCAGGTGATCAATGCGTCGCGCACGGTCGGCGGCACCCAGCTGTAGACGCCGTGCAGCGCAACATAGTCGAAGGTCCCGAAATCCCCGGGCCAGTTGGCGGCCAGATCGGTGAAGTCGGCCTCGCTGAACGTGATGTTGGTTAGGCCGGCTGCCTGGGCGACGCTTTCGGCATGGGCGATATGCCCGGGATGAAAATCGACGCCCAGGAACTCAGCCTGGGGATTTGCCGCGGCGAGCAGGCACAGCCCCATGCCTTGGCCGCAGCCCAGCTCGAGATAACGAAAACCCGACAGCGCTGGGCGTTGCCGGGGGACATATCCTGCGATCCTCGCGCAAAGATCGATCCAGTCGGGCGCCATTTCCCGGTACGCGCCATAGGTATATCCCTCGGACACGTCATAGCCATGAGACCAATCGTTCATCGATACACATCCTGATGGCGCTCTGCGTGTGCTTATGGGTAGTGAGCGCTACGACAATGTGAAACGGGCGACCGGGCGTGATTTTGATCCCTTAGCACCGAAGGCTGATCCCCCTTTATCCCCGCGCCGCCGGGATCATCTCCCGGAACTGGCGCCCGCCGAAGATATGGACATGGAGGTGCGGCACCTCCTGGTGGCCGTGGCCGCCGATATTGGCGAGCAGGCGGTAGCCAGGTTCGACCAGGCCCGCC
>CANJRZ010000270.1 GCA_947476735.1 Sphingomonadaceae bacterium
GCCATAGTCAGCTCCTGGCTCAGCGCCAGTACGGTTTCCGGCGGGTCGAGCGGGTCGTCCCACCCGTGAAGGACGAGGATCTTCGCCTTGATCGACTCACTCGCAAAGGGTGGCGCATCATAGACACCGTGAAAACTCACCACGCCCGCGACATCGGCGCCGCTTCGGGCGAGATCGAGCACAGATTTGCCGCCAAAGCAGAAACCGATCGCGGCCACCTGGCGGGGGTCGGCCGGCCCGTCCATCGAACGAGCGGCATCGAGCGCGGCGCACAGTCGGCGCCGGAGCAGCGCGCGATCGGCGTCAAGTGCCGCCATCGCCGTGCGGGCCTCGTCGAAGTCGCCCGGCCAGTGGCCGAGCCCATAGAGATCGATTGCAACTCCGACATAGCCAATTTCGGCGAGGCTTCGCGCCTTCGCTTCCTCGAAGCCAGTGCGGCCCATGAACGTGCCCGCGACCAGGATGATCGGGCGCGGCGCATCACTGCAGCTGTCCCAGGCGGCATAGGCTTCGAAGCTGATGCCGTCGAGTTCGTATCGGAGAATCTTGTGGACGATCGACATGGGTGGAGAGCTCCTCTCGGTACGCCAGAATTCGCCAGCCAGAGGTCCGATGCAAGGGTGACAGATCGATGACCGCCGACTAAGAGGCGCGTTTCGCTGCGAAGGAGCGACTTTCGATCCGGTTCTACCGGATCAGCCACTCCGGTTTTTTGGTTGTCGCGATTTCCGATTCGGCAGGAGAGAACAACTGCCCCGAAATCGCTCAGGGAGAAACGATGCCCACGCTTGTCCTGATCCGTCACGGCCAGTCGGCCTGGAATCTAGAAAACCGCTTCACCGGATGGTGGGACGTGAACCTCACCGAGCTGGGCATCGCCGAGGCGAAGGCCGCAGGCGAGCTGCTGGCCGCGAGGGGCCTCGATTTCGATCAGTGCTACACGAGCTTCCAGACCCGCGCGATCAAGACGCTCAACCTCGCGCTCGAAGCGATGGGTCGTTTGTGGCTCCCTGTCGAAAAGGACTGGCGGCTGAACGAGCGTCATTATGGCGGCCTGACCGGGCTCAACAAGGCCGAGACAGCGGCGAAGCACGGCGATGCACAGGTCAAGATCTGGCGCCGCAGCTTTGACATCCCGCCTCCCGTGCTTGAGGCGGGCGGTGAGTTCGACCTGTCGAAGGATCGCCGTTACGCGGGCATTGCGATCCCGGATACCGAAAGCCTCAAGGATACAATCGCGCGGGTGCTGCCCTATTGGGAGGCAAAGATCGCGCCCGACCTCAGGGCCGGCAAGCGCGTGCTGATCTCGGCACACGGCAATTCGCTGCGCGCGCTGGTCAAGCATCTCTCGCACATTCCCGATGACGAGATCACCGAACTTGAGATTCCGACCGGGCAGCCCATCGTCTATGAGCTCGCCGACGATCTCACCGCCAGGGATCGCTATTATCTGTCGGAGCGGTAATAGAGGCTTTGGGGGGAGTTTGAGGGCATGGCCACACCGCCGCTGATCGGGATCATCATGGGGAGCCGTTCCGACTGGGAGACCATGTCGCATGCCGCCGAGACGCTGACCGCGCTCGGCGTGCCCCACGAGACGCGCGTCGTCTCGGCCCATCGCACCCCGGACCGGCTCTATGACTATGCCAAGTCGGCGGCGGGCCGCGGGCTGAAGGTGATCATCGCCGGCGCCGGCGGGGCGGCCCATTTGCCGGGCATGACAGCATCGATGACGCGCCTGCCGGTACTGGGTGTGCCGGTCGAGTCAAAAGCGCTGAAAGGCATGGATAGCCTGATGTCGATCGTCCAGATGCCGGCCGGAATACCGGTTGGAACCCTCGCCATCGGTAAAGCCGGCGCGATCAATGCCGCCTTGCTCGGGGCAGCGATCCTGGCGACACATGACGAAGCGCTTGCCGTGCGGCTCGACGCCTGGCGCGCAAAGCAGACTGCGGATGTCGCGGTCGAGCCCTTTGACTGACCGGCGGCTATGATCGCACCAGGCGCGACGATCGGAATCATCGGAGGCGGCCAACTCGGTCGAATGCTCAGCATGGCCGCGGCCAATCTCGGTTATCGCTGTGCGATCTACGCGCCCGAACCGAGCGGGCCGGCGGCAGATGTCTCTGCGCGCTGGGTGCAGGGCGACTATGAGGATGTCGATGCCCTGAAGGCGTTCGCCCACAGCGTCGACGTCATCACCTATGAGTTCGAGAATATCCCGGTCGCACCGCTGGAGGCCCTGCTCACCCCGCTGGCGCCGCATCCGCGGGCGTTGGCAACCGCGCAGGACCGGGCAACCGAGAAGGCGTTCGTCCAGGCGATTGGTGGACGGCCGGCGCCCTGGGCGGTCGTGTCGAGCCGCGAGGATCTCGATGCGGCCATCGAGCTGATCGGTACCCCTGCGATCCTCAAGACGCGGCGCTTCGGTTATGACGGCAAGGGCCAGGCGCGGTTGAAGGCCGCGCCCGATGCCGACGAGGCCTGGGCGGCGATCGGCTGGCAGCCGGCGGTGCTTGAGGGCTTCGTCAATTTCGAGCGTGAATTTTCGCTGCTTGTGGTGCGCGGGCAGGACGGTGCGGTGGCGACCTGGGACCCTGTTCTCAACGTACATGAGGATGGTATCCTCGCACTGTCGACGGTGCCCGCTGCACTGTCCCCGGAGACGGTCGCGGCAGCGAAGACGCTGGCGGAAAGGATCGTCGCCGAGCTCGATTATGTCGGTGTGCTCGGCATCGAGTATTTCGACACGGCCGCCGGCCCGATATTCAATGAGATGGCGCCGCGGGTGCACAACAGCGGGCACTGGACGATCGAGGGTGCGGTCACCTCGCAGTTCGAGAACCATATCCGCGCGGTCTGCGGTCTGCCGCTCGGCTCGACCGCGCGCGCCGCGCCCCGCGTGGAAATGCGCAACCTGATCGGCGATCAGGCCGGCGACTGGGACATGATCCTTTCCGATCCGGCGGCGCATCTCCATCTTTACGGCAAAGGCCAGGCCCGGCCCGGCCGCAAAATGGGCCATGTGACCAAGCTGTTCTTCGAGTGATTTTCAGCTGCGCGGCTGAGCCGGCGCAGCTGAATGGGCAAATCGCGTGGCGGGTGCCGGGCCCGGCAGTGCATAGTCGATCATGTATCCGAAATGGTCAGACAGCGGTTCTCCATCGGGTTCGGTACCAAAGGGTACGCTCGCTGCGCGGATCGGCATCGGCCTGCCATCGGCTGCACGGGCGAACAGCCAGTCCTTGCCATGCACGTCGGCGTGAGCAAGATCAGCCTGGGTTCGGCTATCGGGCCACGCCGCTTCTTCGAGCGCCTGTCGCAGCCCGCCATGCCGCGACGCGACAAAAGCTAGCCCGGATTGCGCGAAGGCGCCGAAGAAGAGCCGAGCCCGACCGACATCCCTGCCGATGTTCATGTCACCGCCGATGAGCAGCGGTGATCCCGGGCGAACGCGGTCGGCGACGAACGCCGCCATCAGTGCGACCTGCCGGTCATAGGCCTGCCGAGTCCGGGCGATCGATACGCCGGCGGCCTTGCGTGCGTTGAGGTGGGCGTTGGCGACCATCAGCGGCTGGGCCATCCCCGGCACCCTGATCCGCGCCAGCATAACGCCCTTGTTGGCGAGGCAATCGAATCCCGCGCAGGCGAAATCGGGAAAGGACATGCGGTCGATGGCGACGATCGGATAGTCCGAGAGGATCATCAGACCGCTGCCGAGCCGCTTGCCCGATCGTTCACCTCGATCCCAGCGCGCTGACGCGAGAAAAAGGCGGTCTGCGGCGCCAGGCAGTTCCGGGCTGCGCAAGGAGGCATCGGGGCCATCCGCGACATAGCGATAACCGGCGCGGCGCGCGATGGCTGAGGCGTCCGCCGTAAAGGCCTCCTGGAGCAGTACGAGCCGCGGCTGCTCCCCGGCGCGGCGCATTGCCGCAAGCCGCTCGGCGATCCGGCCCAGCGCTGCCTCACGGCCAAGGGCGATCGGCCAGGGCAGCGCATTGACATTGTACGTCATGGCCGAAAGCAGCGCCTCGTGGTCGTTAACGGACGCTGCGGCCGCCACGGCAAGGCGATTTTCGTACCGGGCGTCGCCACTGGTGGAGAGCATCGTCGCCAGCACGATGAATCCGCCAAGAAGCAGCGAGCGCAACGGTGTCAGCATAGGTGGCTCCCCATGCGAAGGCCAATGACAGCGGATCGAGTCGCGCTGATTGCGGATGCGCTGCACGGCAATGAAGAATTGCGAATGGATCGGTGACGGCCTTGCGAAGGCTTGTCACAATCGCGGTCTAGTCGGGGCTGGCGAAACCAGGAGCCCCCTATGGCAACAGATGCGAAGGCCCTTCACGTGCTGCTGCTCATCGCATTTGCCACATGGGCGGAGATGCTGGCTGCGGAAACCGCGTCCATGGCGGTCGCGCTGCGCATTCCGGCCGAAGAAGCCCGGCAAGGCGCGACCTCCGATGGCACATATGTGTTCGCGATCGACAATGACCGGATCGGCAAATATCGGATCGCGACCGGAGAAAGGGTCGCGCAGTGGAAGGGCCAAAGCCGACTTTTCCCCCATATGAACAGCTGCACCCTGGTGGAGCATGAACTGGTCTGTGCGGCGTCCAACTATCCGGCGGTGCCGCAGACCAGCGCGGTCGAGTTTTTCGATATCGACCGAATGATACACACGCGCTCGATCAGCCTGGGCATCGGTCCGGGTTCGCTGACAGCCCTTGATCGCCATGCGGGCAAATGGTGGGCGGTGTACGCCAATTATGACAACAAAGGCGGCGTGCCGGGCCGTGACCACCGCTACACGCTGCTGGTCCGGTACAACGATGCTTTCCAGCAGGAGGCAGCCTGGACGTTCCCGTCTGCAGTGCTCGAGCGCTTCGCGCCCTATAGCTGTTCGGGCCTCAGCTGGGGCCCGGACGGCCGGCTCTACGCAACCGGGCACGATCGGACGGAAGTCTATGTGCTGGCGCTGCCCGAAGCGGGTTCGGTGCTTGAGCTTGTCGACATGATTCCGGTCGCCTTTGGCGGCCAGGCGATCGACTGGGATCCGAAACTGCCGGGCCGGCTTTGGGCGATTGACCGGGACAGCCTTGCCATGATCGCCAGCACCGTTCTCTTCCCAGCAAAGAACTAGGCTTGCGCCGCGGCCCTGGCGACGCCACCACTCCCGGAAAGCAGAGGAGAGGGCAATGGCCGAATTCACAGTTGAACCGGTACTCGATGCCAAAGCACGGATCGGCGAATGTCCGCTCTGGTCGGTCGAGGAGCAATGCCTCTACTGGCTCGATATCGACGGCAAAGTCTTCAACCGCTTCGATCCCGCAACCGGACAGAACCGGCGCTGGGACATGCCCGAGATCCCGGGCAGCTACGTGCTGCGCGAGGGCGGCGGCATCACCATCGCGCTTCAGGACGGAATCCACGATTTCGATCCGGAAACCGGCGAATGGAACCTGTGCGTCGCCGCGCCCTATGATCGCGCGAAGCTGCGCTTCAATGATGGCCGTACCGATCGCCAGGGGCGGTACTGGGTGGGATCGATGCCCGCTGATTTCACCGACCGGGACGGGCCGACGGGGGCAACGTACAGCTTCGACGGCACCACGCTCACCGAGCGGATCGTGCCGATCCATGACGCCAATGGCAATGCCTTCAGCCCCGACGGGCGGACCATGTACCGGTCGGAGACCTTCCAGAGGAAGATCTTCGCCTATGATCTCGAAGCCGAAACCGGCGTATTGTCGAACGAGCGGCTGTTTGCCACGGTGCCCGATCATCTCGGCCTTCCCGATGGCGCTACGATCGATGCCGAGGGCTGCTACTGGGCCGCGCTGCCGAACGGCCCGAGCGGTGGCAGCGTCGGCCGCTTCACCCCGGACGGCGCGCTCGACCTGGTCATCGAGGTCCCTGTCCTGCTGCCGCTGATGCCTGCCTTTGGCGGCCCCGACATGTCGACGCTGTACATCACGTCCGGGTCGATCGAACGTGCCGTGGGAGCGCAGCCCACCGCGCTGTCGGGAAGTATCTTCGCGGTGAAGACGCCGTTCCGCGGCCTGGCCGAAACGAAGTTTCGACCGCGCTGACGCCTCAGCCGACCGACAGTCGTGCTATCGCCAGCATCTGCCGATAACGGCGGGCGAGCCGGATATATCTGCTCCGGAGGTCGGGCAATTTCGCTGCGGCGGCCAGCAGATAATAGCGGTCGACACGGC
>CANJRZ010000271.1 GCA_947476735.1 Sphingomonadaceae bacterium
ACGCGCATGAAGGCGATCCTCGGCAGCATGAAGATGCTCCAGGACTCGCAGCTCAAGGCGGCGTCGCTCAACCTTTCTCGCGCCGGCATCCGGACCAAGGACGCGGCGATCACGGTGATCTTCTTTCGCCTGGTTGCCCCGATCATGATCGGCAGCACCACCGCAATCGGAGTCTATCTGCTCCACTGGTTTCCGGAAGCGAGCGCCTTCAAGCAATATATGATCGTCGCCGGTTCGCTGATCGCCAGCTACAAGGCGCCCGACATCTATGTGAAGAACCTGATCACCAAGCGGCAGCACGCCGTCCGCAAGGCGTTGCCCGACGCACTCGATCTGCTCGTGATCTGCGCCGAGGCGGGCCTGTCGGTGGACATGGCCTTCAACCGGGTCGCACGCGAATTGGCCAAGGCCTATCCCGAACTCGGCGATGAATTCGCATTGACCGCGATTGAGCTCGGTTTCCTTACGGACCGGCGCCAGGCCTTCGAGAACCTCGCCCAGCGCACCAATCTGGATGCCATAAAAGGCGTGGTAACGACGCTGATCCAGACCGAAAAATACGGCACTCCGCTCGCCGCGGCACTCCGTGTCCTCTCTGCGGAGTTCCGGCACGAACGGATGATGCGCGCGGAGGAAAAGGCCGCCCGTCTGCCGGCAATCATGACGGTACCCCTGATCCTGTTCATCTTGCCGGTGCTGTTCGTCGTGATCCTCGGGCCCGCCGCCTGCTCGATCAAAGACAATGTGATGCGCTAGAGGGAACACAATCTACCCGAAACGGTTTCGGCCACCACAAGATTGGAAGGCACCGGATGACGCAGTTCAACACCAACCAGTGGATAGTCATTACCCTCATCCTCGCGCTCGGGTGGCTTCTGGGCCTGTTCACGATGGCGGGCCGACGCAATTGGCGCACGGCCTTCGAGGTAGAGCGGACAGCCCGCATCGCTGCCGATCTCGAGAACGAGCGGCTGACCGGCAAGGTCACTGAACTCGGACAGGAGCGCGAGAGTCATCTCATCCGCGCAGAGGTTTCTGACAACCGGAACGTCGAGCTCGAATAGCGGCGTGACTCCGCGAATTCGGTTACGCCGGGGTCGGTGGCAGCTCCCGTTGCCGAGAACGAAAGTCGAGATGATCTTTCTAAGATCAACGGCGTCGGACAAAATGGTGAGATCAAACTGACCGAATACGGCATTCACCGCTTCACCGGCATCCCCACCCTGTCGCTCAACGACGAGGCTTCACTCGAGGAACGAATGGGGCTCTCTAGGGGTGCAATCGCGGAGTAGCATTGGCGCGACCAGGCTGAAATGCTCCGCAAGGGCAAATTCGACGACCATGCGCGGATGTTCGCCTAGAGCATTTTCGAGTCAGGTGGAATCAGCTGACGCGTCGAAAAATGCGGAAAACAAAGCACAATGCGAACGGTGGCCGATTCGACCTGACAGGGCACCGCCCTAGCTGCGAAAGCGTGGTCGCGTGCCATAGGTGCCCCAGCGCCACAGCCATTCTACGGGGCCAAAGCGGAACGGCCTGAACCACAGCTTCGCAAACGTAACTTGGATCGCCAGAATCGCGAGCGCCGCCAGCCAGAGTTGCGGCCACGACAGGTGCTTCCACAAGCCGAAACCGAAGCCGGAGAAGATGACCGCCGCGATCAGACTCTGCCCCAGATAGAGAGTCAGCGCCATCCGGCCCAGATGGGCGAAACTTGCCATCAGATTTGGCCAGACACCGCGACGCCAGACCATGAAAAACAGTCCGACATGTCCAAGCGTCATTGCCAGCCGGCCCGGCTGGTCAATCAGCGCGCTGGCAAAGGTTGGCCCGCCCTGATGGCTCCAGACCATCAGGAGATGCACAAGGCGAAGGCCGAACCCCATGCCATAGCCCGCCGCCACCATCCACCGGAGCGGCTGCTCCCGCGCGCCATCATCGAGCCACCCCAGGCGGAATAGAGCCATCCCGATCAGCATGAGGGAAAGCGCATCGCCCATCCCGCGGTAGACCAGCCCGTTCGCTGTCAAGTTCCAGCTGACGAAGACCGCATAGTCGAAGCTCTGCCAGTAACCGCCGAGCCGTGCGGCCTGTTCGGTGGCGAGCATCCTGGCGGAATAGACTGTCTCCGCCGGCATCGTTGCCGCGGCCACATGCGCGTCCCACGCCGACAGAAACAGGAGAATCGTGGTGGCCGCCGCGAAAAGCCCGGCCGGCCTCAGCCGAAGCAGCATGAGCGCTGCCGCACCCGCGAGGGCGTAGGTCATCAGGATATCGCCCGGCCACAGCAGGAAAGTCGCGTCGATTACCCCGAAGACAAAGAGCAGCATCAACCGCCGCAGGATCAGGTTCAATCGTTCCGTACCATCCTCTTCGCCGAGGAACAGCAGCAGACCGATCCCGAACAGCATCGAGAACAGGCCTCGCATCGTGTTAGTGACAAACAGCACGGAGAAGCCCCATATCTGCCAGTCCGGATCAGTGATCGCCGGATTTGACAACGGCCGGTCCATCGCGAACGGGCCGCCCATAGCGATGATATTGATCAGCAATATGCCGCACAGCGCAATGCCGCGTAGCGTATCGAGCGACAACAGACGCGACTTGGGGTCGACTGGGCCGGGAGCGGACATGGCCTAACTTAAGCCTTCACGTCATCGCGGCGAAAGCTGAGATCTCACTTTTCTTCAGCCTCGGACAAGGCGCTGTCATCCCAGCGCGCGCCGAGATGCGGTGAAGCGACCTATTTCCGGGCGTTCAGCGCGGCCTGCGCCGCAGCGAGACGGGCTATCGGCACGCGATAGGGCGAGGCCGAGACATAATCGAGGCCGATCCGCTCACAGAAAGCAATCGACGCGGGATCGCCGCCATGCTCGCCACAGATTCCCAGCTTGATGTCGGCTCGGGTCTTGCGCCCGCGCACGGTGGCGATTTCGAGCAACTCGCCGACACCCTCGATATCCAGACTGACAAATGGGTCTTTCGCGTAAATGCCCTTGTCGACATAGGTCGTGAGGAAGCGGCCAGCATCGTCACGACTCACCCCGAGTGTCGTCTGTGTGAGATCGTTGGTGCCAAACGAGAAGAATTCGCCCACCTCGGCGATCTCCCCTGCCTTGAGAGCCGCGCGCGGTAATTCGATCATCGTGCCGACCAGGTATTCAAGCGTGCGACCTTTCTCGGCGAACACCATCTTCGCCGCCTTGTCGATCACGATCTTCATGAGCTCGAGCTCGCGGCGGGTGCCGACCAGCGGCACCATCACCTCGGGAATCGGCGCCTTGCCCGTCTTCTCGGCAACGTCGCAGGCGGCCTCGAAGATCGCGCGCGCCTGCATCTCGTAGATCTCGGGATAAGTGACGCCGAGCCGGCAGCCGCGATGACCCAGCATCGGGTTGAACTCGTGCAGTTCGGCCGCGCGGCGCTTGAGCGCCTCGACGCCAATGCCAGTCGACGCCGCGACCTCAGCGAACTCCTCCTCCTGATGGGGCAGAAACTCGTGCAACGGAGGATCAAGCAGCCGGATTGTCACGGGCAGCCCCACCATGATCTCGAAGATCTCGGTGAAGTCGGCGCGCTGCTCGGGCAGCAGCTTGTCGAGCGCGGCCCGCCGGCCCTTCTCGTCCTCGGCAAGGATCATCTGGCGCACCAGCGTTATTCGCCGGGCATCAAAGAACATGTGCTCGGTGCGGCAAAGTCCGACGCCCTCTGCGCCGAAGATCCGTGCGGTCTTGCAGTCGAGCGGGGTCTCCGCATTGGCCCGGACCTTAAGGCGCCGAACCTGGTCAGCCCAATCCATCAATATGCCGAAATCGCCGGCCAGCTCGGGCTGGACCGTCGGCACCGCTCCCAGCATTACCTCGCCGGTGGAGCCGTCGATGGTGATGACTTCGCCTTCGCGCACCTCTCGCCCCGCGACGCGGAAGGTCTTGCCTTTGGGGTCGATCGCGAGATTGCCGACTCCCGATACGCAGGGCCTTCCCATGCCACGTGCAACCACTGCGGCATGGCTGGTCATGCCGCCACGCGCGGTGAGAATGCCCTTGGCGGCATGCATGCCGTGAATATCTTCGGGGCTGGTCTCGACGCGGACAAGGATCACTTCGTCGCCCATCTCCGCCCGCTCCGCCGCCGTCTCGGCGTCGAACACGACGGCCCCCGAGGCCGCGCCTGGCGACGCGGGCAATCCCCTGGCGATCACGTCGCGATGAGCTTGGGGATCGAGCGTTGGATGGAGAAGCTGGTCGAGCGCCGCCGGATCGACCCGGACCACCGCTTCCTCGCGCGTGATGAGACCTTCATTGGCCATATCGACCGCAATCTTCAGCGCGGCCTTCGCGGTGCGCTTGCCGGCTCGCGTCTGCAGCATCCAGAGATTGCCCTGCTGCACCGTGAACTCGATATCCTGCATGTCTCGATAATGCGTCTCGAGCAGGTCGAACACCTTGGCGAGCTCGCCATAGACTTGCGGAAGCGCCTCTTCCATCGAGGCGGGCTTGGCGCCGGCCGCTTCACGTGCCTGCCGGGTCAGATATTGCGGCGTGCGGATGCCGGCGACGACATCCTCGCCCTGCGCATTGAGCAGGAATTCGCCATAATAAGCGCGATCGCCCTTTGCGGGATCGCGGGTGAAGGCGACGCCGGTGGCCGAGGTCTCGCCCATATTGCCGAAAACCATCGCCTGGACGTTGACCGCAGTGCCCCATTCTGCGGGAATATCGTTGAGCTGGCGGTAGGTCTTGGCGCGCTTCGAGTGCCAGGACTTGAACACCGCGCCGATCGCGCCCCAGAGCTGCTCTTGGACGTCCTGCGGAAAAGGCTTGCCCCAGAGCTCGACAACGATCTCCTGATAGCGCTTGACCAGCGCCTGCCAATCTTCGGCACCCATGTCGGTATCGAGCGTTATACCCTTGTCTTCCTTGGCGATTTCGAGCGCTTCCTCGAAGTCACCATGATCGAGCTCGAGGACGACGTCCGAATACATCTGGATGAAGCGCCGATAGCTGTCCCAGGCGAAGCGGGCGTCGCCCGAACTGGCGGAGAGGCCCGCCACCGTTTGGTCGTTGAGGCCGAGGTTGAGGACGGTGTCCATCATGCCCGGCATCGACGCGCGAGCGCCCGAGCGGACCGATACGAGCAAGGGGTCGGCGGCGACGCCGAAGGACTTGCCGGTGATCCCCTCAATATGCGCGATGCCTTTGGCAACTTCGGCCTTCAGGCTGTCGGGGAAATGCTCGCCTTCCTCGTAGAAGCGCTGACACATCTCGGTCGATATAGTGAACCCCGGCGGCACCGGCAAACCGATCGACGCCATCTCGGCAAGGTTCGCGCCCTTGCCGCCGAGCAGATTCTTGTCGCCCTTGCCCCCGTCCGACACGCCCCCGCCGAACCGATAGACATATTGGGTCATCATGCAGCCGCCACTTTCCCTGTCACGACCCCGCCTCCGTCGGGAGGCAAGGCAGTCGAATCAGCCTTCTATTTTCGAGAAGTCGGCAACATTGTGCACCGCAGCACGAAATTTATCAAGCAAGGCGAGGCGAGTGTTTCTTTTGTCGGGATTAGAATCGTTGACGGTAACCTGATCGAAAAAGGCATCGATCGGCCCGCGCAGCGAGGCAAGCGCGGACATGGCAACGGCGAAATCCTCCGCCTCGATCGCAGCGGAGGCCTTGAGCTCGGCGGCATCCAGCGCCGTAATCAGTACCTGCTCAGCCGGCTCGGGCGCATAGCTTGGCGTGGCAGAGGCGGCTGTCGGCACACCGCCTTCCTTCTTGAGGATGTTGGCGGAGCGCTTGTAGCCGGCCAGGAGATTGGTGCCATCCTCGGTGTCGACAAAGACTTGAAGGGCCTTCACCCGTGCCAGAAGCCGAACGAGATCGTCTTCCCCGCCAAGGGCCAACACCGCGTCGATCAGATCGTGGCGGACGCCGGCTTCGCGCTGCTGGACCTTGAGGCGGTCGGCGAAGCAATCGAGTAACTCCGCACTGTCGAGACCATCGGCCATCAAGCCGACTTTGGCTTGAGCAATCACATCCAGGAGGCGCAGGCGAGTTCCATTCAAAAGGACTGTCTGGATGATCTGGAGCGCGGCACGCCGCAGCGCGAAAGGATCTTTCGATCCGGTTGGCTTAATTCCGCGCGCAAAGAAGGCAACCAACGTATCGACCCGATCCGCCAGTGCAACGCAAGCGGGTATGCAGCCCTCCACCGCAGCAACA
>CANJRZ010000272.1 GCA_947476735.1 Sphingomonadaceae bacterium
AGGTTCCCCACTACAACCGTGACATCGCCTCGGCGGCAATCATCCGCGCTTCGCCATCGAGGCCGACATCGTGGAGCGCGCGGATCATCGTCGCGAACATCGCCGGCGAGACCTGCGCCCAGCTCATCTTCTGCAACCCTGCAGCCACCAGCAGCGCAACCGTCGCCGGTTCCTTGCGGTCGGCGGCCTGGAGCAGGAAGCGAGCCCAGTTGCTGCGATTGTCGAAGCCGACCTGGTAATCGACCAGCAGCTGCATCTGGTCCTGCGTCTGCATCCGGTCGAGCCCGGCCAGCGCGCCCAGCAGCAGCTTGACCTTCTGCGGCTTCTCATCGGCCCAGCGTTCGGCGACTCCGGACAGCCGATCGGCCGACAGGTCGACTGAAACCTTGGGGGTTCCGACCGCCAGGATCGCCCAGGCGGGATCACCCTCTTCCTTGGACATCGCCGAGACGATCGGCGCCCAGGCCGCCGCCTTGCGATCGAGCCCGGCCGACATCATCGACGCAATCAGATCGGCCGCCTCGCTTGCATGATCATTGTCGGGGGTGATCCGCGCGGCGGCCCGCGCCGTCAGGATCAGCCCGCCATAGCGGTCGACGCCCTGTTCCTGGCTGCGCCCTTCGCCTGTCCAGAATCCGCGCATCGCGGCAATACGCGCGCCATCGCCATCGCTGACATAGCAGGCTCGCAGCCGGCCGGCCGGCGTCTCGCTGGTGATTTCGCTGCCTTCGTCGGCGGCCTGCGCATAGAGATCGACCAGCGCCGAATTGGAAAAGACACCAAGCCGTGCCGCCGTCATCGCTGCGTCGAGCCGCTCCGACGCCGGGACCATCGGTGCCCGCGCGGACCAGGCGACGACCTGCGGCCCGACCGTCCCGAGCAGGTCCGACGGGATGGTGAGCCCCAGCGCGCTCGCCATGCCGAACCGCCAGGCGGTCAGCTGGTTGACGCCGGTCCATTCGATGGTGACGCTGCGCTGACCTGCGCCATTCACGCCCATCATCCGTTCCGCCAGCTGTACGTCGATCCCCTGCGACTCGCTGGTCCGGCGGCGGGCCTGGTCGATCAGCACCCCGGCGATCGCGGTGTCGCCCGACAATGCCGCACAGATCGCCCGCGCCAGCGGCCAGATCGGTTCGCGACTGCGAATCGCACCGCCATCGGCAATCGGACAGAGCCCCGCGGCATCGGCGGTCGCCAGAGCGCTCTGCCCCGCAACCGCGTAGAGCTTGGCGTTGAAGCGATCGACATCGACCCCCTGGACGAGCATCCGGGCGCCATCCGCCTCCCCCATCCGCAGCAGCAGCCAGGCGCGTTCAGCCACCCAGTCGGGCGCGGCGACGCGATCGGGGGCCGGAACGCGGGTCAGCAGCGCACGCCGCAGCGTAATCGACGCCCAGCGCGATGCAATCGGCGCATCGAGCCGACGCATCATCGACGCGAGGAATCGGCCGTTGGTGTCCCCCCAGGCCTGCGGTCCGAAGCCGGCAAAGGGGCCGACCATCGCGACTGACCGCCGCGCCGAGTCCGGAAGCTCCAGCTGCTTGTCGGCCGGGTTCCCGGCCTCGGCTGCGGCGAAGATCGACGGATCGAGACCAAGCGAAGGCGCCGCCGCCGGGGCGGGCGTTGCGCCGGGCTGGGCTGTCGGCTGGCTCGGTGCAGGCGCGGCCGGCTGCGGCCGGCTGGTGGGCCCCGGCTGGAGTCCGAATCCCGGCGGCAGCAGCGATTCCTGCGCGAATGCGGCAGCGGTAATCAGCGCCGCGGCACCAATTCCGAACGCGATCGCGGCCCGTTTACTTGGTCTGGGCTTCATTCAGAATCGCCTTTTCAACGCTCACCGGCGCCCTTTCGGTGTTCACGAAGCTCAGGGAGACCAGCGCCACGACGATGACGACAAAGACAGTCATAAGGATGAAGCTGAACCGCGACATATGTGTATCCGGATGGTTGCAATGAACGCGCTTTTGCCCGAGGGCGCCGCCATGTGTATAGCCCTCGACGCCATGCCGCAAAGCCTGCCGCCCAATCTTCCGCGTTTTGATCGGCCGCTCGTGCTCGTCGGGCTCATGGGCGCGGGCAAATCGACCATCGGTCGGCGGCTTGCAGCGCGCCTTCATTTGCCGTTCGTCGACGCCGATACGGAAATAGAGCGCGCGGCGGGACTTTCCATCACCGAGATTTTCGCGCGATTCGGCGAAAAGGAATTCCGCGACGGCGAGCGCCGCGTGATCGGCCGCTTGATCGACGGCAAGCCCAAGGTGATCGCCACCGGCGGCGGCGCCTTCATGCAGGACGAAACCCGTAATCTGATCCTTGAGCGCGCGACCGCGATCTGGCTCGATGCCGATATCGACACGCTCGCCGAACGGGTCGGCCGCCGCGAAGGCACCCGCCCGCTGCTCAAGGATCGCGACCCGCGCGAGGCGCTTGCCGAACTCGCCGCGATCCGCAATCCCTTCTACGCCCTGGCCCCGATCCGCGTCCGCAGCCAGCCGCTGCCGCACGACGCCACGGTCGACAGCATTTTGAAAGCGCTGGCGGAATGACGGTCCCAAAGGGCGTGAGCCCGTCAACCGTAAGCGTCGAGCTGAGTGAACGCAGCTATGATATCCACATCGAAGCCGGTGCGCTTGATCGCGCCGGCGATCTGCTCGCACCCTATGCCGCCCGCGGCCGATTCATCGTTATCACCGATCGGAATATCGTCCCTAATCAGCTTTATAGGCTCGAAAGTTCCTTGACGGCTGCAGCTATCGCCAGCGCCGTCGAAGTGCTGCCGGCCGGCGAAGCGACCAAGAGCTGGACGATGCTGGAGAAGCTCACCGACGCGCTGCTCGCCTATGGCGTCGAGCGCAACGACACGATCATCGCACTTGGCGGCGGCGTGATCGGTGATCTGGTCGGTTTCGCCGCGTCGATCCTCAAGCGCGGCTGCCGCTTCGTCCAGATACCCACCACCCTGCTCGCCCAGGTCGACTCCTCGGTCGGCGGCAAGACCGCGATCAACAGCAAGGCCGGCAAAAATCTGATCGGCGCTTTCTATCAGCCGGTTCATGTGCTGATCGACCCGACCACGCTCGATACCCTCCCGCAGCGCGAGCTGCGCGCCGGCTATGCCGAGGTGGTCAAATATGGGCTGATCGATGATCCGGCCTTCTTCGCCTGGTGCGAGGATCATGGCGGCAAGCTGCTCGCCGGTGACAGAGCCGCCCGCACCCACGCGATCACCACCAGCGTGCAGGCCAAGGCCCGCATCGTCGGCGAGGACGAACGCGAGACCAGCGGCCGCCGCGCTCTGCTCAACCTCGGCCACACCTTTGGCCACGCGCTCGAGGCCGAGACCGGCTTTTCCGACAGGCTGCTCCATGGCGAGGCGGTCGCCGCCGGCATGGCCCTCGCCTTCCGCTTCTCGGCCATGCAGGGCCTGTGTCCGCCGGAAGACGCGCTGCGCGTCACCGCCCACATCACCGCCGCCGGCCTCCCTTCGTCCCTCCGCGACGCGGGCATCAGCGCCGACGGCAAGACCCTTGTCGCGCACATGATGCACGACAAGAAGATGGAGGGTGGCCAGCTCCCCTTCCTCCTCGCGCGCGGCATCGGCCAGACCTTTCTCGACAAGAAGGTCGACCTGGCGAAGGTCGAGGCATTCCTGAACGGCGAACGCGCTCAGGCATGATTGAGCCGCGGCGGCACTTGCTTCTCGATAGCCGTTCAGGAACCTTCATCGGCCGGAAACCCTCGGGGAGGACCATGATCGACATCCGCGCACTGCAACCTTTCGGCGCCGAGCTGTTCGCCGATCTGTCCTGCGACCTGGACAGCCAGGACCAGGCCCGTCTCTGCGATCTGTTGAGCCGCCACAAACTTCTCGTCTGCCGCGATCAGCAGCTGACGCGCGAGGATCAGAATCGGATAATGGGCTATCTCGGCCCGGTGCTGCCGGCCGAGCGCGAACATCGGGAGCTCGCTCTGGACGGCGATTTTGGGAGCGCGCCCATCGCCTATCATTCGGATCTGCTCTTCACACCCTCGCCCTATCCGCGCATTTCCCTGTTCGCTCTCGACGTCGATGAGGGGCTTAGTTCCACCCGATTTGTCAGCGGGATATCCGCTTGTGCCGCCCTGCCGGTCCAGCTTCGAAACCGGCTAGAGGGTCTTCACGCCATATCGATTGTACCCCAGGTTCAGACCCACCGGGCGATCGACCCGGACGCGTCTTCGGTCATGCGTTCGCATCGCCACCCGGTGCTCTCGGCACATCCGGTGACCGGCGAAACCATCCTCTTGCCGACCGAAATGCAGACCGCCCGGATTGAAGGGCTGAGCCTTGCCGACAGCGAAGCGCTGCTGCACGAACTGTTTGGCTATCTCTATCAACCCGACCGCGTCCACGAACATGTCTGGCACCGCGGCGACCTTGTCATCTGGGACAATCATGCCCTGCAGCATGGCCGGGATGACCAGTCGGCCCGGCGCGTCCGGCGCCTGCGTCGCGTGGTGGGTGCCGAGCTGAGTTTCTACGATCTCTGCCCCGAATTCGTGAAGGATGATCCCCAGATCAAGGATTGGGGAAACGGACAGAAATGGACCGCCGCCAACAGTTAATTCGAGGACCCTGCACTCTTTACGTGCCCCGCATCGCGCAATGCGCGCGGCCATCCGCGGCGCTGGGGAAGTGTTTCGACGCGCAGACCCTCAGTCCACGACCATTGCCCCGGGCGACGGCCTCCCGCCGGCGGGACGCAGCAGCAGCACGACCGGCAGCATCAGGATCGCCGCCCACATCATCATCCAATAGTCGTTGATATAGGCGATCATCAGCGCCTGCCGGTTGACCTCGGCGTCGGCGATCGCCGCAAGCCTGCCGCCTGCGTGGCCCAGTGCGTGGATGAAGCGGTCGTCGAGCACCGGAAGCGATTGCGACGTGATATGACCGCCCAGTTCGGCATGAGACACCTGATAGCTGCGCGCCAGCATCGCGGTACAGACGGCGATGCCGATCGAGCCGGCGACATTGCGCACCAGCGAGAAGACGGCCGCAGCGTCGGTCCTCAGCTCCGGCGGCAGGGTGCCGAAGCCGACCACCATCATCGGAATCGCGACGAGGCCAATGCCGGCACCCTGGAACAGGCCGGCGATGACCATCGGATGCGCGTCCATCATGATGTCGAAACCGCTCATGATGAACTGGCCGATGATCATCGACACCAGCCCCGCGCCCATCACCCAGCGCGCGTCGATCCGCGCGGTCAGCGGACCGGCGAGCATCATCGCGATCATCGTTCCCAGCCCGCGCGGCATCATCACCATGCCCGCCTGCCGGGTGTTGTAGTGGAGCAGCTGCTGCAGCATCGGCGCCATCAGCGCCTGCGAGGCATACATCACGCCGGTGACGATCAGGCCGACGAGCCCCGCGCTGACGAAGTTGCGGTTGGCCATCAGCGCGCGCGGGATCAGCGGATCCTTCGCGGTGATGCTGTGGACGACAAACATCCAGAAGGCGCCGATCGTCACCGCCAGCTCGATCAGGATCTCGGTCGAATCGAACCAGTCCTTCTGGGTGCCGCGATCGAGCATGAGCTGCATCGCCGCCAGCCCGATCGCGAGATAGGCGAAACCGGCGACATCGAATTTACGGGCGGTGACCCGGCCGGGATCGAGCAACAGCCAAAGGCCGATGGTGCACGGGATGCCGATCGGTACATTGATGTAGAAGATCCAGCGCCAGTGGAAGGCCTCGGTCAGCCAGCCGCCGACGACCGGGCCGAAAATCGGTCCGATCATCGTGCCGATGCTCCAGATGGTTATGGCCTTGGCGCGCCCTTCCGGCGGATAGATGTCGAGCAGTACCGCCTGAGACAGCGGCATCAACATCGCGCCGAAAAGCCCTTGCAGTACGCGCGCGCCGACCATCGCCGCGAGGGTGGGGGCCGCACCGCACATCATCGAGGCGATCGTGAAACCGCCGGAGCACAGGACGAAGAGGTTGCGCCGGCCGATCAGCGTCTCGAGCGATCCCGTTACAGGCGTCATCACCGCCGAGGCGAGGATATAACTGGTCAATACCCAGGTGACGCTTTCCAGATTGGCGTTCAGCGCCGCCTGCATGTTGGGCAGCGCCACATTGGCGATGCTCGAATCGAGGACCTGCATCATCGTCGCCGTCATCACCAGCCAGGCCAGCGCGATCCGTCGCGCCGGGGTGATCGATGC
>CANJRZ010000273.1 GCA_947476735.1 Sphingomonadaceae bacterium
GGCTCGATCTCGGCATAATCCTTGGAAAGCTGGACGAACTGGTCCGACGGCAGATCGCCGCGCGACATCAACGCCTGGAGCTCGTCGCGCCGTGATTCGATCTGCGCGATCCGCGCCGAGGATATCCCCACCACGCCCGCCTCAGCCTTTCAACGTTTCGACGAGCCGGTCGGGCCGGATCCGGCACTGGGTCTGGTCGGCCATGTGCTTCAGCGTGACCTCTCCGTTCGCGACCTCGTCGTCACCGATGATAACGGTCCATATGGCTCCGCTCGCGTCGGCTTTCTGCATGCGCTTCTTCATGTTGCCCCGGTAGGACATGTCGGTGGCGATGCCGGCGCGGCGCAGATCGGCGAGGATGCCGAGCGCCATCTGCTGCGCGGCCTCGCCCATCGGCACCACCGCGACATCGATCCGCTCGCGGTCGGGCGCGTCGATCAGCATCGCCAGCCGCTCGATCCCCGCCGCCCAGCCGACCGCCGGGGTCGGCGGACCGCCGAGCGCCTCGATCAGCCCGTCATAGCGGCCGCCGCCGAGCACCGTGCCCTGCGCGCCGAGCCGGTCGGTGACGAACTCGAACGCGGTGTGGCGATAATAATCGAGCCCGCGCACCAACCGGGCATTGCGCGTCCAGGCGATGCCCGCGGCATCGAGCCCGCCGGTCACCGCGGCGAAGAAGGCGCCGGCCTCGGCGGAGAGATAATCGTCGATCTCGGGCGCCGCATCGGCGATCGGCCGGTCGCGGGGATCCTTCGAATCGAGGATGCGCAGCGGATTTTTGTCGAGCCGGTCGAGGCTGTCCTCCGACAACTCGCCGCGATGCTTCGCGAAATGGGCGATCAGCGCGGCCCGCCAGGCCTCGCGCGTCGCGCCGTCGCCGAGCGTATTGAGGGTGAGGGTGACGCCGTCGGCTATACCGAGTTCGCGCAGCAGCTGATCGGCGAGGCAAAGCAGCTCGACATCGGCCTGCGGCTCGCCCGATCCGATCACCTCGGCATCGAGCTGGTGAAACTGGCGATAGCGGCCCTTTTGCGGGCGCTCATAGCGAAACAGCGGGCCGTGGGTGGCGATCTTGAGCGGCGCGTGCTGCTGCCAGCCCTCGGTCAGATAGGCGCGGCAGATGCCGGCGGTGAACTCGGGCCGGAGGGTGACCGATTCGCCGCCGCGATCCTCGAAACTGTACATCTCCTTCGAGACGACATCGGTGGTCTCGCCGAGCGAGCGGGCGAACACCGCGGTCGGCTCGATCACGGGGACCTCGACCCGGCCGAAGCCGTAGAGGCGGCGGACCCGATCGAACGCGTCGACGACCGCGCCGAAGCGCAGCGCCGCCTCACCCAGCATATCCTGTGTGCCGCGGATCGGGCGCGGCGTTTCGATCTTGCTCATCCGCCGCGCCCTTAAAGCAAAATAGCGCGTTGAGGAAAGATTGTCGCGCGAGCCCGGAAATGTGACCGCCCGGCGGCAACCCCTCTTGGTTTTTGCTGCAGTGCAGCATAAAGGTGCCGCCATGAATATCGACCTGATCCCCGTCGGCGACGATCCGCCCAACAGCCTCAACGTCATCATCGAAGTGCCGGTCGGCGGCGAACCGGTGAAATATGAGTTCGACAAGAAGTCGGGTGCGCTGTTCGTCGATCGCATCCTCCACACGCCGATGCGCTACCCGGCCAATTACGGCTTCGTGCCGCACACATTGTCGCCCGACGGCGATCCGCTCGACGCGCTGGTGGTGTCGCGCTCGCCGTTCATCCCCGGCTGCGTGGTGCGGGTCCGCCCGATCGCGGTGCTCAAGCTCGAGGATGAGGCCGGCGGCGACGAGAAGCTGCTGACCGTGCCCGTCGACGCCACCTTCCCTTATTATTCGAAGGTCGACGAAAAGGACGACCTGCCCGAGATCATCATGCAGCAGATCGAGCATTTCTTCACCCACTATAAGGATCTCGAGCCCGAGAAATGGGTGCGGATCGGTACCTGGGGCGACGCCGACGAGGCGCGACGGATCACCGTCGAGGCGATCGAGCGGGCAAAGACCGCCAAGGCCGACTGAAGCCTGCAATCCGGCTTATTCCCCTCAACAAGGACCGAATGCGGTTAAGCGTGCAAGATCAGGGTTTGATCCACCCGATGCTGTGCGACGGCGGATCATGTTCGTGGTAATGATGACGTCCTGAAGCACCATATTGTGTGTGGGACGGATCGTTGGACATCGAGACATCGATATAGCGGGGCCGGCTCCTGAGCCCGAAGCCCCCCTGGCTCAAACCGGCCGAGACGCCATTTCGTCCGCCGGTGCGCTATCGGCCGCGCTGACGCTTTCGGCCTGCGGTGGCGGTACGTCGGATACCACCATAGTCCCCTCGTCCCCCGCATCCGCAATCTCGCCCGGCCAGGCCAGCCGCTTTCTCGCGCAAGCCACGATGGGGGCTAGCAAGGCTGCGATCGCCGATGTCGTCGCCAGCGGCTATGATGGCTGGCTGACCAACCAGTTCGCGATGCCGCGTGCCACCGCGCACTGGGACTGGCTTGTCGCCAACGGCTATAATGTCGCCGCGAACATCAACAACCAGGCCGGCTTCGATCCGACGATGTGGCGGCAGATGATCGCCGAGCCCGATCAGCTACGCCAGAGGATCGGCATGGCGCTGCTCGATCTGCTCGTCGTCGGGATAGGCGGGATCAATCTCAACTGGCGGCAATTCGCCACCGCCGCCTATGTCGACGTGCTGCTCGACAATGCGTTCGGCAATTACCGGACGATCCTCGAGGGAATCACCTACAACGCCGCGATGGCTTCGTTCCTCACCTATCTGGGGAACCGGAAGGCCAACCCGGCCAGGGGGTCGGTGCCCGACGAGAATTATGCCCGCGAGCTGATGCAGCTGTTCACGCTCGGCCTGTCGCAGCTCAACATGGACGGCACGGTCAAAGCCGGCAGCGACGGCGCACCGATCGATACCTATAGTCAGGCGGACATTACGCAGCTCGCGCGGGTGTTCACCGGGCTCAGCCTCTCGACCACGGTCAGCACCACACCCGATCGCTATCGCGACAAGCTGGTGATGAACGCCGCGCTCAACGAGACCGGCAGCTCGACCTTCCTCGGCACGACGGGCACCGGCGGCGGCACCGCGGCGATCACGGCCGCGCTCGACACGATCTTCGCGCATCCGAACCTGCCGCCGTTCGTCTCGAAGCAGCTGATTCAACGGCTGGTGACGAGCAATCCGTCGCCGGCCTATGTCGGGCGCGTCGCGGCGGCCTTCGCCAACAGTGGTGGCGCGCGCGGCGACATGAAGGCAGTGATTCGCGCGATCCTGCTCGATGCCGAAGCGCGCGGCGATCCCGCCTCGGCCGGGCAAAATGCCGGCAAATTGCGCGAACCGGTGATGCGACTGACCGGCTGGGCGCGCGCCTATGGCGCGACATCGCCATCGAACGCCTGGGCGATCGGCGACACCAGCAGCCAGGCCACCCGCCTCGGCCAGTCGATGGGGCGCAGCCCGACGGTGTTCAACTTCTTCCGCCCCGGCTACACGCCGCCGAACACGGCGATAGCGACCGCCGGGCTCGTCGCCCCGGAATTCCAGATCACCAACGAACAGACCGTGGTCGCCTATGTGAACTATATGCAATCGCTGATCGTCAACGGCGCCGGCGATTTCAAGGCCGACTATGGCGCGATCCTGGCGCTTGCGGGCGACAGCGCCGCGCTGGTCGACGAGGTCAACCTGGTCGTTGCCGCGGGCCAGCTCAGTTCAGCCACCGTCTCGTCGATCCGCGCCGCCGTCGACAGCATTGCGGCGACGGGGGCCACCGGATCCGCCAATCGCGTCTACACCGCGATCCTGCTGACACTCGCGTCGCCCGACTATCTGACGTTCAGGTGAGGATATGGTGATGAACGATCAGTCGCGCCGCGCCTTCCTCAGGCGTACCGCCGCGCTCAGCGCCGCCGGGCTCGCGACCCCGTTCGTCACCAGCCTGGCCGGAATCGGCGAGGCGGCGGCCGCCACCGCGAGCGATTACAAGGCGCTGGTCTGCGTGTTCCTGTTCGGCGGCAACGACTATGCCAACACGCTGCCGCCTTATGACCAGGCCAGCTATAATCTCTACAACGCCGCGCGTTCGAACATCGCGCTGAGCCGCGAGTCGATCGCCCCCACGCTGCTGATTCCGCAGACAGCGTTGCCGGGCGGACGGCAATATGCGCTCGCCCCGACAATGGCGCCACTGGCCTCGCTGTTCAGCAGCGGGAAGATGGCGGTGATGCTCAACGTCGGCACGCTCGTCCAACCGACGACCAAGGCGCAATATAACGCCGGCTCCGTCAAACTGCCGCCCAAGCTCTTCTCGCACAACGACCAGCAGAGCTATTTCCAGGCGTCGAACCCGGAAGGCGCGACCTCGGGTTGGGGCGGACGGATCGGCGACCTGTTCCAGTCGGGCAACGGATCGGCAACGCTCACCTGCATCAACGCCTCGGGCAACGCGGTCTATCTCACCGGCAAAAGCGCGGTTCAATATAGCGTCGGCACGGGCGGGCCGATCGCGCTGCTCAACAACGGCAGCACGCTGTTCGGTTCGGCAAGCGCGATGACCACGCTGCGCAGCCTGATGACAGGTGCCGGCAACAGCAACAGCCTGGCGAACGAACATGCCCGCATTTCAAAGCGCGCGCTCGATACCTTTGCCCAGTTGTCGGGCGCACTGACCGCCGCCCCGGCGGCGAACTTCACCCTGTTCCCCGCGGGCAATTCGCTCGCCGATCAGCTCAGGATCGTCGCGCGGATGATCTCGGTCTCGTCCGAACTCGGCGCCAAGCGGCAGGTCTTTTTCGTCTCGCTCGGCGGATTCGACATGCACGACCAGCTCGTCGCGCAGCACCCGACCCAGATCGGCCTCGTCGCCGACGCGATGCGCGCCTTCCACGACACCATGGTGGCGCTCGGCGTGTCGAACCAGGTGACCGCCTTCACCGCGTCCGATTTCGGCCGCACCCTGCAATCGAACGACGATGGATCGGATCATGGCTGGGGCAGCCATCATTTCATCGTCGGCGGCGCCGTGCGCGGAACGCGCTTTTATGGCACGGCTCCCGCGATCGGCAACGGCACGCCCGACGATGTCGGCCAGGGGCGGCTGCTGCCGACCACCTCGGTCGACCAATATGCGTCGACCCTGGCGAGCTGGTTCGGGGTCAGCGCCAGCGACATGCCGACGGTGCTGCCCAATATCGGCAATTACAACCCTTCGACGTGGAACCTCGGCTTCGTCTGAGTTGCCTGCAATGCCGCGGGGCTTTCGGCGGTGCCTGGTCCCCGCCGGGATGGCGCTGACGATCGCCGGCAACACTCCCATCCATGCCCGCTGAAAGTTCGCACCGGAGCACTTGCGCAGAAACGGCGCCACCCTTATAGCGCCCCGACTTGGCTCCATCCGGTCGGCTCCCGAAGCCGATACAGACGACCGGATCTCCGTCGGGGAGTAGCTCAGCCTGGTAGAGCACTGCCTTCGGGAGGCAGGGGCCGGAGGTTCGAATCCTCTCTCCCCGACCATTACTTTTCAAGCGTTTCGCTATCTCAGGGCATTTCCTTATTCCGGTGCCAGTCCGGTGCGACCAATGTTCTTCCTGGGGCGTGCTCATTGTGTCGCAGTGCGAAGCGACCTACCCTTCGCATGTGCGCGTTTACCATTTCACCAAATCGGCCGCGGCAATGTCCATAATCCGGACCAGGATGCTGCGGATCTCACGCATTAAATCGTTGAACGATCCCTTCGAGCTAATGGCGTTTGAAACCCAAGACCGACAGTTTCGCCAAGCTATGCGCCGAGTTGTAGACAAGATACACGATACGCTTGGTTTTGTTTCCTTCAGCGAAACTTGGACCAGTCCGGTGCAGTGGGCGCACTACGCTGATAACCACCACGGCATGTGCCTCGGATTCGACGTCAACGACGATGTGTTGGCGAAAATACGGTACTCTGCCGAGAGGGTACCCTACGACCTTATGAAGGCGGCAGTTGCTGATGGCGATACCGGCGAGGCGGTGCAATTCTTGTATCTGCTCAACCCGGTACGAGGGCGGTCTGTCCGCGTAGGGTATTGAGGATGGCGGCATAGGCGTCGACGCCGTGCCGCCCTGCGGTTCCGATGACGGATCGGACTGCGGCAAAGAGATCGGCCCCCCAGTCGGAGCGGAAGCCCC
>CANJRZ010000274.1 GCA_947476735.1 Sphingomonadaceae bacterium
CCTTGCCGGTCGCGCCGAAGATCATCAGCCTCATGTGCGTTAGACTAGGGCGTCCCGGATACTCCGATCAACCCCATCGCGCCTATTTCTCGGGCGGCGGGGAGGTGGCGTCGCTTGCCGGTAATTGCGGCTCCACGACCCGGGGTTGATCGCCCGTCAAACTATTCAGGAATGCCACTATCCGGGCGGTCTCAGCGGGTGTCAGTGCCTGACCCAGCTGCGACGTCGCCATGACATCGACGACCTTCGCCAGATCCTGTTCCGATCCGGTGTGGAAGTAGGGCGCGGTGAGCGCAATGTTGCGCAGCGTCGGCACCTTGAAGGCATAGTCGTCGGAGGCCTGACCCGTAATCGCACTGCGTCCTTTGTCGCCGACCGGGCGATATCGGACATCCGGTGGGGCGGCCACCCCGAATTTAGCGTACATGGTGCTGCCAAAATTGACCCCGGAATGGCAAGTGGAGCATCCCTTGTCTATGAAAAGGGTGAGGCCGGCTTTCTGGTAGGCGTCAAGCGCGGACGGATCGCCGCGCAGGAAGCGATCGAACGGCGCATTCGGCGTGGTGAGTGTTGCCTCGAATACAGCGATGGCCTTTTGCGCATTGGCCTGGGACACAGGGCTGGCTTCGCCCGGAAATGCCCCCGCGAAGGCGGTGCGATATCGGGGCAGCGCGGCCAACTGTTCGGCGACGTGATCCTTGGGTGACGCCATTTCGACCGGGTTCACCATCGGCCCGCCAGCCTGTTCCTCGAGGTCTTTTGCCCGGCCATCCCAAAATTGCGCGAAACTGTAGACCGAGTTGAACACGGTCGGCGAATTGCGCCCGCCGCGGGCTCCGTGGAAGCCGGCGGATGTCGGCGAATTGTCGGCTCCACCGAGACCAAGATTGTGACAGGATGCGCAACTGATCGAATGGGTCGCCGAAATCCGTGGATCGAAATAGAGCATTGCACCAAGGGCAAGCTTGTCTGCGGTAGCGGGATTGCCGGTGAGTTGCGGTGCATGGATCGGAATTGGCTTGAAGATGTCACGGGCCCGCAGCGTCAACGGGTCTTTCGAGGCTGTCATCTGGGGTTCGGAAGGGTTGGACATCATGGTCGAGCCATTGGTTGTCTCCGCTGGCCGATTGCATCCGGCCACCAGCAGGAGGATGCTGGCCGCCATGGTGGCGCGCTGAGAAGATGTGATCATGTTTCGGTCCTTTACGATCGGCGTGCCGACAAACAGCACCAGGACCCTGCGCTCCGGGGAAAGGGCGGCTCGATCGTGGCAATCGCGGGTAAACCCGCGGATTGTGCCCGCGCATCACGACGTTTGCCCATCCGATGCACGGCACCTCAACAGGGATGCCGTACGACGCCGCTTTCCCCTGAACCGCCGGCAGGTCCCGGCTGTTCCTCACCGACGAAAATTCTTATCGACGCTGGTGCTGGTGCGGGCGCGGCGCGACATCGAGCAGCGGCGGCTGCCGGTGGTCGAAGGTGAGTGCACATTGAGCCGTCGCCGGGCTCACGGCTGGATTGCCGGTGATGTCGCGCGAATGTGCTACTCGATCGGCTCCAGCACCACGACGGGAAATTCCCGCTCGGTGTTCTTCTGGACATCGGCATAGCCGCCATAGAGCCCGCTCATCAGGGCCCAGAGGCCCGCCCGTTCGTCACCTGTCGCGACACGTGCCTTCGCCTCGAACTTCCGTGCCCTGATCTGGACGTGCACATCGGGGTTGGCGAGGAGGTTGAGGTACCAGGAGGGATGTTCGGGGGCGCCGCCTTTTGATCCAACGATCACGAAACGGCCGTCGGATTCGCCATAGATCAGCCCATGCAAATAGCTCTTCCCGCTTCGTCGGCCGGTAACCGTCAGGATCAGGTTCGGTGCCCTGGCGGGACCGCCCACCGCAGTGAAATCGGCCCAGTAGCCATCGGCGCCATCCGTCGCCAGATAGCGGCGTATATGATCCTCGGGCCAGTCGGGCCGCTCGTCGGGTTTGATCGTGTAGATCGACATGGCGTACTCCCGGTTCGCGAACGCCCCACGCTCCTGCGTTCGAGGGGCCGGGAAAAGGTATAGCCTGATCCGGGGCGTGTTGTGCAGGGGGGGAACGATGGGCGAATGGCGATCGTTCGGGGTTTCCTGACAAGGCTGGCCCGGGCCCGCTCCTTGCATTTAACAGGCCCTTGACGACGCGGCCCATGGTAGAACGCGGATCGGATGACGAAAATTTCTCGAAAAACATGGCTTGTGGCGCTGGCCGGGATCGCGATCGCCATCGCCGCAGTCTGGTTGCTCGCGCCGAGCGAAAAAGCGGTTGCGACGATCGTCGTCAGGACGGCGCCGGCGGAGCGTATCCTGGCGGTGAACGGACGGATCAGGCCGCGGCTTCAAGTGGATATCCGTCCTTCGCTCGGCGGCGAGCTCGTCGCGCTGCCATTTGATGTCGGCGATCGGGTAGCGGCGGGACAGATCCTCGCGCGGATCGACGATGCGCCCGAGACGGCGGCAATCGCCGAGGCCGCGGCATCGGTGCAGACACAACAGGCTACACTGGCGCAGGCGCGGCGGGAGCTCGCGCGCTTCGAGGCGCTCGGCCAGTTCGCGACGCGGCGCGATGTCGAACAGCGGCGGCTTGCGGTGGTCGAAGGTGAGCGCGAACTGAGCCGTCGCCGGGCCACTGTGGTGCAGGCCGGCGAATTGCGCGACCGCCGGGTGCTGCGCGCGCCGTTTGCCGGGGTAATCCTCGAACGGCCGGTCGATCCCGGACAAGCCGTCGGGCTTGACAGCATCATCTATCGCCTCGCTGACCTTTCAAGCCCGGAAATCAGCATTGAGGTGGACGAAATCTATGCCGCGGAAATCCGCCCGGGCATGGCAGCCACGATCAGCATGCCGGGGCAGATTCGCCGGCTGAATGCGAAGGTGCTGCATGTTGAACCGCGGGTCGACCCGGCGACCGGTGCGCGCGCGGTGCGGCTGGGACTGACCGATGCGGCGATCGATATGCCTTCGGGGCTGACCGTCACCGCCAATCTGGTGATCGAACGGCGGGCCAGCGCGATCAGCGTGCCGCGCAACGCGATCGTCCAGTCCGGCGGCGGGTCCAGGGTGAGGGTGGTCGGCGAAGACAGGGTGGTGAGCGACCGGGCCATCGGTTTCGTCGACTGGCCGGCGGAGGAGGTGATCGTCACCGGGGGACTCAAGCCCGGCGATCGCATCCTTGCCGATCCGGATTCGGCGCAATCGGGCGAAAAGGTCCGGGCGATCGACTAGTATGAGTCCCTATGCCCTCAAGCTGGCCATCCGGCATCTTCTGTCCCATCCGGGGCAGACCGCGTTGCTGATGGCGGGGGTGGCGCTGGGAGTGAGCGTGTTCATCTTTATGAGCGCGCTGATCGGCGGGCTGGCGACCCTGCTTACCTTGCGGACGGTGGGAAGCATCCCGCATGTCGTGCTGGAAAGGCCTGATCGCGATCCCGCCATCCTGTCCCCGGGTGCGAGCGCTCGGGTGGTCCTGCAAAAGGACCTTAGTCGGCGCGATCAGATTGCGATCTGGCAGCCAGTCCTGCCGATCATCGAGGGGACTCCGGGGGTCACCGCCATATCGCCGCAGATCCGGGGTTCGGCCTTTGTCGAGCGTGGCCAGGCGGTTGCGCCGGTCGGCGTGATCGGGGTGATGCCGGGCAAGCTTTCCGCGATTGCCGATATCGACGCCGCGATCGTCGACGGCAGCGGCAGCCTGCCCGCGGACGGGATATTGATCGGGAGCGTGCTGGCGCGCGACCTGGGTTTGCGGGTGGGGCAGGTGGTGCGGTTGAGTTCCGATCGGGCGCGGGCGCGCAGCTTCCGGATCGGCGGCATCTTCACGCTGGGCATCGCCAGCGCCGACCGACAGGCGATCTACATGAATTTCACGACCGCACGGGCGCTGTTCGACCTGTCGACCGGGATTTCGCGGATCGAGATCAAGGTGGAGCCCGCCATTGGCGCCCCCGGCGTCGCCGAACGTCTGCGCCGCTCCACCGGGCTCAAGGCGACCGCCTGGACCGAGGACAACAAGCAACTCTTCGAAGGACTTGACGCGCAAGCGCGCACCGGCACGATCATCAAGGTCTTTTCGCTGGTCACCATCATCGTCGGCATCGCCAGCGCCATGCTGCTGTCGATCGTCCGGCGGCAATCGGAGATCGGAATCATGCGGGCGATGGGCGCGAGCAAGGGGCTGGTGATCTCGATCTATGTGCTCGAAGGATCGCTGATCGGGCTGATCGGCGCAATAGTCGGCGCCGCAGCCGCCTGGCTCGTCCTGCTGCCGCTGCCGCCGGTGAGCCAGGTCAGCAGCGGAGACCTGCCGATCGACCGCCAACAGGGCGACTTCTTGCTGGCGATCACGCTGACCACGATCGCGGCGATGCTTGCGTCGATCCTGCCGGCGCGCCGCGCCGCCCGGATCGATCCGGTCGAGGCGATCGGCGCATGAGCGCAGGGTCGATCTTTGCCGTGACCGGGCTGACCAAGAGCTTTGGCGAGGGCGAGACGCAGACGCTCGTTATCAAGGGCATCGACCTGTCGATGGCGGCTGGTGAAATGGCGGCGCTGCTTGGTCCGTCGGGTTCCGGCAAGAGTACGTTGCTGACCATATTGGGCACGCTGATGCGCGCGAGCGGCGGCACCCACACCATGCTAGGCGTCGACCTGATGCACGCCAGCGAAGCGCAGCGCACCGAGTTCCGCAGCAAGAATCTGGGCTTCGTGTTCCAGTTTCACCACTTGCTGCCCGACCTTTCGGCGCTCGAGAATGTGATGATGCCGGCGGCTGCCGCGGCAGGGCGGGAAACCCGCGCAATGCGGCAGCGGGCGACAGAATTGCTCGATGCGGTGGGGCTCGCGGATCGCCGGGAGTATCGTCCGGCGGCGATGTCCGGCGGGCAGCGCCAGCGCGTTGCGGTCGCCCGCGCGCTGATCAACAATCCGGTCCTGGTCCTGGCCGACGAGCCCACCGGCAATCTCGACCGGGAATCGGCGGACCAGGTGATGGACCTGATCCGATCGATCAATCAGACGATGGGCAGCAGCTTCCTGATTTCGACCCACGACGAACATATCGCGGCCCAATGCCCACGACGGATCGAGCTTCTCGACGGGCGCATTATCCGGTCGTGACCATAACGAAATCAAGTCCGGGCATAACCGATGATCGATCCGGCAAGCAGGCGGGCAATACAGGCTATACCCGCGCGCGCATCTTCGGATTAGAGACCGGGAACATCACCGGTTAACAGGAGCGCCGTGCATGATCGTCCCCTTCGAGCATTCTGGCCGCCAGATGCACCAGCTATGCTGGGTTGTGCCCGATCTGCGGGCGAGCATCGATCAGTGGGTGAAGCTCAAGGGGGCGGGACCGTTCTTCCTGTTCGAGAATGTGCAGTTCGAGGAGGCGCTCTACCGTGGGGAGCCGGTCGACTTTCCCAACATCACCGCCGCGATCGGGCAGATGGGGGAGGTGCAGATCGAACTGGTCTCGCATACCGACGAGCGACCGACCTTCTTCAGCGAGGTGGTGCCGCACGGAACGATCGGCTTTCACGACATCGCCTATTATTGCAACGACTATGACCGTGATCTCGCTATCTATACCGAGGCCGGGGTCGAGGTAGCGTTCAGCGCGGCGCGGCAGGGGATAAGGACGTGCTGGGTCGATACCACGCCGAACCTGGGGTTCATGGTGCAGCTCGCCGAGCGCAGCGCGTTGATGGACGGGGTGTTCGGGATGATAAGGGATGCCGCACGAGGATGGGACGGGAGCGATCCGATCCGTACGCTGGGCTGACGACAAGGGAGGGGACGGACAGATGGAATCGCTCGCGGATGTCTGGCGCAGCAATGCGCGATACAATGGGGACCGGATTGCGGCGGTCGACGGGGATCGCAGCATCAGCTTCGGCGATGCCTATGACCGCGCGCAGCGGCTGGCGAGTGCGATCCACAGGCACGGCCTGAGGAAGCATGACCGGGTGGGCATGCTGGCGATGAATCGGCTCGAATGGGTCGAATATCTCGGCGCCACCGCGCTCGGCGGGATGATCGGGGCGCTGATCAACTATCGACTGGCCGGGCCCGAGATAGCCTGGATCGTCAACGACTGTACCCCGCGCATCCTGATCTTCGAGGAGCAATATAGCGAGCTGGTCGCC
>CANJRZ010000275.1 GCA_947476735.1 Sphingomonadaceae bacterium
AGCCTGCCCCTGCCGCATCCCGGCCTGGAGATATTTATGATCTGTCTCGCGGCGCCTCGTGCGCTTCCCGCGGCGGCTAAACGCGCCCTTCGGATAATGCTGATCGCCAAGCACGTCCATTGGGACGGCGGGCTACATCCCACCGACGGGACGCACGCGACCTACCATCGCGAGATGCGCGCTGCGCTCGAACATATCGGCGTGCAGCTCCGGCTGGCCGATAGTTATGAAGCGCTGTTCGATCAGCCCGATGCCGACTTCATTTTCCCGCTGCTCAATCGTGGCGGCTTCCTCAATTCCGAGATGATGCTGCCACTGCTCTGCGAACGGCATGGCATCCCCTATCTCGGCGCCAGCCCGATCATTCGCGGCCTTTCCGACGACAAGCATCTCTCGAAGCGGGTTGCGGTGGCGCGCGGCCTGCCGACGGCGCCCTGGGCAGTGTTCCGTCGTGGCGCTGCGATCGAACGGTGGATGGCTCCTCCGGCACGGCGCTATGTGGTGAAGCCCAATGCTTCCTCGGCCAGTTGGGGCATCAGGGCCGCGCACGACTGGGACGAACTTCATGATGCGATCCGCCGCATCCAAGATGACGGACATGACGCCTTGGTCGAGCCTTTCATCCCCGGCCACGATATCGAGGTTTCCGTCATCACTCTCGATGGCGAGCCCTATATTTTGCCAACCCAGATCGTCGAGCAGCACGACCCCCGGCAACTGCGCACTTATCAGGAGAAGCGCAACCTCGTCGGTGGCCAGGCCTATGAAATCCGGCCCCTCACCGACCGCAGCCTGCTGAGCGAAGTCGAACAACTGACCCACCGGATCATGAGGGAATATATCCCGTTCGATTATGGCCGCTTCGAGTTCCGGCTCGATTCCGAGACAGGCGAGGTGCGCTTCATGGAGGTGAACCTCAATTGCAACCTGTGGTCGAAGAAGACGATTGCCATGGCCGCCGCGCAGATCGGATGGTCCCATTTCGAGCTGATCGAGACGATCCTGACCGGCAGCCTTCAGCGCCACGGCCTTGTCCAAGGAGCGCTCCAGCGTGTCGCCGCCTGAGGTGCGCTTTGTCGCGGTCGTGCTCGCGGCGCAACGACCGGGTCAGATCGATCCGCTCGCGGCAGCCGCCGGCCTTTCACATAAATGCCTGGTCCCGATCCAGGGTGTTCCGCTGATCGCCCATGTCGCGGCCGCCCTGTTCGACACGCCCGGCCTGGACCGCCTGCGTATCGTCATCGAACCTGAGATGGTCGGACCAATCCTCGCCCTGTTCCCGAGCTGCAAACCGTTGCTCGACTTCGTGCCGGCCGCCGACAATCTGGCCGACAGCATCCTCGCCGCCACACAGGGCATAGATCTGCCGATCATTGTCACGACCGCCGACAATGTGCTGCTCACCCCCGGTGCCGTCACGCAGATGGTCGCAATGTTGCTGCAAGGGACCGATGTCGCGATCGCGATGGCGACCAAGGCCTCGGTCTTCGCCGCCCATCCCGAAGGCCAACGCCGCTACTATCGCTTCGCCGACGACGAATATTCCAATTGCAATCTCTACGGCTTCGCAAGCAGCCGGGCGAACGCAGCGGCCGAAACCTTCCGCAGCGGCGGTCAATTCGCGAAGAAGCCGATGCGGCTGATCATGGCGATCGGTGTCATCAATGTGATGCTGCTGGCGCTCAGGACATTGTCCCTGCGCGGCGCGCTGCAGCGCCTTTCACACCGCTTCGGCCTCAGGATCGAACCGGTCATCCTCGCCGATGGTGCGCATGCCATCGATGTCGACAATGCGCGTACCTATCGCGTCGCGTCGCTGCTGCTCGACCGCCGCCGCACCGAGGCGCCGCACGGCGCTATTTCGCAGGCGGCATAGACAATAGGGTCCCTTTGCCGGATAGCTGGAGCGTCATGCTCCAGATGCAAGCGATGGTTGCGACCGGACCGGGCAAGCTGCTCGAAGCCCAGACACGCCCGCGGCCTGAACCGGGCCCGGGCGATCTGCTGATCGAGGTGGCGGCCTGCGGCGTATGCCGAACCGATCTTCACGTCGTCGACGGGGACATCCCGGCCGCCTATCCCGTCATCCTGGGCCATGAGATCGTCGGCCGCATTGCGGCGATCGGCAGCGCGGTGAGCGGCTTCGCTATCGGCCAGCGCGTCGGTGTTCCCTGGCTCGGCTTCACCTGCGGGACGTGCGAATATTGTCGCTCCGGCCGCGAAAATCTTTGCGATCTGCCACTCTTCACCGGCGCGACGCGCGACGGTGGCTATGCCAGCCATGCCATCGCCGACGCGCGCTACTGTTTTCCGATTCCCGAACGCTTTTCGGATGTCGAGGCAGCGCCGTTGCTTTGCGCCGGACTGATCGGATGGCGTGCGCTGCGGCTGGCAGGCGATGCGCCCGTGATCGGCCTATACGGCTTCGGCGCCGCGGCGCACATTCTCGCCCAGGTGACCCTATGGCAGGGCCGGACGACGTTCGCTTTCACCCGCGCCGGCGACAGCGACGGACAGGCGTTCGCCCGCTCGCTCGGCTGCGCATGGGCCGGTGCTTCCGAAACGACGCCGCCCGAACCGCTCGATGCCGCGATTATCTTTGCCCCCGTCGGCGCGCTGGTGCCGCTTGCCTTGAAGGCGGTGAAGAAAGGTGGCAGGGTCGTCTGCGCGGGCATCCACATGTCCGACATACCGGGCTTTCCCTATGCCGATCTATGGCAGGAACGCTCGATCCTATCGGTCGCCAACCTGACCAGAGAGGACGGGACAAGCTTCTTTGCGGCGGTCGAACAATCCGGGTTACGCACCATAACCAACGTCTTCCCGCTGGGCCAGGCGAACGCGGCAATCTCCATCGTGCGCGAAGGCAAACTCGACGGCGCAGCGGTGCTCGTCCCCTAGCCCCTCCCCTGAAGCAGAGGGCAGGAATGGTCAGGGATCCAGACCTTCTATCATCGCGTCCTCGACCTTTTCGAGCCAGACGAATTCGAGCTTCTCGCGCGCACTTACCGGAATATCGTCAAAATCGCGGCGGTTGCGGGCGGGCAACATCACCCGGGTGATCCCGGCACTAGCCGCCGCCACCACTTTCTCCTTGATGCCGCCGACAGGCAGCACCAGGCCACGCAGCGAGATCTCGCCCGTCATCGCAGTGTCGGACCGAACCGTCTTTCCGGTCAGCAACGACGTCAGCGCCATGTACATGGCGACACCTGCGCTGGGACCGTCCTTGGGCGTGGCGCCGGCGGGCACATGGACATGGATGTCCAGTTTATCGAAGTCTTCGGAAACGATGCCGAGACTTTCGGCGCGGCTCTTGACGAGGCTCAACGCGGCCTGCGCGCTTTCCTTCATCACGTCACCAAGCTGACCGGTCAGGATCAGCTTTCCATTACCGGGCATTTTGGTCGCTTCGATGAACAGGATGTCGCCGCCGACCGGCGTATAGGCGAGCCCGGTCGAGACGCCCGGCACACTGGTGCGCTGGGCGACCTCATTCTCGAAGATCCGTCCTCCGAGCACTTCCTCGACCACAGCCTCGCCGATCGCGACCTGGGCCTTGCTGCCGTCGGCGATCCGCACCGCGGCATGGCGGACCAGTTTGCCGATCTCGCGCTCGAGATTTCGCACCCCCGCCTCGCGGGTATAATAGCGGATAATGGCGGTTAGCGCGGCATCGTCGATATCGACCTGTTCAGCCGTCACGCCGTTCGCCGCGAACTGGCGACCGACGAGATAGCGCCGGGCGATGTTGAGCTTCTCCTCTTCAGTGTAACCTGCGAGGCTGATGATCTCCATGCGGTCGCGCAACGGCCCCGGAATGGTGTCGAGCATGTTGGCAGTGGCGATGAACACCACCTTGCTCAGGTCGTAAGGCAGGCCGAGATAGGCGTCGCGGAAGGTGTGATTCTGCTCGGGGTCGAGCACCTCGAGCATCGCCGCCGACGGATCGCCCTGAACGCCGCGTCCCATCTTGTCGATCTCGTCGAGCATCATCACGCAGTCGTTGGTCCCAGCCCTGCGGATTGCCTGGATGATGTTGCCAGGCAGCGCGCCGATATAGGTGCGCCGATGGCCGCGGATCTCAGACTCGTCGTGCACGCCGCCGAGGCTGACCCGAACGAACTGACGTCCCATCGCCTTTGCGATCGACTGGCCCAGCGAGGTCTTGCCGACGCCGGGCGGACCGACGAAGCAGAGGATCGGCGCCTTGCCCTCGGGCGCGAGCTTGCGCACCGCGAGATACTCGACGATCCGCTTCTTGATCTTTTCCAGTCCATAATGGTCGGCGTCGAGTTGCGAGCGTGCATCGCCGATCTCGATCGGTTTGTGTTCGGGCGCCTTCCAGGGCAGCTCGACGAGCCAATCGAGATAGGTACGGATCATGCCATATTCGGCGGCCGCGTCTGGCATCCGCTCGAGCCGGCGCAGTTCGCGCAACGCCTGCTTCTCGACGTCCGCTGGCATGGCTGCCTTTTCGAGCGCTTCCTTCAGTTCGACGATCTCGGCCGAATTGCCTTCCTCACCTTCGCCGAGCTGGCGCTGGATCTCGGCCATCTGTTCGCGCAGCAGGTGCTCGCGCTGGCGATTGCCCAGTTTCTCCTGCACGCCCTTGCCGATCTCGGCCGACAGCCTCAGCACCTCAAGCCGTTTCGCCATCAGCGCGAGTACCTTGTCGAGCCGCTGCTCGAGGGCGATCGTCTCAAGGATATCCTGCTTCTCGTCGGTCGAGATATCCATATAGGCGGCGGTCATGTCGGCGAGTGCCGAAGCCGAGGCGATATTCTGGATCGCGTTGACCAGGCCTTGCGGCGCCTGGGGCAAAAGCTGGACCGTTTCCAGCGCTTGCTGGCGCAGATTGATGAACCGCGCTTCGATCTCTGGCCCAGGCGCCTCGGGCTCGCTGATCAGCTCGACGCGCGCGACCATGAATGGCCAGCCTTCGAGGAATTCGAGCACCCGAAAGCGCGACTCTCCCTGGACAATGAGGTGATTGGTTTCGTCGGTGCCGGAGATGTAGCGGAGGACATTGGCGACGGTGCCCATGCTGTACATGTCGCCCGGGCCGGGATTCTCCAGCGCTGCATCACGCTGCGTCAGGATGCCGACCGGGCGGCTCTCGCGGACCGCAGCCTGAGCTGCTTCGGTCGACGCGCTGCGGCCCAGCGTCAGCGGCATCACGACATCGGGGAACATCACGAAGTTGCGCACAGGCACGATGATCATCGCATCCGCAGGCAATTCGAGGGGCATGCGCGTCGATGCGGCGGCATTTGCAGCCGTGGCTGTGGCTATGCTGCCGTCCATGGGACCAGGCGCCTGTTCGGTGAGAATCTCAGTCATCAACGCGGCCCTCCCTGGGCCTTGTGCAAAGTAACGAGGAGACAGCCATGGGCGCTCGAGCGGCGGACCGCTTCGTACCGCCCGGGCGGCAACGGCAGTCGGCGCTCAAACCGTCCCTGAGGCAGTTCGAGCCGATGAATCCTGGCGGTTCGGAGTTCGACCGGCAGTGTGCGCTGGCCGCTCACGATGAGAATTCCATCCTCGATCGCCGCCTCGGTGTGATCGAGGTCGACGCCCGGAAGCGCCACCAGCACCAGTACCTCGTCGTCAGTCTCAAGCATGTCGACCGGTGGCTCCCAGCCTGGCGTGCCGCGGCCGGAGTGGAGCGGTGAGAAGCTTTGCTGGTGGAGACGCTGGACACGGTCGATCAGTTCGACGGCGTCGGCCCACATCCAGTTGCGCGATCGGCCAGAATTCATCGGCGTCGTCCTCTCTTCATGGTCGACCGCAGCACTACGAGACCGACCATCTCCCCGTTAATAAGGAAATGCCCCATCGGATTTTCAAGTCGCGGACGAAACGGCAACCGTCTCGCAGTCGCTCGACGCAGAAGACTGCGCTAGGTTCCGCCGCCGCTATGTGGCTGTCATTGCCTGATACTGTCGCTATGCTGTGGACCTTCATATCGGCCCGCGCAGATGACCACTCAGCAAACGCCACACCAACGAAAACCGCTGCCGCCGGGTTTCCTCGACGAAGTCCGCGCGGCTGTAGGCTTTCGGCTCCACACCGGGAAGGCGATCCTGCTCCAGCATGGTTCCAGTGAGACTCATTTCGATCCGGTCTTTCCCGATGCAGTGGCCTTTGCCCATTCAACTGCAGAAGTGGCGGCGCTCGTCCGACTA
>CANJRZ010000276.1 GCA_947476735.1 Sphingomonadaceae bacterium
TCGCGATAGACGCAGTGCGCGCGAACCTTGACGTTACGTTCATGCGCCGCCTCGACAATCGCGTCGAGTTCGCGGGTGGTGAATCCCTTGATATTGCGCGGCTCCTCGGCGCCATGGCCGGTGGTCGCGAAGATCTTGATCATTTCCGCGCCGAGACGAACCTCGTTGCGGACCGCCTTCTGGAACTCGTCGGGTCCGCTGCAGAACATGAAGGAGCCGGTCTTGCGGATGTCCTTCCACCAATAGCCGCCAGCCGGATCATTGAGGCTGTGCCCCGGCGTATCGAGACCATGGCTGCACGGCAGGATACGCGGCCCGATAATGATCCCGTCGGCCATCGCCATTTTAAGCTGAGGGTCGATATAGTCGCTGCTCCCGGCGCCGATCACCCCGGTATAGCCGCTCATCAGCGCCGCCTTCATCGCATTGGCGGCCGCGAGCATCAGCACGCCGGGCGGCTTCTCGGTCCCGGTCGGCTGGTCGAAGAAGGTCGAGACCTTCAGGAAGTTCATCGAGGCATGATAGTGACAGCTCACCATGCCAGGCATCACCGTCATGCCGGCGCAGTCGATCGTCTGGTCGGCTTCGAACCCTGCCGGCGCCTCGCCCACGCCGACAATCTTTCCGTTCGCGATGTGAACCGCCGAACGGCCCGGCACAGCCTTGTCACCGTCGAAGATTTCCGCGTTGGCCAGCGTGACCCGATCCATCTCTCTCTCCACGTCCCGGAAACCGGCAACAGACTTAAGCCATATGTTTTAATTTTATCCGATCACGCACCATTCATGGCGCTATTAAGCCCATTCATAGCGCAGTCTGACGGCATGCTTCATCCTTGACCCTATCTAAGTCAATAGCTAATCCAGCAGGCAGGAGCGGCGGCAGAACCCGGAAAAACGGGCTTAGCGCCCTCGGCCGTCAGCCATCTGGAGAGGAAATATGGGCCAGCTTTCGATCGTTTCCGCGGACTCGCATTTCCTCGAACCCGCCACCCTTTGGCAGGAGCGCCTCGACAAGCGTTTCCGCGATCGCGGCCCGCAATGCTACACCGACGATGACGGGCTGGTGATGATCACCGGAGAGGACATGCAGCCCCAGTCGATCACCGGCTGGTGCGCGGCCGGTCGCGGCGGTGTCGAGGAACGCGTGGAACTCGACAGAATGGGTTGGGACGCAGTTCCCGACGAATGCTGGAGTCCCGAGGGCCGGATCAAGGGCCAGGACCGCGACGGCATGATGGCCGAGATACTCTACACCTCGTTCGGCATGATCGCGATGAACATCAAGGACAGCGATCTGGCGATGGCCTGCATGCGGGTGTTCAACGATTATGCCGCCGAGTTCATTTCCTATGACAAGAAGCGGCTGATCGGCGTCGGCGCCTGCGTAACCGACGACGTTCCCGCTGCGGTCAGGGAGATCGAGCGGATCGCGAAGCTCGGCATGAAGGGCGTGATGCTGCCGGTCGTCCTCAAGGAGGGCGAGAGCTATGGCGATACAAGGCTCGATCCGGTCTGGTCGGCGATCGTCGAGACCGGCCTCGTCGTGTCGATGCACGCAGGCACCAGCCGCCAGGGCATCAATCCCAAGCCCGCCGACTGGCCGCAGCTCTATGCCGGGGTGCACTATCTGATCCAGCGGGTGCTGACCGACATGATCTTCACCGGTGTGTTCGATCGTTTTCCCGGCCTGAGGATCGTTTCGGTCGAAAATGACGTCTCCTGGCTGCCGCATTATGCCTACCGGATGGACCATTTCGCCGAGCATCTCTTCGCCCATGCCAAGCTCGACAAGGTCCGCAAGCCGTCCGACCTTATCCGGAAGCACTTCTTCTCGACCTTCCAGTTCGAAGGCCCGGGCATCGACACGGTGCGCAAGCTGATGGGTTCCGAGGCGATCATGTGGGGCAATGATTTCCCCCATCTCGATTCGACCTGGCCAAACTCGCGCACGGTAATCAAGGACACGCTGACCGACATCATGCCGGCCGCCGATGTCGACAACATCGTCTACAACAATGTCGTCAAACTCTACGGGCTCGAGCAACGCGCCGCCTGACCCCCCAAACGGCAGTTGGCGATCCGGCCGTTACGGGTTAGATCGCCGCGTAACCTTAGACATCAGGACCTATCAGGAATGAAGATTACTTTCGTCGACAGCAAGGGTGGTGAACAGGTCATCGACGTAGCCCCCGGCGTCTCGCTGATGGAAGCGGCGCTCAAGAACGGGGTTTCGGGTATCGAGGCCGATTGCGGCGGCGCCTGTTCCTGCGCGACCTGCCATGTGTTCATCGCGCCCGAGTGGATGGACAAGATCCCGCCCAAGGAAGACATGGAAGACGCGATGCTCGAATTCGCGCTCGACCTGCGCGATGAATCGCGCCTGTCCTGCCAGATCCTGCTGACCGAGAATCTCGATGGCCTCGTCGTAGATCTGCCTGCCAGCCAGACCTGACGCCATGGAGCCCGAGCTCGCCGAGCCGGGCTGCCCGGGTTACGGATCGAGCCGGTGATCGGCTCCGAAGGGATCTGGCCCGACGACATCGCGATGGATGAAAAGGCGATGGCGGAAGTCGAGGCGCGGGCACCGGAATGTCTTGCCGTCATCCCGGCGGAGGCCGGGATCTCAGGGGGTAAGGAGCGCAGTTAACGGCAGAAGACGCCCGAGATTTTGGCCTCCGCCGGAGACGGTTGTGGAACGGCTTATTTCCGCGCCCCTGCCCGCTTCTTAGGCACCGCTGCTACATCGACTTCGACAGCGCTCGCTCCCCGGCGGATTGCTGGGCTCGGCCGAGCCAGTGATGAAGTAGCGGATCATCGGCAGGTCATCGCCGCCGTTGCCGAGCAGCTCGGTCTGGGTCACCGGAGCCGTCAGCGCGCCGCACATGAAATCGAGGATGTTCAGATAGGTGCCGGGCTGGCTCCAATATTCGCGCTGCGTACCGCCTGCGGCGAGCCCTTCCTCACGCGCGATCAGCACGCTGGTCTGCGAGAACCAGAGGAACATCAGCCGCTGGTTGACGATCGCCGGCGGGATGTGCGGCAGTTGCTGGCGCAGAAGCTCCATGCATTTGAGCGAGGTCGGGCTGATCTGTCCGCCGATCGCCTCCTCGAACAGGTGACGATGGGTCTGCGTTACCGCGCCGAAGAAGCGCATGATCGTGGCGTTACGCCCGCCCTGGCTCGGATCGAGCTTGGCGCCACCTGACAAGATCACATGGACGATCTGCCGAACAGTGAGCGGTTCACCTATTTCCTCGAGCTTGGCGAGATAATCGGTCCGCGTGCCTTCCATGATATGGTTGGCATCATAGACCAGCTCTTTAATCAGCTCTTCCTTGCTACGGAAATAATAATAGAGCGAGGCCATGTTGCGCTGGCCTGCGGCGATGATGATGTCACGGATCGAAATCCCGTCGACGCCATGCTCCGCAATAAGCTGCTGAGCGACATCCTTGATCTTTTCCCGGGTATTATTTTTGCGAGTACTGACCATCGATGATTTCCCCGTCGGCTCCGATTCTGAATGGAAGCGCCCTTTGCACAACAAAAATGCCCGTTCGTCGCGCCAACCGAGGATCGGATAGCACAAAGCGCTTAAATACAGCCTCGAAAATCCCGCTCTCTAAAAATATCCACATGAATTTGTCTGCGAATGAACAAGGCAACGGCGCTTTTCCCTCGCGACGGCTTTGCGCTAGGTTCAGCCCGAAGGTTCGAATCCAGGGAGAGACCGATGAAGCTCTATTATCTACCAGGCGCCTGCTCGCTGGCCGCTCATATCGCCGCGCTTGAGGCCGGGCTCCCCCTGACCCTTGAGCTCGTCTCCTTCGGCGCCGATGGCCGGACCGCAGGCGGCAAGGACTATTACGCGATCAACCCCAAGGGAGCGGTACCCGCGGCCGAGATCGACGGCGAGATCCTGACCGAACTTGCGGTGATCCTCCAATATATCGCCGAGCAGAACCCGACGGCATTGCCGATGCCATCGAGTGGCATGGCCAAATGGCATTTCCTCGAAACCCTCAATTTCATGACCACCGAAGTACACAAGAGCTTCGCACCGCTCTTCGCGCCCGGCCTTCCTGATGAAGCGAAGCCCGCCCTGCTGGCTGTCGGCAAGGCAAAATATGACCTGCTTGAGCAGCTTCTGACCGGCAAGGAGTTCGTCTCCGGCGACAGCTTTACGATTCTGGACGCATATGCCTTCCTGCTCATCGTCTGGATAAGCTATTTCGGACTCGATCTTGAGCAGTGGCCCGCGCTCAAGGCCTATAAGGAACGGATTGGCGCGCGGCCTTCGGTGCAAAAGGCTCTCAAGGAGGAAGGGCTGGCCTAGCGCCGGCCCTGCACAGCATGAACGCACACCAACTCCAGGATATGTTGCTGACCAGACTGATGCGCCAGCATGGCGGCGAGCGTCGTCGCTGGCGATCGGCGATGGGAAAGATCCGGCTCCACGACCTTGCGACCCACCCGCATTGCAACTGGTCGATCTATCCGTCCGGCTCGAGCCGCGAAAATGCGGCGATCGAGCGGCTGCTCGACGATGTTCGCGGAATGCAGCCGATCATCTCGGAGTAAACCGGCTACAGCTTGAAGCCGCCGCTCACCTCGATCGCCTGACCCGTCACCCAGCCCATCGCCGGGCTGGCGAGGGCATGCACCACGCCCGCGACGTCCTCGACCTCGCCGAACGCCTTCCCCATCGCGGTCTGCGCGGCCATCGCCGTGGTCCGCTCATCATTGCTGAGCGTGTAAACCGCGCCCTGCGTCGCGATCAGCCCGGGGACGACTGAGTTCACGGTGATCCCGCGCGGGCCGAGGAACTTCGCCGTAGAGCGTGTGAAATTGTCGACCCCGGCCTTCGCCATCGAATAGAGTACCCAGTCCTCGAGCGCGAGGCGCGACGCCGCCGAGGAGATGTTGATGATCCGCCCGCCGTCGCGGAGCATCGGCAGCACCGCCTGGGTCATCCAGAAGGTCGAGCCCATATTGTTGGGGATGGTCCGGTCCCAGCTTTCTTGGGTTGCGCTCTCGACCGTCGCAGACGGTCCTCCGCCGACATTATTGACGAGGATATCGAGCCCCTTCTCGCCCGTCCGCGCAACGAATTCGGCCGCGACCTTAGCGGCCAGGTCAAAAGCGGCGTCGCGCGTCCCCAGTCGCCCCTGCAGCAGGAAGGCACGCCCGCCCGCCGCTTCGATCCGCGCCAGCGTTTCACGCGCGGCCTCGTCCTTGCCCGCATAATTGATCGCCACCAGCGCGCCCGAAGCCGCCAGCCTTTCCGAAATGCCACCGCCTATGCCGCGCGCGCCGCCGGTCACCAGCGCCGTCTTTCCCTGCAATATTCCACTCATGGCTTGGGCCTCATCGCTGCAACCGGCTTACTCTGTGCGGCTCGAACGAGCATATCCGCCAGTTCGGCGGGCCGGGTGAAGAAGGGCGAGTGCGACCCGCCAATGTAGAATGGCTGCACGCCCAGTCGCCCGGCATGGCTCATCGCCGTCGCATAGGGCAAGGCGCGGTCATCGAGGCAGATGATATAGCTGCGCGGCAGATCGGCCTTCCAGAAACGTGACAGGCGGATCGGGTCCATCAGGAACTCCGGCGGCGCAGGCGACAGCCTCGCCGAAGCATAGGCGACATCCTCGTCGCTGACGTCATGGTAGAACAGCCCGCGCGCGACTTCATAATCGACCCATTCGAGACGACCCAGCTCGGTCGTCCGGAGCGCGCTTGGAGGGATCGTCTCGTTGAGCTTATCGATCCCCTCGTCTCCATCCGGTTCGGCCTGCGAAGCGCCACCCGAGGCAATATACAGCGGCTGCCCCTCGATCGGCACGCCGGCGGCCAGATAGACGAGATGGCCCACCTTGTCGGGCGCCATGTCTGCCGCGACAGTGATGTCATAACCGCCGCCCGAATGGCCGACGAGCACGTCGCCGGGCTGCATCGCCTCGACGATTGCCCCCCCGCGTTCGTGGAGAAGCGAGCTCTCGTCCCGCCGCGCACCATGGCCGGGAAGATCGATCGCGATCGCCTTGTGTCCAAGCTTCTCCAGTTCAACGATCACCTTGTGCCAGCACCATTCGCCATGGAAGCCGCCATGGATCAGCACGAAGCGCATCCGTTTCTCCTCCCTAACTCTTGAAATCGGGGTAGCGCCCGAGCA
>CANJRZ010000277.1 GCA_947476735.1 Sphingomonadaceae bacterium
ACGGCTCCGCCGGGTTGGGCGGCAAAAGCGCGCTGCCGCTCGAGCAGTGCCTCGCGCACCTGCGGATGGACCGATATATGCGATGCCGCAGTGCCAGCCGTTTCAGTCTTGAGCTGTGGATCGGAAAGCAGCGAATCGGCGAAATGGCAGGCGTGCAGGGCATCGGCGACATCGTCGGGATCACCGCCAGATCGCAGCACCTCGATACCGACCGCGCGGTAGAGCAGCCCCGTATCGAGGTGCGGCAACCCATAATGGCGCGCAAGCGCCTTGGCGATGGTGCCCTTGCCCGAGGCAGCGGGTCCGTCGACCGCGATGATCATGCGACTTGCGCTCCCAGGCCCGTCATAAGGGCAATAAAGCCAGGGAAGCTGGTGGCGACCGGGCTCATATCGTCGATTGTCACGCTGTCCCTGGAGACGAGGCCAGCCACCGCGAAACTCATCGCGATGCGATGATCGAGCCGCGCAGCGATGGTTGCCCCCCCGGCCAGCTTATCGCCGCCGGTACCGTCGATGATCAGCCCGTCCTCAAGCTCCTCGACCCGCGCTCCGATCGCCCGCAACCCTTCCGCCATCACGGCGATCCGGTCCGATTCCTTGACGCGCAGCTCTTCCAGCCCGCGCGCCACCGTCCGCCCTTCCGCGAGCGCGGCCGCCACGAACAGGATGGGATATTCGTCAACCATGGCGGCGACCGTCTCGACCGGCGTCTCGATTCCCCTGAGCACCGAATGACGCACGACGATGTCAGCGACCGGTTCGCCACCCACCTCGCGAAGATTGGCGAAGCTGATGTCGCCGCCCATCATCCTGAGCACGTCGAACAGCGCTGCGCGGGTGGGGTTGATGCCGACATTGGTGACGGTTACCTCGGAGCCCGGCACCAGCAGCGCCGCGACGACAGGAAAGGCCGCTGAGGAAGGGTCGCCGGGAACGACGATTTGCTGCGGACGGAGCTCCGCCTCGCCCCGGATCGAGATGATCCGCGTGGCACCGTCGAATTCGACGTCCAGTTCTGCCCCGAAACCCCTCAGCATTCGCTCGCTGTGGTCGCGCGTGGGGACCGGTTCGATCACCCTGGTGATGCCCGGAGTATTGAGCCCGGCCAGCAGCACCGCTGACTTCACCTGCGCCGATGCAACCGGGAGGCGATATTCGATCGGCACAGCCGGACAGAGGCCGCGCAGCATCAGCGGCAGCCGGCCACCGGGACTCGCGGTAAAGTCGGCGCCCATCAGCGAGAGAGGTTCGATCACCCGGTTCATCGGCCGCTTCGACAGCGAAGCGTCGCCGGTGAAGGTCGCGGTGATCGGATGAGTAGCAACGAGCCCCATCAGCAATCGGGTCGAGGTACCCGAATTGCCCATGTCCAAAGCCTGCTCGGGCTGAAGCAATCCGCCCACGCCGACGCCATGGATCCGCCAGACACCGTTGTCGCTGCGTTTGATATGGGCTCCCATCGCCCGCATCGCAGCGGCTGTGGCAAGCACATCCTCACCCGTCAGCAGCCCTTCGACCGTGCTTTCGCCGACCGCGAGCGCCGACAGCATCAGCGCGCGATGCGAGATCGACTTATCGCCGGGAATGCCTACGGTGCCGACGAGCGGGCCTGGCGCAGTAAAGCTGGCGGGTCGAGGGGTATGGCCATGCATAAGCGGCGGCTTTTGACAGCGGCGTTCCGCTATGGCAAGGCGCGCGGCGTTCCAGCTGTCCGCTGACTCGGGCGGCGGTTAGTGATTTCTCATTTCTCGACTGGAGTTTCTGTACCGTGGTGAAACCTGAATGGGGCACCAAGCGGGCCTGCCCGAAATGCGGCACCCGCTTTTACGATCTCGAAAAGGACGATCCCGTCACCTGCATCGAATGCGGCGCAGCGTGGGAGCCCGATCCCGTCCTTAAGTCGAAGCAGCCGATGCCGTTCGACGCGCCCAAGAAGGAAGTCGAGGCCGAGGTCGTCGACAACGATCTGGCTGATGACGATCTGGACATCGACGAGGAGGCCGAGGCCAATCCCGACGACGATGTCGATTTGGGTGGCGACGACGATATCGGCCTGAACACCACCGACGACGACGACGAAAACTAGGATGGACAGCCGGTGCGCGACAAGAGTTGCGTTCCGGCTCCACCGCGCAAAAGCCGCACCTGATGCTAAAAGGGCTCTTGGCAAGCCCCTCAAGCTGACATAAAGGGCGCGCTCCGCCGCCGGGCCCAACCGGCGTGCGGCGACGATGGAACGGGGCCGTAGCTCAGCTGGGAGAGCGCTGCAATGGCATTGCAGAGGTCAGGGGTTCGATCCCCCTCGGCTCCACCATCTCATGCATCCTAAGGATTTGGCCTCATCGCCAAGGCGCCTTGGATGCGTTCACAAATCCATTCCGCGAACCAGCAACAGGTCGAATTGCTCGGCCGGCCAGGTTTCGATCCGCTCCGGCGGCCGGCCATGATCACGATCGATATACTCCTGAACGCCGTAACTGTTCGCCAGGCGGTACGGGACAAAGCCGCGGCTGGTGAAGCGGTCCAACACCGCCTGCAAGTCCAGGCCGCTGGCCTGGAAGGCGGCCGGGCTGATCTCGACGATGATGGCGACGTCGTGGCGCAATCGATCGACATGCGTGGCGAGATCGTTCAACACCGGGGCCTCAGCGCCTTCTACATCAATTTTGAAGGCCCTCGCCGCTGCAAGTTCGTCCGGTGTGAGCAAGCTCGTCAGTGGCTCGCCGACGACCCTGTAAGCCTTGCCGGTGCCACCGCCGAGCGACGTCTGGCCAATATTGTCATCGGGGCCCATGGTGATCGTGACATCACCCGTTTCGCCTGTCACAGCCGCATTGACCGCACGAACCATGGCGGTTTCGTTCATCGCCAGATTGGCCTGCAGCAGACCGAAGATCGGGGGGGCGGCATCAATCGCCACCACATGCCCAGTCGGCCCGACACGGCGGGCGGCCAGCAAGGTGAAATAGCCGATATTGGCGCCGACATCGACGAAGGTGTCGCCCGGGCGAAGGATGCGGTTGAGAAAGGCCGTCAGGTTCGGCTCCCACACCCCGAACCAGAAAATATACTGCTGGATCAGGTCGCAGCTGTTCAACCGCATCCGGGCGCCGGCTTCGGTCCTCGCTACGAATTCGAGCCCGCGCCAGTTGATCCAACGCCAGATCTCGCGATGCAGGCGCGCCCGCAGACGGCGCGGCGCCCCGCCACGGAGCAGAGGACGAACCATGAGTGCGGTCGCACGGGCGATGGCGTTTTTCATTGCCCGGCCCCATCGCCGGAGATCCTGCACGTCATTTCCCTTGAACCCCCCAGATCGAGACAAGAAGAGCATTACTGCCTTAACGTTGCCCACCAAAGCATCGAGTGCGGTGGAATGAAAGCCGCCTTGCTGATATCAAGTGATTCAAGACAGAGCGCCCATATCGCGCCGGCTTGAAAAAGGTGAGGCGAGATGAACACGCATTCCAAGGTCGCAGGATCGGCTCGGCCGGCCGAAGAGGCCGGCTCCGACCGCCTCGAACGCGCGCGCGCCGCCTTCGGCGAGACGGTTCACCTGTCCGAGCCATTCTCCGGCCGGCCACCATTGTGGATCGAACCCGCCGATCCCGCGCTGCGGAAGGATAGCCTGGCCGTGGCGGGCTGGATGGCCGAGAAGAAGGCGGCGATCGAGGACGCGCTGCTGGCCTTCGGCGGCATCGTCTGGCGTGGCTTCCCGGTGAAGGGCCCCGACGCCTTCGCCGGGATGATGGAGCCCTTCACGCCCTTCTCCAAGGGCTATGTGGCCGGCATAACCGATCGCAAGGCGATCAAGGGCAAGGTCATGGAATCAACGCGCACGCCCGAGACCTACACGATCTTCCTCCACCAGGAGATGTCCTACCTGCCGCACAACCCGCGGCTTATTGCCTTCTATTGCCACCAGCCGGCCGACGAAGGTGGCCAGACGGTCATCGGCGATATGCGCCGCCTGCTGGAGGCGTTGCCCGACACACTGCGGCGCAAGCTCGATCATGGCGCTGTCTACGGCCGCCATTTCCGCAACGAAGCCGACAGGGACGACTGGCGGGCGGAGCCGCGCTTCGGCCATCCGAGCTGGCAATATTGGTTCGACACCGAGGACCGGGAGCTGATTTCAGCGCAGCTGGAAGAACGCAACATCACCTATCAATGGCTCGATGACGGCAGCCTCAAATATTGGACGCGGATGGAGGCCACCGTCACCCATCCGGCGACCGGCGAACTGCTGTCGTTCAACCAGCTTTACGCCCAGACCCCGCATCGCCTAATGGTCGGCGACGCGTTTATCGAGATGATGGCGTCGGCCTACGGGACCCACACGCAGCGGCCCTATTTCCTGAGCTTCGGTGACGGCTCACCCTTCACCGACGACGATTTCATGGCGATCCATGAAGAGATGGAGTTGCGCAAGGTGGAGTTCGAGTGGCAGGCGGGCGACGTGATGTTGCTCGACAACAAGCTCACCGGCCATGGCCGCACACCCTTCAAGGGGCCGCGCGACATTCAGGTAATGCTGTTCGAATGACTAACGCGAGCGACAAGAATTATATCGAGGTCGACCGGTTCCGGTCCCGCTCCGACGGCTTGTCGGAGTTCGTCCGCGCGCGCATTGCCTGGGCGCAGATCGTCACCACCGAGGATGGCGGCAACGCCCGCCTCTCGGACAGCTTCTCAAGCCCGAATGTGAGGCTCCTCCAACTGCCCGGCGGCCTCGTGCAGGCGCCACATCCGGCGCCCGAACCACAGTTCGTCATCGTGCTGTCCGGTCGGATCGAGGTCGAGACGACCGGCGACAAGCAGGTCAAGTCGTGGGGCGCCGGCGAGTTCTTCATCGCCAGCGATCATGACGGAATCGGCCACTCGACCCGCGTGCCGGAAGGTCCCGTCCTGTTGATGTTCGTGCCGCTTGGTTCAACCGACCTGGAGGCATGGACGGTGCGCTAGCCCCCATTCAACTCCCCACGGAATCAGATAAAATCGCTAACATCCACCGATGATGCGGAGAAGCTGCTCAGCCGTACCGCCGAATCGATCGCGCCACCGCCGTTGCTCGCGAAAAAGGCATAGGTGTCACCGCCGACCGCAACCGCCGCCACTTCCTGATCGCCGGCCCGATCGTTCATCAGTTGCTGTGCCAACGTCAGGGCCAGGGAAAAACTCGACTGCCGGTCACCAGCGACCACCGCGGCAACCGTGAAGCTCAGGTCAATCTTGTCAGATCCGTTGGAGAAGTCGGCGATCACATCGGTGGCACTCCCCTCCAGTCGGGCCGAATCGCCGGTGAACTGGAAGATATCGGCGCCTGCACCGCCACGCAGATTGTCGGTGCCGAGGTCACCGCTCAATGTATCCGTACCCGCGCCGGCCGTAAGCGAATCACTGCCCTGCCCACCTCGCAGCGAATCATTGCCGTCACCGCCATCGAGTGTGTCGTTGCCGAGATTACCGTTGATCACATCATTGCCGGCAACCCCTCGGAGATTGTCATCGCCCTGACCACCCTGGATTCGATCCGCGCCGTTCCCTCCGTCGAGCGTATCGTTGCCGGCATTACCCTGAAGATAGTCGTCGCCGTCTTCACCCGCGATAGAGTCGCCGCCATCGGTTCCGCCCGTAGGCGACTGGCCATAGAGATGGTCGTTGCCGGCGCCCCCCATCAGCGTATCGGCGCCGTCGCCACCCAGCAGATTATCATGTCCCGCATAGCCGTTCAGGGAATCGACGAACGCCGTTCCCTGCATCGTGTCGTTGTCGGCGAAGAGCTTGCCGAGCGCAACCGAACTGCTCGGCGCCCTGACATCCTGCGAGAATTGCTTCGTCAGCATGAACGCCAGACCGGTGACGGAGAGGAGCGGGCTGTCGCCCGACAGCTGCGTGATCGAGAACACCATGCCCCGGATAAGCCGGTCCACATAACCAAACTCTTCGGTGGCATCTCCATAGAGGAAGGCGATGCCCCGCCAGGTGACGGTCACGCCCGACCCCTTGTCGATCACCTGGGTGATGGAGCTCTGGGTCAAGGGATCGCCGTCGATCAATTCCCGCAGGTTGATCTGATCCATTC
>CANJRZ010000278.1 GCA_947476735.1 Sphingomonadaceae bacterium
CTTTTCCGCCGGGACGTTGCCGGCGGCGACCTCCGCGACATAGGCCGGATGATGCACCGCCTCGACCCATGTCCGCGGCATCGGTTCGGGACGGAACAGTTCATGGGGAACGCCGGTTTCTCCGAGAGCTGCCATCACCAGTCCATATTTGTCGAAGGCGAAACGGCTGCCTGGCGCTGTCGGCGAAACATAATATGGGTGATGTACGAGCCGTAGCATCTTGCCTCCTTACGCCGATTTTCCCAAGGAAAGCCATGAACCAGGAATTTGTCCGCCCCGACGTCCGCGCCTTCCTCGATACTCTCGCCGCTGGCAGCGGGCCGGATATCCACGAGGTCGATCCGCCCAGTGCGCGGAAGATGGCGACGATGCTTGCGACTTTCGCCGATGTGCCTGGCTCACCGATAGCGACCCGGGAGGACCTCTACATTTCCGCTCCCGACGGTCGTTCGATCCCGGCGCGATTCTATGACCCGCGCGAGACGCGAGAAGAGGGGCCGCTGATCGTCTTTTTCCATGGCGGTGGTTTCGTGATGGGCGACCTCAACCTGTATGATGCGGCCTGCACCGACATCGCGATTGGTCTCGATCTGCCGCTGCTCTCGGTCGATTATCGCCTCGCGCCCGAACATGGCTGGCCGGCGGCGCCCGACGATTGCGAGGCAGCAGCCCGCTCGGTAGCCGAGCAGGGGATGCTGTTTGGCCGGCGTTTTAACGCGCTCGCCTTCGCCGGCGACAGCGCGGGCGGTACTCTTTCGATCGTGACGGCGATGGCATTACGTAATCATCCGGCGGCGCTGCCGGTGATCGCGATCTGGCCGATCTACCCGGCGGTCGATCTGCGTAAACGCTATCCCTCCACCGAGCGGCTGGGCGAGGGTTATATGCTCACGCTCGACAAGCTGCGCTGGTTCAACGAGCATTATAATCCCGATTTTACCCATTGGCGCGCATCGCCCGCACTTGGTGACCAGCGCGGCATGCCGCCCGCGCTTGTGATTACCGCGACGCTGGATCCGCTGCTCGATCAGGGCCGCGCATATGCAATGGCCTGTATCGAGGCCGGCGTTCCGGTGTCCTATCGCGAGGCCAAGGGAAATATCCATGGCTGGCTGACCTTGCGCCGGGGTATCCCTTCGTCGGAGCAGGATCTCCAGGGATGCCTCGCCGCATTCCGTATGGTGATCAGCGAGTATCGGCCATGAAGAAGCCATTGCCCTATCGCCCGGCCGCTGCCGTCATGCTGCTCAATTCCGAGAACAGGGTGTTCGTCGCGCAGCGGATCGATAACGCACTCGACGCCTGGCAGATGCCGCAAGGTGGACTCGACCCGGGCGAGGACCCGGAGGCCGGCGCGCTACGCGAGCTCGAGGAGGAGACAGGCATCCCGCCACACCTCGTCGAGATATTGGGCCGGGCCCCCGACACGCTGCTCTATGATCTGCCGCCCGAGCTGCAGGGCAGGATGTGGGGCGGTAAATATCGCGGCCAGGCTCAGCACTGGTTCGTCGCACGCTTCCTCGGCGCCGATACGGACATTGATCTGGATACGCAGCATCCCGAGTTCCGCGCATGGAAATGGGCGGATGCGAGCGAGCTGGTCGACATGATCGTGCCTTTCAAACGCAAGCTCTACGGTGAGGTGGTCGCGGCGTTCAGCGAGTATCTGGAACGTTAAACGTCAAAGTCCCTTGGCCGCCGCAAGCACCTCCTGCGGATCAGATCAGGGTACCCTGGCAATGCAGCGAAAGCCTATGTGGCAGGTTGTTGTATCCACCGGCTGAGCATAGCGCGCCGCTGGTCGATATCGGCGACAATAATTTTCAGCACAGAGGTGTGATCCACCCTTCAGAACCTTGCGCGGTATACGTGAAGGATCGCGCTTGTCGATGCTGCCGCCTCGGCTTCCGCCGCGCGGATTGGCGGGAATGCAGCAAGAACCCCGGGCTTTTCGATTCGCCAAATTTGGTGCAAACCAGTCCTGCGTCCATTCCCAAATATTGCCGATCATGTCGTGAAGGCCGTAGGCGTTGGCCGGGTAGTTGGTCACGGGTGAGGTCCGCAGGAAACCGTCTTCGCGAGTGTTTTCGTAGGGGAAGTTGCCTTGCCAGTAATTGGCGAGCATCCGGCCGTCGGGGGCCAGTTCATCGCCCCAGGCATATTCGGCGCCTCCCAGTCCGCCGCGTGCGGCAAACTCCCATTCCGCTTCAGTGGGCAATTCTTTTGACGCCCAATGCGCATAGGCTTCGGCATCACTGAAAGCGATGTGCACGACCGGATGATCGTCGAGCCCTTCGATAGTGCTGCCCGGTCCGAGCGGCGCACGCCAGCTTGCCCCGATACCATAGTGCCACCAGCTGGCTTGGGCGAAGTCGACAGGCCCTGGCGTTGGTGCGAACACCAGTGAGCCCGGTTGTGCGAGCTCGGGCAGCATCCCCGGATAGGTTCCTGGGTCGGGCGCTATCTCGGCAAAGGTAACATATCCGGTTTCCGCGACGAACTTGGCGAACTGGGCATTTGTGACGGGCGTCGCGTCCAGCCAGAAGGGATCCACGCTGACCCGCCGAACCGGGGCCTCTTCGGGATAGAAGCTTTCGGACCCCATCGCGAATATGCCGCCGGGGACGAACATCATGTCAGGCGGTCCGGAAATCATGTGGGTTGACCCTGAACCTATCGATCGAAGGTAATCGAGACGTGCCGTACATCCCCATCGAGAGCGCCGTGGGACGTCTGATAGTCGGTCACGGTAACGCCGATGTCTCGGCCGATGTCGAGCGTTTCCGTCAGGCCGGACGGGCTGAGGAAGGTCTCGGATATCCCTCCCTCCGCCAGCACGATGTCGCCTTGCCGGATTGTCACGCGCCCCGCTTTGCCGGGCCCTTCAGCGTCGAAACGCAAATATAATCTGGCTTGTCCGGCCGGCAGGGGCTGGTTCGCGGCGATGCGGTATATGTGGGCCGGATTGGTCGAGCGGGCATAGACAAATGCAGGGCGGCCCTGATCGAGAAACAGCGAGAAGCCGGCAAAGCGGCTGCCCACCGCCATGATGACGCCCGAAGCATCGGGCTTGTCGAGCGCCAGATCCGCTTCAAGCGTATAAGAACGGCCTGCCCAGACGGGATTGCGCAGAGCAGTGATACTGATGTCCTTGCCCCAGAAATCATACCGCTTGCGCTGCTCGGGGCGCGGCATGGTGCGGGCCATGGCGAAGCGCGTCTCTAAGGGGAACACGCTGTTACGTTCGGCTTCGCGCTGCCAGATGCTGGCCAGTTCCTGCGTCAGCGCGCCGTGACGGGCGCTGACATTCATCGATTGCGAAAAGTCGTGCCGTAGATCGTAGAGCTGCCATGCTCCCATGTCGCGTGGACCGCCTGGCGCCACCTTTTCCCACGGTACGCGACCGGTGTCACGCGAGGCGAACCAGCCATTGTGATACAATCCCCGCATGCCCGTCAGCTCGAAATACTGCGTGCGGGGCCGGTCCGGTGCGCAGTTCGACAGGCTGGGCAGGAGGCTCTCCCCATCGATAGGTTTCTGCCTCACGCCGTTCACCACCTGCGGCGCCGGTATCCCGACAGCTTGGTATATGGTGGGGGCGACGTCTACGACATGCCCGAATTCCGAGCAGATGGCGCCCGCCTGCGCGACTTTGCCGGGCCAACTGACGATCAGCCCGTTTCGGATGGCGCCAAGCATCGAAGGATTCTGCTTGACCCACCGCAGCGGTGTATTCATCGCCCAGGCCCAGCCGACAGGATAGTTCTGGTAGGTCATCGGTCCGCCAAGACGATCGATATTCGCGGCAAGCCAGCCCGGTTCCTCCTTCAGGCCATTGATATGCTGGAGTTCGTTGATCGTACCTTCCGGGCCTGCTTCGCCGCTGGCTCCGTTGTCGCCCTGGATGACGAGTGCAAACAGATTGTCGAGTTGTCCCATCCTGTCGAGTTCGGCAATTACGCGGCCGAACTGTTCATCCTGGTAGGCCAGCTGTGCCGCCGCGACTTCCATTGAGCGGGCAGCGAAGGCCTTTTGTTCCGGAGTGAGGGACTCCCACGCCGGGATTTCAGCCGGACGAGGGGTGAGCTTCGTGCCTCTCGGTATGATACCGCCACTAATCTGACGCCGAAACGTCTCTTCGCGCATCCGGTCCCAGCCTTGATCGAACCGGCCATGGAAACGGGCGATGAGGTCCGCCGGTGCCTGGTGCGGGGCATGAGTCGAGCCGGGAGCATAGTAGATGAAGAACGGTTTGTCCGGCGCCGCAGCCTTTTGGTTGTGAACCCACTTTATGATGTCGTCGGCCAGTCTCCGCTCAAGCATCCTGCCCCCGCCTTCGGCGGGATCGACCCGGTTGGTGCCGCGGTAAAGATTTGGATTGAACTGGTCGGAATCGCCGGCGACGATCCCGAAAAAATACTCGAAACCAAGCCCGGTCGGCCAATGATCGAACGGGCCGGCCGCGCTGTCCTCGCCGCTTGGGAGATTGTGGTGTTTGCCAACCATCGCGGTACTGTAGCCGTTCAGCCTCAGTATCTGGGCCAGGGTTGCGGCTTCGGGCGAGATGCCGCCGGTGTAGCCGGGAAAACCGGTTGGCGTGTCGCTGAGATGGCCGACGCCGACATTGTGATGGTTGCGGCCGGTGAGGAGAGCTGCGCGGGTGGGCGAGCAGATGCCGGTTGTGTGAAAGCGGTTGTAACGCTGTCCATTTGCCGCCAGCCGATCGAAATTCGGCGTAGGCACGGGGCCACCGAATGCGCTCGACATGGCAAAGCCGACATCGTCGGACATGAACAGCAGAATGTTGGGGGCGCCTTGCGGCGCGCGGACTGGATTCAGAGTCGGCAGTTTCGCATCGAGGATGTTCTCGGTGATGGTGCCGTTGAACGGCTGGGGCGCGATCGGAAGCACCGTTCGATCCTGCGCAAGCGAGGGAGCGCAGATAACAAGGCCGAGGCAGGAGGTGAAAAGCAGGCGAAGTTTCATGCTCGAATCCTCAATATGTGGTCTCGGTCGCCACAGTTGCTTTCAGTCCCGCGGTGGCCATAGCCAAGGCGATTTCAAACAACTCCGATGCGTCGGAGCCGCGCTTTTCGGTCTCGACGTCGGCCATGTGCAAGGATGCCACGATCAGCGCCATCGCCAGGCGGATACGTGTGTGCGCCTCGGCAACCGAGACTTCGAGGTGCTCGACGATTCGCCGGATAAGTTTGGCTGTCTCTGGAAAATCGCCGGCAACTTCTCCCCGCGTGGCAATCATGCCGGATCGCTCGATTGCCGCCACGAACCGGGCATAGGAGTGCTGCCCGTCGGCATCCGTCTGCTCGAACAGCGGAAGCGCAAATGCATGGAGAATGCGGTCGAGATTGCCGCTCTGCCCGCTATCTTCTGCTTCGCGAAGCAATTCGCCGCGCCGGCGGTCGATCTGCGGCAAGCGATAGCGATACACTGCCTCGACCAACGCGTCTTTGCTGCCGAAGTGATAGGAAACGACGTTAGTATTCTGCGAACCGATGGCAGCACCCAACTGCCGGGTCGACACGACATCGACGCCGAAGCGGGCAAACAAGGCTTCGGCTGCTTCGATCAGTGCTACCCGAGTCGTTTCGCGACGGGGATCCTGTCTCGTGCGCAATGGGTTTGCCTGCCTCCGTGTCCGAGGCAAAAATATGAGGCAACCGCCTTATATTAGTCAAGGGCGAATATGAGTCGGGCCCAGACCGCTCAGTTGCGCCTGCATGTGAGAACGCGCGAATCCCCCATTTGCAGGCCGGTACCGGCGGATGGGGCGATGCGCCTTAAAATCCCTTCGCCGCCGCCAGCACCTCGTCGGCGTGGCCCTTGACCTTCACCTTGCGCCAGATCTTCGCGATCTTGCCGTCCTTGCCGATCAGGAAGGTCGCCCGGTCGATGCCCATATAGTTGCGGCCATAGAGCGTCTTCTCGATCCAGGTGCCATAAGCCTCGCAGATGCTGCCATCATCGTCCGAGGCGAGTTGGACCTTAAGTCCATATTTGCCGATGAACTTCTGATGCCGCGCGGCGCTGTCCTTGGACACACCAATGATCGTGGCACCCGCCGCA
>CANJRZ010000279.1 GCA_947476735.1 Sphingomonadaceae bacterium
ACTTCCGCCAACCTACAGGCTCGGCGATACCGACCGTGCCAAATATCAGGCCATCGGCGAGAGCGACCGAATGACGCTGAAGTTCTTGAAACCGAAGGGGTGAGTCAAAACCCCTTCCATCCCGCAGGATCCGGTGCAGCATCCACTACACCGCACACCGAAACGATTAGATAACCAAAGGAATCCGAGATCCGTTCAGGATGACTTTGGCGGGCTGAGCCCTGCCAACATCACTTCAGTTTGTTGATTTGTTCCTGCATCGCGGCGAGCTGAGCCTTCAATGCTTCAACCTCGGAGCTCGATGCCGCAGACGCTTTTGCCTTTGTTTCGGCCTCGGGTCCGGCCGCAGGTGCCGCCACCCCACCTTTCGTTTTGAATGCGCTCGCCGCAGCTTCGAACATGTCCATGTTGCGCTTTGCGATCTCGGCAAAAGGGCCGCCCGCGAAAGCGCCCTCCATCGCCTGGCGGAACTGTGTCTGATTCCGGCGGAACGCGTCCATCGAGGCTTCGAGATATTGCGGCACCATCGACTGCATAGAATCGCCATAGAGCGAAATGAGCTGGCGCAGGAAGTTCACAGGCAGCATCGTCTGCCCGCGATTTTCCTCCTCCATGATGATCTGGGTCAGGACATTGTGAGTGATGTCCTCCTCGGTCTTCGCGTCAATCACCTTGAAGTCCCGCCCCTCGCGCGTCATCGCAGCGAGATGGTCGAGCGTGATGTAACTCGAGGTTTCGGTGTTATAGAGGCGGCGATTGGCGTATTTCTTGATTATGACCGTGCCAGAGCCGTCCGATACCTTCGCCATTAGAGCCCACCTACCGCCAGAGACAGACGGTAACATAGCATCAAATCTTTCCGCGCCGCAACACAGACCGAGGCCGCTGCCTCTCTTCCTCCAAATGCTGCGCAACCAAACCGCGGAATCCCCCGCCAGGATGCGGGCCGGGCTGGCCGGTCTGAAGGCCTATCAGGAGGCTCCGCGATCACCCCGCCCGCCCGAGGCACCGCTCGTCGGTCAGATCGGACGGGTTTCCCTTCGCCGATATGGCAACGCAGGGCAGCCCATCCTGTTTGTTCCTTCGCTCATCAACGGGTCAGAGATTCTCGACCTCTCCTCGGAAAATTCGATGATGCGCGGGCTGGCAATACATGGGCTCGATCCCATCCTGCTCGACTGGGGCAGCCCCACTCCCGACGAACGCGACCTGACCATCTGCGGCCATGTCGAGCGCTACATTATACCCGCACTCGACCTGATCGGCCGTGACGCAATGCTGGCTGGCTATTGTCTTGGCGGTACCATGAGCATCGCCGCTGCCGCGTTGCACCCGCCAAAGGCACTAATTCTTGTTGCAGCACCTTGGGATTTTGGCGGCTTCTCTTCGCAAGCGCGAAACAACCTGCTCGAGCTTTGGCGAGCAAGCCAGCCAATCGCAGAGAGTTTCGGGCTGCTTCCCGCCGAGATCCTGCAACAGATTTTCTGGCGGATCGATCCCGCCCGAACAATCTCCAAGTTCGAACAGTTTTCGACCAAAGACCCAGCCAGCCCCGAGGGCCAGAATTATGTAGCCGTCGAGGATTGGGCCAATCTTGGCCCGCCGCTGACCCTCGCCGCCGGCCGCCAGTTGATGGAGGACCTCATGGTGGGCAACCTCAGCGGTGAAGGCCACTGGCATGTCGGTGGAAGAGCGATCGATCCCGCGACGCTACGGCTGCCAGTGCTGAATATCCTCTCGACCGTCGACCGCATCACGCCCGCCGCCAGCGCCTGGCATGGCGGCAAGCGCGTCGCCCTGGGTGAGGGTCATGTGGGAATGGTGGTCGGCCGAAGGGCACCCCAATCGCTGTGGAGCCGGATCATCGACTGGGTTTCGGACCTCTAGGGACCGTATCGCATCAAAGGCCTTAACCTGTCCTCAACCAATCCGGGTTCTAATGCCGCGACTACTGCCACCGAGGGACGATATGGCTGACATCGCTGGAGAAGGTGCCCGCCTGCCGGGTAACCGCAACCGCAAGCGCGACAGCATGCTGCTGAAGGGAACCATCAAGGAAGCGGGCGACTATGCGCGCGACACGCAGCCGATCCGCATCCGCAACCTGTCCTCGACGGGTCTGATGGCCGTCGCACCCGTCGCCTATGACAAGGGCGCGATTGTGGAGATCGAACTGCGCGGAATCGGGCGCGTCCAGGTCGAGATCGTCTGGGTGCGAGGAGAGCGCATGGGGGTCACCTTCCACGCGCCAATCGACCCCAAACTGGCCCGTCGACCCGTGGTCGCCCACGACGACGACCACCTCCGCAAGCTGGTGGATCTCGGAAGAATTCGCCGGCCTGGGTTAAGGATCGACTGACCCTCAATCCTTCTATCTCAGAGACGAGAAAGCGCCTCTTTTATCTTCAGTTTCTGCTTCTTTAGCTTGCTTATCAGCAGCATGTCTGGAGCGGGTCTCGCAAACTCTGCCGCGATCTTTGCTTCGATCCGGGCGTGTCTGGCGAGCATTGCGGACGAATGGGTATTTAACATCTAAGATGTCTCCTTTCCCTCCGACTGGGACTACAAGTAGATCATGATTCGGGGGGGCTGTCTTGCCTAAAAATATGTCGGGGTCGCTGCCCAAACACATTTGAACCTGATAGCTTGGAAATACCGGCTTTTCTTCCGATGGGGTTGAGCAAAACGCGTCTCTGCCGTTAGAATTATCGGCATAGAGCTGGCCTGGAGCGAGTCGTTGGACAGCAAAGTTATCCACCGTCGAATTGAACTGCTGCGCCAGGAGCATGGCGATCTGGAAGCGGCCATCGACGCCCTGCTTGCGGCCCCTGCGATCGACCAGCTTCAGATCGCCCGAATTAAGAAACGCAAACTCCGCCTCAAGGACGAAATTACGCAGCTCGAAGATCTGCTAATCCCCGATATCATTGCGTGATTTTCAGGCTCGATCGTCGACTCATGGCCACCGCCCGACGACTGAGGGAGCAACGGAAAGCGCTACTCTTCGCGGCTGACCTTCTCGTTGCGCTCGTGGCGTTCCTGCGCTTCCAGTGTCATGGTCGCGATAGGTCTGGCTTCAAGGCGGCCCAGCGAGATCGGCTCCCCGGTCACCTCGCAATAGCCATATTCCCCCTCCTCGATCCGGCGGAGCGCGGCGTCGATCTTGGAGATCAGCTTGCGCTGACGATCCCGAGTGCGCAGCTCAATCGACCAATCAGTTTCACTCGAAGCACGATCGGTGAGATCGGGCTCGCGTAGCGAATCGATCTGAAGCTGCTGAAGGGTGCCGGCAGATTCCTTGAGGATCGATTCTTTCCAATCAAGGAGCTTGGCCTTGAAATAGGCAAGCTGTCGATCATTCATGAATGGTTCGTCAGGCGCAGGCCTGTAACCTTCGTCGAGATCCACCGCCGCCACTTACCGGTCCCCGACTATCAAAACACCACTTAGCGACGATGCCATCCGTCTCTCCGCCTTGCCCTTCGCCCCGCATCGCCGATTTTTCGGTTAATGGGGGGATCGCTCGCCGCGGCTCATAGACAGGGCGAGGCCGGGGCACAAGCGCAGAACCTGCCCGGGGACACAGAAAACTTGGTGATTCTCCGGCGAGTTGTGCTCAGTCCGCGGGTGACTTAGGGTGCCTTCCCATCGCTGCAAGCTCAGTCTTCGTCATGCCAATCACGACACCGTTCGGTCCCATCGCAATCGGCGACTTTGGCAGCCAGCCTTTCCTATCCGGTTCAGCGGGCTGATCAAATTGCAGCCTCGACGAATTCCACCCTGCCAGCCGATCATGCAACGAAGCGACCCGTCATTGTTTGATGACGTCCGCCGTAAAACGAAGCTCGCTCTATAGTTCACCCCGTTGCGTGGGCCCCGCATCGAGGCCATAGGGCGAACATGCATGATATCCGATTGATCCGCGATGAGCCGGCGGCGTTCGATGAAGCGCTCTCCCGCCGCAACGCAGCGCCCGTCTCTGCATCCCTCCTCGCCCTTGACGAACGCCGGCGGGCGATCGCGACCGAACTCCAAGCCGCTCAGACACGCCGAAACGAGGCGTCCAAAGCGATTGGACAGGCCAAGGCCAAAAAGGACGAAGTCACAGCCTCGGCTTTGATGGCCGAGGTCGCCACGCTCAAGGAGAAGATGCCGGCACTTGAGGCCGAATCCGGAGAGATTGACCTGGCGCTTAATGCCGCACTTGCGGCCATTCCCAACCTTCCCGCCAACGACGTGCCCGATGGTGCCGATGAAGATGGAAATGTCGAGCTGCGCCAATGGGGCACCCTCCCTTCCTTTACGTTCCAAGCGAAGGAACACGCCGATTTCGGTGGCCCCCTCGGCATCGATTTCGAAGCTGCGGCGGCCATCTCCGGCGCCCGCTTCGCTGTACTCAAGGGTGGTGTTGCCAGGCTGCAGCGCGCGCTTGGAGCCTTCATGCTCGACCGGCAGACCGCCGCTGGGTTCACCGAGGTGATCCCGCCTCTGCTGGTTCGTGACGAGGCGGTATTCGGCACTGGCCAGCTACCGAAATTTACCGAGGACCTGTTCCAGACCACCGACGGCCGTTGGCTCATCCCGACTGCCGAGGTGAGTCTCACCAATCTGGTCCGCGAACAAATCCTGACCGAAGCGGAACTGCCGCTCCGCTTCACCGCCCTTACCCCCTGTTTCCGTTCCGAAGCGGGCGCTGCCGGTCGAGACACCCGCGGGCTCATCCGGCAACACCAGTTCGACAAGGTCGAACTGGTCGCGATCACCACGCCCGAGCAATCCGCCGACGTGCACGAAGAAATGGCCAGAGCGGCCGAGGCGATTCTCGAGGCGCTAGGCCTCGCCTATCGTCGGATGTTACTCTGCACCGGAGACATGGGCTTCAGCGCCACCAAGACGTTCGACCTCGAAGTCTGGCTCCCCGGTCAGGGCCGCTATCGCGAGATCAGCAGTGTCTCCAACTGTGGGGACTTCCAGGCACGCCGGATGAATGCGCGCTTCCGCCCGACCGGCGAACAGAAGGGAACGCGCTTCGTCCACACGCTCAATGGTTCCGGCCTGGCGGTTGGTCGGACTCTGGTTGCGGTGCTCGAGAATTACCAGCAGGCCGACGGATCGGTCCGCATTCCGGAAGCACTTCTCCCCTATATGGCCGGACTGACCGAGCTCCGTCCGGCATGAGGATATTGCTGTGCAACGACGACGGCGTGAATGCGCCTGGCCTTGCCGTACTCGAACAGATCGCGCGCTCCTTGTCGGACGACATCACAGTCATTGCCCCGACAAGCGAAAAATCCGGCGCCGGCCGCTCGCTAACGCTGACCCGCCCGTTGCGCCTGCAGCAGCTCGGCGAGAAGCGCTTCGCGATCGCCGGCACGCCGACCGACTGCGTGATGATGGCACTCTCCTATTTCATGAAGGACAATCCGCCCGATCTGATTCTCTCGGGTGTCAACCGAGGCGCCAATCTGGGCGAGGACGTCGGATATTCGGGTACCGTTTCGGCGGCGATGGAAGGTGCGCTTGCCGGGATACGGTCGATTGCGCTCAGCCAGGTTTATGCCAGGGCCGGAGCCGGCGAGAACGTCAGCTTCGCCGCCGCCCAGGCCTGGGGCGAACGGGCAGTTCGACCGCTGCTTGATGCGCCGTGGCCGCCGCGCACCCTGTATAACATCAACTTCCCGGCGCGTGCCGTCGATGACGTGCTCGGCATCCGCGTCGTGCCGCAGGGACTGCGCGACTATGGCGGTACCGAGATTGTCCAGCGCACTGATCCACGCGGCTTCGATTATTACTGGATAAGGCTTGCCGGCATGCCGCACACGCCCGCCCACGACACCGACATGGAGGCCGCCGCAGACGGTTGGGTTACCGTCACGCCACTCCATTGTGACATGACCCACCATGCGTCGCTGGCGCCAAGCGCGGAACTCTTCCGCTAGCCCTCAGACCTTCATTCTCCCGACACGCTTCGGCTTCGCATGGGTCGAAAAGATCGCACCCGCAGCAACCTTGCTGCCGCGCACCACGAGAATCACCAGATCGTCCACCTCCACCCGTACGTCGTCCCCGGGATGCAGGA
>CANJRZ010000280.1 GCA_947476735.1 Sphingomonadaceae bacterium
GCATTCGGCCTTTTCATTGCCGGATCCTGCCGAGCCCGTAGTGCCACGCGCGAGCTTCGAGATACGATTGATGGTCGGCTACGACTGAAGGCACGGACGGGCTGGCGATCTCGCGGAACCAGGTGACCGCAGCTCACAATCGCTGCAGTTCAGGGGAAGCCCGAACCGGGGACAGCGACCCTGGCGAGGGCGATCGCGCCGCCTCGCAACGCGGCGGTTTTCCGCGTGTCATGCGTTGGCGCGCAGCAGATATACAGATCGCGCCGATCCGCTCCGCCGAGCATGCAGGCATAGACCCGATTGTCGGGCACCGTGATGCGATCGACGATCCCGTCGCGCTCGCTGACCCTCGCAACCGAATTGGTGAAGGGCGACGCGATCCAGACGCAGCCCTCGGCGTCGAGGCAGATCCCGTCGGGGATATCGGCTTTTTCGAACTCGGCGAACAGGCGCCGATCGATCAGCTTGCCGTCCGACGCGATCGTGAAAGCGGTCAGGCGGTTGGCGGCGGATTCCGCCACGATGAACGTCTTGCCGTCCTCGCTGATGACCGAACCATTGGGGGTAAAGAGCGACTGTGCGGCGGCATCGACCGAACCGTCGGGGCGGACCAGTACCACCGCCGTTTCGCGGGGTTCGTCGATTCCCATCCGGAAGCCGACTTCGCCGACATAAGCATTGCCGTTCCGATCGACGACCATGTCGTTGGAATGGAAGCGATGAAAAGCGGACAGGTCGCCATGGCGATGAAGTTCACCCCCGCTATCGCGGCGATACACGCATAGCTCGCCGATCGAGACGATCAGCATCTGGCCATCGGGAAGCCAGCCGAGCCCGGAGGGCTTGCCCGGTACGCTGAACGAGTCCAGCAGTTCGCCGTCAGCAGAAAGCTGGATCACCTTGCCGTCATGGCAATCCGAAAACCAGAATGCCCCGTCCCGCCATCTGGGGCATTCGGGGAAAAGGAAGCCCTTGGCGATGATCTGCGGGCTGGTCATCATCTTTCTCCTGCACCTGGCATAGCCTCGACAGATCAGGCTGCCGGTTGTTTCCCGCGCGCCGACAGCCGTTCGCGGCGTTCGGTCAGAAACGCCCTGGCGAGCTTGCGCGAGATCTTGCCGGTGTCGGTCAGCGGTACGTCCGATGCATCGACGATCTGGATGAAGCGGGGGACCTTGAAGCTTGCCATCACTGTTTTGCAGTGCGCCTCGAGATCGCCTTCGGAGACATGCCGCCCTTCGTGCAGCACGACCATCGCGGCTACCATCTCGCCACGGGCGGGGTCGTCAATCCCGGTGACCACCGAGATGTTCACCGCCTCATGTTCCTGCAGCCCCTCCTCGACTTCGACCGGCGCCACGTTCATGCCGTTGGTCTTGATGATCTCGCCCATGCGGCCACGAAACATCAGCACGCCATCGGCGTCGAACGAGCCGGCGTCGCCGGTGTAGAACCAGCCTTCCCGGTCGCGCACCGCAGCGGTCTGTTCGGGATTGTTGTAATAGCCGGGGAACAAGTGCCCCTTGATGCGAATCTCGCCTTCCTCGCCGCGCGGCAAAGGGTGACGAGTGAGCGGATCGACGATGTCGATTTCGACCCCGGGCAACGGCGTGCCCATGCCGGTGAGCCGGCGTTCGAGCGGCCAGGTCGAATCGGCGTTGCTGCTGTTGCCGTAACACTCTGTCAGGCCATAGGCGGTGATCATCTCCGTCACGCCCATGCCGTGGTAGATCGGCAGGATGTTGTTGGGGCAGATGCCGGTGCGCCAGCTCGACAGGTCCGCCTGGGCATAGCCGGGGTGGGCGGGGAGCGCGAAGGCGGCATCGGCCGGGGCATAGACAGCGGTGCACCGTTCCCTGCCGATCACCGCCAGCATCTCGCCGGGATCATATTTGGGCAGCAGCACGATCGACGCCCCGTGGGTCAGGACCGCGAACAGCCCGTTCGCGCAGGCGAAACTGTAGAAAAGCGGGGTGGTCAGCAACAAGCGGTCGTCGGCGGTGAAATGCATGCGTTCGCCGATACCGAAGCAATTCTCGATAATGCCGCGATGATCGAGGCCGGCTGCCTTGGACCGTCCCGTCGAACCCGAGGTGAACAGCAGGCAGGCAAGGCCGTCGGGTTCGACCCTATCAATGACCGCCTCTATCGGCTCAGCCCCCCCGTCATCCTCCAGCAGCTGGGTGAACGGGACCGTATCGGCAGCAGGCTCGCCGCCGAGCTGGACTATGGTCCGCAGCATCGGGGCCTCGCTTGCCCGATCGATCGCGGCCAGCTCGGCCAGATAGTCATTTTTCAGATAGCGGTCGGCGGTGATCAGTATCTCGACATCGGCGAGATGCAGCGCATGCTGGATTTCGCGGCGTCGCCACCAGGTGTTGAACGCGACCATCGTCCCGCCCGCCATGGTGATTGCGGCGAAGCTCAGCAGCCATTCGGCACGATTGCCCATCATCAGGCCGACCTTGGTCCCGGTCCCGACGCCAAGCCGCGCCAACCCACCGGCCATCCGCCGCGCGGTGTGATAGAAGGCGCGATAGCTGAGGTGCCAGGTGCCGGCGATGACAAAAGGCCTGTCGGGCGCCCGCTCCGTCATCTCGCGGAGCAACGCTGGAAATGTGCGCGAAAGCGGTAGTTCGGTCATGGCGTCATCAGCCTTGGCTATCGGTGTCGGGGCGGAATTTGAGCAGGCGGGAGCCGTCCGGCTGCGGCTCGAAACGGGCGACGAGCGCCATGCCATTGCGCAGTTCGTCGTTGGACGCGCCCGTTATGCCTGCGATCATCTGGGGTCCTTCCTCAAGCCGGACGAGAGCGACATTATAGGGCAGCTTGTCGGCGAAGGCGGGATGAAAGGCGTGATGATAGATGACATAGGCCCACAACGTGCCGCGTCCCGACATTTCCGCCCATGTAAGCGCGGGCGACAGGCAGGCATGGCAGCACGGACCGGCGGGATAGGTGATGACGCCGCAATCGTCGCAGCGTTGCATGACGATCCGACCTTCGCGCAGCGCCGCCTCGTGCGGTGCGGCATAATCGGCCAGTGCAGCACCGCTCATAACAGCATCTCCGCCACCGCGCCGGTGCCGTAGAGCAGCGATCCCGAATATTCCCGGGCGCCGCCGGTCGCGCAGAATTGGGCGATCCGGCAGTTGCTGGTCTGGCGCTCCCCCGCTTCACCGCGCAACTGGCGAAAGGCTTCGACCTGGTGGAGCCAGCCGACCATATAGCCTTCCGAGAGCTGACCGCCGCCCGAGTTGACGGGCAGAGGACCGCCGGGTCCGATGCGGCCGTCCTGGATGAAGTCGAGCGCTTCGCCGGCTCCGCAAAAACCGTAATTTTCCAGTGTATGCAGGATCACCGAAGCATGGGCGTCCTGGATTTGCAGATTGTCGACATCCCCGGGTCCCAGGCCTGTTCGTTCGTATAGCTGGGTCGCGGTGGCGCGCATCTGGGGGATGAGCAGATTGTCGCCCCGCGCCAGGCCGCCCAGCGCATCCTGACGGCCAAGCCCGAGCAGGTGAACCGGCTGATCGACGAGGTCGGCAGCAAGGTTCGCGTCGGCCAGGATCAGGGCCACGCCGCCATCGGTGATCAGGCAAATATCCGAGCGGCGCAGCGGCCAGGCGATCCAGCGATCCTGAAGATAGTCATCCCAGCTCATCGGATCGCGCCGGAAGGCGATCGGATTAAGCCGGGCGAAGGCGCGCTGGCTGATCGCGACTGCGCCGAGTTTGTCGACGTCGGCGGTGCGGCCATATTCGTGGAGATAGCGCTGATAGCCCAGCGCGGCGAAGCCGGCGGCGCTGAAGAAACCGTGCCGCTCATTGGCGGGGATCTGGTCCGCCGGATTGGCAAAGCCGTGCGAGCGCTGGTTGGTGGCGTAAACGCACGCCACGACGCTGGCCTGGCCCGAACTGATCAGCGCGGCGGCATAGGCGATTGAGAAGAAAGCGGTGCCATAGGTCAGCGCGCCGGTGACCTTCGGGTCCAGCCCCACCATCTGACCGAAACGTGACGGATCCATCTGTCCGCCATTGGCGGTCTGAGTGAGCAGGCCGTCGATCCGCGCAGGCGCGATCCCGGAACTGGCAAGTGCGCCGCGATAGGCCTCGACCCCCAGGTCCCAGGCCGAACGATCGGGATGCTTACCCTGCATGGTCGCGTGCGCCGCGACGATCGCGACCTTGTTGCGCAGGGGATTGGTGATCCTGCTCATCCGGTCGGTCCGTTCGTTTCGGCGAGCGATGCCAGCCCGGCGATGATCGCGCGAGCCTGCGCCATAGTGGTTTCGATGATGTCGGCGGCCGATGCGAGGCGATCGATCATCCCGGCGCCGGCGCCGAGATAGATTTCTCCCTGTTCGAGGTCCCCTTCGATCAGCCCGCCGACGCGCCGGTTCACATGGGCGGAATAATCGTTGATTGCGCCGAACAGGGTCTCGGGCGAGGCACCCTCGACCTCGAGGGTTCTGATATGTCTGGTGAACGCATTGGCCAGCGTCCGGGCGACGCCGATCTGGCGGCCCCATGACATGGTGGCGGTATCGTTGGCGGCAACGATGGCCGCCTTGACGCGGTCGTCGATCGGAGATTCGATCGCCGCCATGAACCGCGTGCCCATATAAACCGCCTGAGCGCCTGCCGCGAGGCCCATGACCAGCCCGCGCCCGTCGACGATGCCGCCGGCCGCGATGACGGGAATGCGGACGGCGTCGACGATCTGGGGAACGAGCACGGACATCGACAGTTCGGCATGGCCCGAATGGCCTCCCGCTTCGAATGCTTCGGCAACCACGGCATCGACCCCCGCAGCCTCGGCCTTGCGGGCATGGAGGACCGAGGACACGGCGTGGATCACAAAAATCCCGGCTTTCTTGAACCGGTCGGTGTAGACGGCAGGCCCGCCTGACACGACGATCGCGACCGGCACCTGCTGTTCGATCGCGACATTGGCCATGACGTCGCTGAACACTTCGCCGGTGTCTTTGGCGATCGGCACATTGAAAGCGAACGGCCGATCGGTCAGCGCGCGGATGCGGCCGATCTGATCGGCGAAATGTCTGCTCACCGCCGCCGGATCACGGATCGGGCGGCGCAGGCCCGCATTGGGGCCGAGGGTGCCGAGTCCGCCTGCAGCCGAAACCGCCGCCACCAGGCGTGCGTCGGTCGCCCAGTTCATCGGCGCCTGGATGATCGGTACCGTCATTCCCAGATGGCGGCAGAGTTCGGGAAGCAATGCAGTTTTCCCTTTAGTTTGGCTGCGTCGGCATTGGGCCATTCAGCGCGGCAAGATCTTCCCTCACCGAGCTTGTGGCGGCCAATGCCGCGCAACCGGCGAGCACGAGGCATGAGATCGCGGCGGTCAGTGAATAGCGGATTGCTTCTGCCCCTAATCGGGCCGCGAGCAGATCGTTCAGGCCGCCGATCAGCAGCGGTGCGATGCCCATGCCCGCAATCGAGAGGGTCAGCGTCAATATGGTGGCGGACATTGCGCGCATGCGCGGCGGGACGAGCGTCTGTGTCACCACCGTTGCGCACATATAATGGGCGGCCATCAGGAAAGACATCAGCCCGTAGGAGATGATGGCCAGCCTGGTATCCGAGGCAAAAGCAAACACCAGGCCAAAGGGAGCCGCGAGCAGGCACCCGCCCGCCGCGAACCACAGATAAGCGCGTATATCGCGCCGCCCGGCGAGGTCTGCGAGGTAGCCGGTCACGAGCTGGCCCCCCATCAGCGCGGTCAGCGTCACCGCGCCAAAGATCATGCCGACTGCAGAGGCTGTCATGCCGTGTATGCGGATCATGAAGCTCGGTCCCCAGAAGAGGAGACCATAGCCGTTAACCCCGCCGAAGGCGGCGACCAGCACGGCAAAGCGATAGCTGCGCAATTTCCAAAGATAGGCGAGCACTTCGCGCAGGCTGAAAGATGCTTCGCTCGCAGCGGTCGAGAGCTGATCCGACATGCCGCGCTCGGGCTCGCGAAAGAAGCGCAGGATGATCAGCGACAGCAGCAGGCCGGGTATGCCGACAACCACGAGCGTCATGCGCCAGCCATAGGAGTCGACCAGC
>CANJRZ010000281.1 GCA_947476735.1 Sphingomonadaceae bacterium
ACCAGCAGGCGCATGCCGCTGATTCCCATGATCCCGCCCTTCGCCGCCAGCGCCCTGATCACCTCGTCACTCTTGTTGCGGCGGTGCCTGGCGAGGGCGAGGCAATTGCCATGGGTGTTGGCGATCGGCAGCGTCGAAGCGGCGATCGCGTCGAGGGTGGTGCGCTCGCCGCAATGCGAGATGTCGATCAGCATCCCCGCTGCATTCATCGCCGCGACGATCGCGACGCCATAGTCGCTCAGCCCCCCGTCGACCCGGTCGTTGCAGCTCGACCCGATTAGGTTCTGGGTGTTGTAGGTGAGCTGGGCGCAGCGCTGGCCCAGCGCATGGAACTTTGCCACATCGGCTGCCGTGCGGAAATGGTCGGCGCTCTGTAGTCCCATGATCACCGCGATCCGCGACTGGCTCCGCGCCGCCTCGATGTCTCCCGCCTTGTCGACCAGCGTGAACAGCCCGGCATTGCGCGCGACGAAACCGTTCCAGGCGGCGAGATAGGAGAGGCTGTCCTCATAGGCGTTCGGCCCGACAATCCCCTCGCTATGATGAAAGGCGCCGATCCCGCTCGCCTTGAACTCGGCGGCCTGCTCCTCGCTCAGCCTGCCCGACCAGGCCTGCGGCCGCGTGTCGAGCGACAATGGCGCCAGCATGTCGATGATCAGCGACTCCCGGACCAGATCGACCACCCGGCGCGAATATTGCTGCGGGGAAGCGGCATGGACGACATACATCCCCCGGTTCACCATCGCGAAACTGCCCGCGATCGCGGCCCCCGCCATGATCTGTCGGCGTGTTGCGCCACGATCCTTCGTCACCGGCCTCTCTCCCCTCAGGCTGCAGTGCTATCCTATCTCTACTTCGTCATCCCGGACTCGATCCGGGATGACGAAGTTGGGATCACCCGAACGCCCGATCGATCGAATCCGGCGGTTGTGTGAACCAGCGCGGCCCTTCGGCGGTCATGTGGAAGCAATCCTCGATCCGCACTCCGAAGGCGCCGGGAATGTAGATGCCGGGCTCGTTCGAAAAACACATGCCGGGCGCGAGCGGCAACGTCTCGCCATGGACGAGGTTGACCGGCTCATGCCCGTCCATGCCGATGCCATGGCCGGTGCGGTGCGGCGTGCCGGGCAGCGTGTAGCGCGGGCCATAGCCGAGCGATTCATAATAGCCGCGCACCGCGTCATCGACCTTGCCCGCCGGGGTGCCGACCTGCGCTGTCTCCATCGCGATGTCCTGGCCGCGCCGAACCTGTGCGTAGAGCAGCTTTTGCTTAGAATCGGCGGGCCGGCCGAACACCATCGTCCGCGAAATGTCGGACTGGTAGCCATGCACCGAGACGCCGGCATCGAACAAGATGACCTCGCCCTCAGTCACCCGGTGGGGCTTTTTCGATCCGTGCGGATAGGCGCTCGCCTCGCCGATCAGGATCAGCCCGCCATCGGCATTCTCACCGCCCAGCGCCGTCGATGCAGCGATCAGCATCGCGCGCAGGTCGTCCGCGCCCATGCCTTTCTCGATCTGCGGCGCGACATGGCGGAAGGCGGCGATCTGGATGTCGGCGGCGATCTGCATCAGCGCCAGCTCGGCCGGCGACTTGATCATCCGGCAGCCGCGCACCACCGACGCGCCCGATCGGATCGTCGCGTCCGGCATCGCCGCGCGCAGCCCGTCGACCGCGAAGAAGCGCACCGTCTCCTCGATCCCGATCACCCCCTTGTCGAGCCTGTTCCGCATAAGGAAGGCGCGGATCAGCGCGATCGGGCTCTCATCCTCCTGCCAGACCTCGACCGTGCCGGGGACGGCGAGGCTCTCGCGCACCGACGGCTCCTCGAAGCCCGGTGTGACGATCAGCAACCCGCCCTCGGCCGGGATCACCGCCGCGGTCAGCCTTTCGCTACGCCACCAGTCGATCCCGGTGAAATAGAGCAGCGACGAGCCCGCCTCGATCAGCAGGGCGGAAATGCCGGTCGCGCGCATCAGCGTCTGCGCCTTCGCGATGCGGGCGAGGCGTTCCTCGGTGGTGATAGGTTTCAAGCCACTCGTCATCGATACGAGGCCGGCAGCGCTGTCGGTCGCCCAAACCGGAATGGATATCGCCGCAGTCAGGCCAGCGAGCCCGGCCCCGATCAGAAATTGTCGTCGACTGGCGCGCATTGTCAGACTCCGCTAGCTAGTTCCAATGTCAGCAGTCTTGAAACAGCTTTATCCACCGGTTGAGCCATTTGCCACCGGTATGCTTGATGTCGGCGATGGCCACAGCATCTATTGGGAACGCGTAGGGACGCCGGGCGCCAAACCCGCGGTTTTCCTGCATGGTGGGCCGGGTGCAGGCATTTCTGCGGACCATCGCCGGCTGTTCGATCCGGCGCGTTATGATCTGTTGTTGTTCGAACAGCGGGGCTGCGGCCGCTCTACGCCGCATGCTTGTCTTGATGCGAACACGACCTGGCACCTTGTCGACGATATTGAGCGGCTACGCGCTCTGGCCGGCGTCGAGAAATGGCTGGTGTTTGGCGGAAGCTGGGGGTCGACCCTCGCGATGGCATATGCGGAAAAATATCCCGTCCGTGTCAGCGAGCTGATCCTGCGAGGCATCTTCATGGCAACATGCGAGGAAACCCGCTGGTACTATCAGTTCGGCGCTTCGCAAATGTTCCCTGACAAATGGGAGGGGTTTCTCGCGCCGATTCCCCAAACCGAGCGCGGTGACCTGATCGGCGCCTACCACAAGCGCCTGACCGGCGACGATCCCGTTACACAGCTCGAGGCGGCGAGAGCCTGGAGCTTGTGGGAAGGTGAAACGATCACATTGTTGCCCAGTCCGGCGTTGAGCGAACAACATAGCGGAGATCATTTCGCGACGGCCTTTGCCCGGATCGAAAATCACTATTTCTATAATGATAGCTGGCTGGAGCCTGGCCAGCTGCTTCGCGACGCGGGCCGTCTGAGCGGGATCCCCGGGGTGATCGTTCATGGTCGCTACGACATGCCTTGTCCGGCACGCTATGCCTGGGACCTTCACAAGGTATGGCCCGAGGCGGACTTCCATCTGGTCGAAGGGGCGGGGCATGCCTATTCGGAGCCGGGCATTCTCGATCAGCTGATCAGGGCGACCGATCGGTTCGCCTAAAAGGGGGGAGTTCAAGATGGCAGGTTGGCTTCGGCGCAAGCCGATCGGATCGTCGGAACACCGCGATGGAAAGATGGCGGCGACCCTGTCCTGGCCGCACCTCATGGCGCTCGGCGTAGGAGCGATCGTGGGCACCGGGATATTGACGCTCATTGGCGTGGGCGCTGATCGCGCCGGGCCGTCGGTGTTGCTGTCGTTCGCGATCGCCGGTGCGATCTGTGCCTGCGCAGCGCTCGCCTATGCCGAGCTGGCGGCAATGATGCCCGCTGCGGGCAGCGCTTACAGCTATGCTTATTCGGCGCTTGGTGAGATATTCGCCTGGGTGGTCGGCTGGAGTCTGATCCTCGAATATTCGCTCGTCGTTTCGACTGTTGCGGTGGGATGGTCGGGCTATGCATCGCCGCTGCTCACCGGTGTAGGATTTCCAGTCGCACTGACCCAGGGTCCGGAACTGGGCGGGCTCATCAATCTTCCCGCGATCCTGATCATCGCGGTAGTCAGCGGCCTGCTGCTGTTGGGCACGCACGAAAGCGCGCGGATCAACACGGTGCTGGTCGTCGTCAAGATCGCTACCCTCGGGCTCTTCGTTGCGGTCACTTTGCCCTATTTCGACGTCAGCCACCTCCATCCGTTCATGCCCTATGGCTTCGCATCGGCTGCCGGGGCGGACGGCGTCCAACGCGGTGTGATGGCGGCAGCAGCGATCATCTTCTTCGCCTTCTACGGCTTTGATGCGATCTCGACCGCAGCCGAGGAGACGAGAAATCCTGAACGTGATCTCGCGATCGGAATTGTCGGATCGATGCTCGTCTGCACGCTGATCTATATTCTCGTTGCGGCCGCGGCGATCGGTGCGGTCCCGTTCACCCATTTCGCTGACAGCCCGGAGCCACTGGCGCTGATCCTTCGCGATCTCGGTCGCCCGGGTGTCGCGCATGTCATCGCAACGGCGGCGGTCATCGCGCTACCTACGGTCCTGCTCGCGTTCCTTTACGGGCAGAGCCGGATCTTCCTGGCGATGGCGCGCGACGGGTTTCTGCCGCGTGCGCTCGCAGTCATTTCGACGCGCGGCACGCCGGCTCGGATCACAACGGGGACGGCGGTCCTTGTCGCGATCCTCGCCGGCCTGCTGCCGATCGGCGAGATCGCCGCGCTGGCCAATGCCGGCACGCTGATCGCTTTCATGGCGGTTGGGGCCTGTCTGATTGTCCTGCGATGGAAAGAGCCCGAACTTCGGCGGCCGTTCAGGGTTCCTGCCGCTCTGCTGGTCGGACTGGGGGCGGTGTTTGGTTGCGCCTATCTGTTCATCAGCTTGCCGGAAAAGACCTTGCTATGGTGCCTGGTATGGAACGCGCTCGGCCTCGCCATCTATCTGGGCTACGCGCATCGGCACAGCGTACTAGCGGATTGAGCGCAAGAAACGAGAGGCCGGTGCGCGCGGTAATTGCCAGAGTGGCGCGATGACCAGGATCGACGAACAAGACTGGAACGCTGCCTCGACCGAACTCGATGCACGTGGATGGACGATCGTGCGGACGTTGCTGACACAGGCCGAATGCGAGGCCATGGTCGCACTGTATGACGGTACTATCGGCTTCCGTAGCCACGTCCTGATGGAGCGGCACGGTTATGGCCGGGGCGAGTATCGCTATTTCAGCTATCCGTTGCCGTCACTGGTAGCCAGCGTCAGGAGCACGCTTTATCCGCGGCTTGTCCCGATCGCTAACCGTTGGAACGAGCGCATGGGGATTGATGTCCGCTTCCCCGATCTGCACAGGGAATTTCTCGATCGTTGCCATTCGGCCGGACAGATGCGGCCGACGCCCTTGCTGCTTCGCTATCGCGAGGGCGACTATAATTGCCTTCACCAGGATTTGTATGGCGAACATGTCTTCCCGCTGCAGGCCGCAATTCTTCTGTCGGCGCCGGAGCGCGATTTTGCTGGCGGGGAGTTTGTGCTGACCGAGCAGAAGCCGCGGATGCAGTCACGTGTGGAGGTCGTGCCTCTGACCCAGGGCGATGCAGTAATCTTTGCGGTAGCCGGCCGGCCGCAACGCGGCGCGCGCGGCGACTATCGAGTGATGATGCGACACGGGGTCTCCACACTCCGCTCCGGACGGCGGCACACCCTGGGCATCATCTTCCACGACGCAGCCTGAGCATCACGCGCTGGCCGCTTCCAGAGCTTCAAGAGTTGCATGATCGAGGATCATGGCGATGCCGCCTTGATCGTCGAGAAAGGCGATCGCGCCGTGGTTCGTGAAAAATAATTCGGTATAGACGGGGAAGCTGGTCAGCTCGTGCACCGCTCCGATCGGCTCATAGCCATAGCTGCCCTCCTCTGCGGTGCCCATCCGATATTCCATGCGGCCCTTGACGACGAAATATTCGCCGGCCCCAAGATGACGATGTGCGGGAAGTGCGGTGCCCGGCCGGCAGCGCAGCAGCAAAGTGAACCGGCCAGTCTCGGCGCTGGTGAAGAGCAGCCGGAAATCGATTCCCGGTTGAAAGACAGTCCAGGGCTTGTCGCCCGGAAGGGTAAGGCGTTCCTCTGCCATGGTCGCTCCTGCACCGCGTGTCGCGATGTCACGGGATAGGGCAGACCGAGCGGTCCGTCGAGCAACGAACCGCTCGAAGCGCGGTCAACCCAGGGCGGGTGGCGGATCGCCGGCTTCAAGCGCGCGCCGGCCTTCGCTCAGCATCGGCTTCAGCTTTACCGGCGCAACCGGTTTGTCGAATGCGAGACCGAAGCGGCTGCCCCGAACCCAGGCTGTGCGCGACAATATTTCAGCGCCCTTGCAGACCAACCACACGATCTCGCCGATCTGGGGCGGTACGATCGCATGCGCCAACGCACCATGCGAGGACAGGTCAAGCAGATGAACGCGCATCGGGCGACCGCTGGCAAG
>CANJRZ010000282.1 GCA_947476735.1 Sphingomonadaceae bacterium
CATCCCGGCGGAGGCCGGGATCTCAGGAGGCTGGGACGGAGCGGAGGTTATACTCCTCCGCTGATGTTCCGGCCTCTTTACTATGCGGAAGGGGATATGGCCGGCGGGTGGACCTACATCCTGACCAACAAGCCATTCGGCGTGCTCTAGTAGGGGTCACGGCGGACCTTGCCGGGCGTATGATGGCACATCGGGAAGGGCGCGGCTCGGATTTCGTCAGGCGATTCAACTGTACGCGACTGGTGCTGGTCGAGGCTCTCGCGAGGATCGATGAGGCGATTGCGCGGGAGAAGGCGCTCAAGAATTGGCGACGTGATTGGAAACTGCGGCTGATTGCTGACACAAATCCTGAATGGGAAGACCTCTTCGAGCGGCTCAATCAGTGAGGGTCGTTCGGCGTGACAAGCTTTCGAGCCTCTCCTGAGATCCCGGCCTCCGCCGGGATGACGATCAGCGTTCCCGCGCGACCTCCACTTCCGCCCGCGTGAAGTTCGTATCCTTCCCCAGCGGCGCGTTGACCGGCACGGCCGTCATGAAATAGGCCACACCCGTCCCCCTTTTCCGGTCGATCCATAGCCCCGAGCGCAGCCCATAGGCCTCGCCCGAATGACCCACCCAGGCGATGCCGTCGCCGAACAGGTCGTCGCGGCATCCGTCGGCGCGGGTGGCGAGGGTGTGGGTGGCGAGGCCGTAGCGGCAGATCGTTCCGGGGGTGGTCTCGCCGGTCACCCCATTGTGGCCGTCATAGGTCCAGACCGGCGTCAACAGCAGGTCGACCGAAGCCTTCGACAGGAAATTCCCGCCATTGTTGAGCAGCATCTGCCCGATCCGCGCGAGGTCGCGGGCGGAGATTCGCACGCCGCCCTGCGGCGAAAAGCTCGCGCCGTTGTAGCCGGCCTGCCAGCGTGACAGGTCGCAGCCGCCATCCTCCGCCGGGACGATCGGGCAGGCCGGGCGCAGGCCCTGATTGTCGTCGCGTATCGCCTTACCGGTGGCGTCATAGAGGGTGACGGCGCGCGCCACCGCCGCGTCCGGGCAGGTTGTCCAGTTGAAGCAGGCGTCGAGTGTGAGCGGCATAAAGACGAGTCGCGCCATCAGTCGGTCGAAACGCTCGCCCGTGGCGGACTCCATCACCGAAGCGATGACGGGAAAGTTGAGATTGGCGTAATGGAAGTAGCTGCCGGGAGCATGGGCGGCGTCCCAGGCTTTCCATTCCGAGAGCGCCTGCACCATCGAGACATTGAAGGGCAGGGCATAGTCGATGTCGTCGACAAGCGACGAGCGGTGCGACAGCAACAGCCGCAGGGTGATCTTTGTATCCGGATAGGCCGGGTTACGCAGTGGCCAGCCAAGATAGTCCGACACGTCGCGGTCGAGATCGAGCGTGCCCGCCTCGACCAGTCGCATCACACCGAGTGCCACGACAAGTTTCGACACCGACGCGATCCGCACCGGATCGTCCGCGGTGACGGCGCGTCCGGTGACGCGATCGGCGACACCCTCTGCCCATGGCGTGCCAAGCGCTGTGCGTGAGAAGTTCAGCCGGACCGCCGCGGGCGCCGGAACCGGTGGATCGGCGCGGGATTCCTGTGGCAGGAAGGCAAGCAGGACGATGATCAGGGCGATGAAGCGCATCGCCGCATCATGACGCGGGAGCAGGCAAGGGGCAATGAAGCGCGCGACAAAACGGGCAGGCGGGATCATGGCCGGTCTCCTGATCGGCATCGCCCTACTCTGGCTCGGCCGGCCGCTCTATCTCGATCGCATCTATTATGAGGGGCCGGTCAGCAATCATTTCGACGGCGAACGCTTCTTCAATCCGGACGGTGATGACCGCACCGGCATCCCGCGCAAATTCCCCGTCTCGAAAATGGTCGACATGGCGCTCGGCCGGCCGGCCCCGGGTTGGCCCGCCAATATCCCCGTCAATCCGACCAGGCCGCCGGCCCGTGTCGATGGCAATGCGATGCGCGTGACCTGGATCGGCCATGCGACGGTGCTGGTCCAGACGCAGGGGCTCAATATTCTGACGGATCCGATCTGGTCCGATGTTGCCGGGCCCTGGAACCTCGTCGGTCCGCGACGTGTCCGCGCACCGGGCGTGCGGTTCGGGGATCTGCCGAAGATCGACCTCATCCTCGTCAGCCATAATCATTACGACCATATGGACCTGCCGACCCTCGAACGGCTGTGGCAGCGCGACCGTTCGTTGATCGTCACCAGCCTCGGCAATGATACCATCCTGAAAGGGAAGGGCGTTCGATCGGTCGCCGCTGACTGGGGGCAGGCGGTGCGCATCCGGCGCGGCATCAGGGTGATCATTGAACCTGTCCACCATTGGGGCTCCCGCTGGGGACAGGACCGTAACCGCGCGCTGTGGAGTGGGTTCACCGTGACATTGCCGGGCGGCAATATCTTCTTCTCGGGCGATACCGGCTTTGGTGACGGTAGCTGGGTAAGGGGCGCCGCGCGCCACGGCCCGTTCCGCCTCGCGATCCTGCCGATCGGCTCCTACCACCCGCGCGAAATCTTCGGCGGCAACCATATCGATCCGCAACAGGCGGTGCAGGTGATGCGGACGCTCGGCGCAGGCACCGGCTTCGGCGTGCATTGGGGCACCTTCCGGTTGACCGACGAGGCGGCCGATCATCCCCCGGTCGAGCTGGCGGAGGCGCTCAGGACTGCGGGCTTGGATGCCGGACGATTCCGGACGACCGAGCCGGGGGTGGGCTGGATGGTGCCTTGAGTATAGCCTGTGCTCGAATCGAGCAGGGAGGAGAGTGGCCGTGACGGGATTTCTTGCGCTGGCGGCGGCGGCCATTTTCTTCGGCGCCGCTATCTACATCAATGTCGCCGAGCAGCCGGCTCGCCTGAAGCTCGCCGACGAGGCGGCGCTGGCGCAATGGCTGCCGTCCTACAAACGCGGCTATGCCATGCAGGCCTCGCTTGCGATCCTGTCGGGCTTGTTGGGTGGCCTTGCCTGGTGGAGCAGTGGCAATATGCTGTGGCTTGTCGGCGCGGGCGCGATGCTGGCGAACTGGCCCTATACTTTGCTGGTCATCATGCCGGTGAACCACCGCCTCGAAGCCGCCTTGTCCTCCGGGAATTTCGGTGACGTTCGGCCCCTGCTTGTCCGATGGGGCCGGCTCCATGCCGTGCGCAGCCTGTTGAGCGCGGCGGCTGTCGTCATTTTCCTCATCGCCCTCGGCTGATCCATTGCCGGGCAGCGGTGCGCCCGGGGATCAGGCAGCTGCGCCGGCTGTCTTAATGCACGGCTTCGACGCCACCACCGACATCGCCGGAAAACGGCGTGCGCAGTCCGCCATCAAGCCGAATATAGGCGCCGTTTATGTAGTCGTTCTGGCAGATGTGCAGCGCCAGGCGGGCAAACTCGTCCGGCCTCCCCAACCGGTGCAATGACGGAATGAGCGGCCGCAGCATCGATGTAGTGACCTCGGTGGTGCCCTGGCGGAACAGTTCGGTGTCGATCCCCCCGGGCGCTATGGTCACGACCCGGATGCCAAAGGCGCTGAACTCGCGGGCGAGGCAGAGACCGGCGGCGTCTACCGCGCCTTTCGAGACACAATAACCGGATCCCATGATGCCGTCGGCCGCACCGATCGATGACACGTTGATCACGACGCCACGCAGGCCGTCCGCCGGAGCTTCAGTCCTGGCAAGTCGGGTGGCAAAACCTCGTGCCATGTAAAGCAGGCCTGCCACATTGGTGGCCAGTATCTCGCGGATATAGTCGCCACTGACGGGTACTCCGCCTGGCGAGACGAGGTTGAGCATCCTGCCGTCCGCCGCCGAGTTGATCAGGATCGATGGCGTGCCCAAAAGCCGTTCGACAGTCGACAGGGCAGCTTCGCAACTCTGTTCGTCGGCGACGTCGCAGACCACGCCGATACCGCCGATTTTGGCGGCCTTTTCGCTGATCAGCGCCTCGCGCCGGCCAAGCAGCGCGACCCGCGCGCCTTGCCCGGCAAGCAGCTGGCCGGCGGCAAACCCCATCCCGGTCCCGCCGCCGGTGATCACAGCCACACGATCTTTCACATCCATAGGATCAACCCTTCTTCCGGGAGGATAGTCGCTTCCCGTAATCTGCGTATCTTCTGCCGAACCTCAGCCTGCGGACTTTCCGCCATCGACTGCGAGCGCCTGACCTGTGACGAAGCTCGCAGCAGGATCGCATAGCCACAGCACGGCTGCGGCGATTTCGGAGGCCTGCCCCAGCCGGCCGATGGGATCGTTGATCAAAAGCTGTTCGGTCACTTCCGGCGGAATCGACCGTTGCCACATCGGCGTATCGATCATGCCGGGGCATACCGCGTTGATCCGGATATTGTGGCGGGCATAGTCGAGCGCGGCGGTTCTGGTCAGGCCGATTACGCCATGTTTCGACGCGGAATATGCCGAAAGTCCGGGAACACCCGCCAGGCCGGCGCCCGATGAACAGTTGACGATCGCGCCGCCGCCCTGGCTGAGCATCTGCCGTATCTCGAGGCGGAGGCACAGCCAGAGCCCTCTGAGGTTGACCGACATGATCCGGTCCCAGGTCTCGACCGTGCAATCGGCGGTCGGGGTAAAGCCGCCGTCGATTCCCGCTCCGTTGAAGGCGGCATCGATCCGGCCATAGGCGCTTACCGCGCGCGCCATCATGGTCTCGACGGCCTGTTCATCGCTGACATCGCATGGAAGGAATATGCACTCACCGGCGGCTCGAAAAGCCTGTTCGGTGGCCAGTCCCGCTGTTTCATCCCTGTCCACGAGGACGACGGCATATCCGTGATCGAGGAAGGCCCGGGCCGTCGCGCGTCCAATTCCGGAACTCGCACCGGTGACGAGGGCAACCTTCGAAGCATCTGCCATATTTCAGTCCTCCCTTGCTGCGCGCGGGTCGAAGGCGATCGGCAGCGAACCAGGCCCCCATACCCCCGGGAAGGGCCGCCAGCCGATCTTTCCGTTCACATGGGGATTGCCGATCCGCTGCGCGATCAGGTGCAATCCTTCCTCAAGCTGGTTCCTGGCGATGTACATACCGATGCAGATGTGCATGCCGCGGCCGAAAGCGGCATGGCGGTTCGCATGGGCCCTCTCGGGATCGAACCTGTCCGGATCGGGAAATGCGGTCGGATCGCGGCCGGCAAGCGGGAACGCCATGGCGATAAGGCTTCCCTTGGGAAAGCGGATGCCGTCATAATCGACGTCCTCAAGCGCGGTGCGGAAGCTGGTGGCGACCGTCGAATAGCGGAAGGCCTCTTCGACCACCTTCGCGCAATAGCCGATGTCCTCGGCGCAACGCTTCCAGTCGTCGGGCCGGTCCAGAAGCTGATAGACGATCATCGTCAGCATGTTCTTGGAGGTGTCGTAGCCGGCGAGGAGCAGGACCAGGACCATGAAGCGGAGCTCGATATCATCCATCTCCCCGCTGTTCCTGACAGCGATGAGGGTGTCGAGCAGGGAGTCCGCGTCAACAGCGCCGCTCTTCTCGCGTTCGAGTACAAGCTCGTCCGCGAATCGCCACAGTGTATCGAAGGCGGCCATGAAATGTGGCTTGAGATCGGGGTTGAGCGACAAGGATGCGACCTGCGTTTCAAGTGCATTGTTCAAATCGCCGACGGCCTCGCTCGAAACGCCCAGCAGCGCGCACATCACCGAGACGGGGAATTGAGCCGAGAGCTCCGCAAAGTCGAACGCCCCACGCGGGATCCATGTGTCGAGCAGGTCGGCGACGACCTGGCGCATCACCGGGCGCATCTGCCTGGCATGCCGCGGGGTGAATGCATTGCGCACGCTATTGCGCAGACGGCTGTGGGCAGCGCCCGACGAGGAGAGCAGCATCTCGTCCATGAACCGGCCCCAGAGCGTGCCGCGGGCCTGGTAGAAGTCGACGACACCGCCAAATCCGGCGGCGAGCTTGTCGTCCATGAACATCAGGTCCTGGATGGCCCGCTGTCCGTAGACCACATAGCCGGCATCGAATCGGGCCAGCCACGGATGTTGCGCGCGTGCTTCCGCCATGAACGAAAA
>CANJRZ010000283.1 GCA_947476735.1 Sphingomonadaceae bacterium
GCGGCGGAAGCTGGCCATGCTCGAGCAACTGCTCGAGCGCTGCGCGGCCCCGAGCGACCCGGCTCTTGATCGTTCCCACCGCGCACCCGCAGATTTCGGCGGCCTCCTCATAGGCGAAGCCGCCGGCGCCAACCAGGATCAGTGCTTCCCGCTGCGGCTGGGGCAGGTGCAGCAAAGCGCGCTGCATGTCGGCCAGCTCGATGTGGCGGTCCTGGGAAGCGGGTGCGGCGAGGAGCTTGTCGGCGCTCTGCTCGTCCCATTCGCCCCGGAATCGAGCACGCCGCATCTGCGACAGGAATAGATTGCGCAAGATGATGAAGGTCCAGGCCCGCATGTTGGTTCCGGCCTGGAAGCGCTTGCGCGCCGCCCAGGCCTTCATCAGCGTTTCCTGGACGAGGTTGTCGGCGAGATCGCGGTTGCCCGAAAGCGACCGACCGAAAGCGCGCAGATGCGGGATCACCCGCGCCAGCTCAGCCTTGAAGTCGTCGTCGGACAGCGAAATCAGTTCTGCGGCAGGCGCTTCCGCGCCGGAGTCGTCCCGCTCTTCGTCGGCCACGGGCCGTCTGTTCCCGCTATAGGATCGCGCCATCGTCCGTTTGGTGAGCACGATGGCATTCCCTCCCCGCCCTTGGCCGGCAAATGCCGACCATTACAGCGATAGAACGATAGGAACCCGATCGAGTTCCCATAGGTCCGCACCCGAAACGATATCGTTCACGCGTCGATCGTCGCTGCGTTGAAGAACAGCGCCTGGCTGATCGCTGCTTTCACGGTCGATCGCTGGAACGGCTTGGTGATCAGAAAGGTCGGCTCGGGACGCTCGCCGGTCAACAGCCGTTCGGGGAAGGCCGTGATGAAGATGACGGGCAGGCTGAAGCCGGCCAATATGTCCTTGACCGCATCGATCCCCGAGCTGTCGTCGGCGAGCTGGATATCGGCCAGCACGAGGCCCGGTCGATGCGCGAGGGCCTGGGCGACCGCCTCGTCGCGGGTGACCGCGGCTCCGCTTACACTGTGGCCCAGGTCGCGTACGATCGTTTCGAGGTCCATCGCGATGATCGGTTCGTCCTCGATGATCAGGACATCGGTGCGGGTTTGACGGTCGATCTCCGACATCGCCTCGGATACCAGCGACTCCACCTCGTCCGGGGTCGTCTCGATCAGATAGGCGGTGTCGTTCGCGCTGAAGCCCTCCATCGCAGTCAGCAACAGCGCCTGCCGCGACAGCGGCGTGATGCCGTGGAGACGGGCCTGGGCGATCATCTCGCGCTCGCCCTCAGCCTGTTCGTTCGCTGGCGCATCGAAATTGGCCGAGCTCCAGATACGCTGGAAAGTGCCGTACAGGCCGGTTCTCACGTCGACATCCCTGGGAAAGGCGCCCGGTTCGGCCACGATCGCCTCGAGCGCTGCTCGAACATAATGGTCCCCGTGACGCTGGCTCCCGGTCAAGGCTCGCGCATAGCGCCGGAGAAAGGGCAGATGGGGTGCAAGCTGCTGGCCAAGCGACATGTGAGTGATAACTCCCTGATCAAGGACGGCGGGTCGCTGTCGCTGCGCGGAATAGGGAATAGCAGCCCCGCCCCGCTCACGAAAGCCGCCCACGGCCTCGGTGATGAATGTGTCAAAACTAACATTCATGCTATGGAACCAACACGACGGTCTTTTGTTTCATGTCCGATGCGAGCATTTTATCGATGTAGAAATTGATGCGCATCGGGATCGATCCAAAGGGCGGTGTCTTCGGAGCCGCTTGGTTGGAGTGCGTTGGGCAACAAGATGAATTTCAGGGGCGTGGGCCGGGTGGCACAAGAGGATGTACCAGAAACCCCGGCGAACGACAGCGGGGCAGGCAAGCCCGTGCGTCGCCGAAAGGTTGACAGCGCGCGTGATGCGAACGTCGGCGCGGCGTTGCGCTCGGTCTATACCCAGACGGTCGATGAACCTGTTCCCGACGAATTCCTGGATCTGCTGAGCAAGCTGGACTGAGCCGTGCGGGCGGTAAAGCCCATGGTCCGGCGCTGTCCGGCCTCGGTCGCCGCTGGCGAATCCGGATGAAGCTCCCCAAAAAATTCGCCTGGGCGCGACTTTCCACCGGCGCAAGGATGCTGCTGATCCTCACTGCGGCGATGCTGCCGCTGGGATTCATCGCCCTGCTGACGTCGCTCGATATGGCGAGGACCGCCTCGGTCGAACGCGAGGCCATGGCCCAGACCACCACCGCCCTTTATGCGGCGCAGGCCGAGGCCGTGCTCCAGTCGAACCTCAGCAGTGTCAAAGCGCTGCTATTCGTTCGACGAAGTCCCGAATATATTTGCGATACATTGCGACGCCAGTCGTTCCTGCAGGGGCCAGAGCGGCCGCCCACCGCGCTGTTTGACGGTGCCGGACGCAAGATCTGCCAATCCCATGGCGAGCCGATCGTGCGCCGGGCCCAGGCCGATCCCAATGTGGAGCATGTGTGGCTCGATGCCGCACGCCCCGCCTTTCGCTTTACCGCGGCCCGTGTCGACGGAAGCCTGTCGGTGGAATCGGCGACCCCGGTCAGCGCCATCAGGTTCACTGCGCGGGCCGACGAAGGGCTGCCGCTTCTGCGTCTTGTCGTACGACAGGGGCAGTCCGAAGTGCCATTGTCCTTCGGCCGGACAAAAGCGCTGGCGGACACCCTGAGCGTTTCCCGGCCGCTCGCCGATGGCGGGCTGGCCATCGTCGCGGAATTTCCGAACCCTCCCGCCAAGGCGAACGCCGCGCTGCTCATCCTGTTGCCGATCATGCTATGGCTGGCGGCTGCAGTCACCTGCTGGTTTCTGGTCAGCCGGCTGCTGCTTTATCCGCTCAATCAGATCAAACAATCGGTCGATGCATGGCAGGGAAACCAGCAGCCCTTCCTGTTGCCGCGCATTTCGACGCCCAGTCGGGAAATCATGGCTCTGGCCGAGAGCTTCGCAGCGACCGCATCGCGCATCTACGACCATGAGCAGGAGCTGGAAGAAGGGTTGCGGCGGCAGACGAAGCTGACGCGTGAAGTCCATCACCGGGTCAAAAACAACCTTCAGGTCGTGTCCAGCCTGATCAATCTGCACGCACGCGGGGCTCAGGGTGAAGTCGCGGAAGCTTATGGCGCGATCCAGCGCCGGATCGATGCGCTCGCGGTGGTCCATCGCAACCACTATGCCGAACTCGAGGAGAATCTGGGCGTCTCAATGCGGTCGCTGGCAGGCGAGCTGGCCAGCTCGCTGCGCGCCTCCGCACCGCCCTCGGCGGCAGGCATGCCGATCGCGCTCAACATGGTCGATGTCTATATCACCCAGGACGTGGCGGTTCCCGTCGCATTCCTGATCACCGAGATCGTCGAGTTGCTGATGTATCGGAACCAGCATGGCTCTGTGCTGATCTCGCTCGAACGGGTGGAGGAGCCAGGCCGTGCGATGCTCCGCGTTGAAGCCATCGGCATGAACGAGCATGCTCTCGATGATTATGCCGATATGGTCCGGTTCGACCGCGTGGTCACCGGCATAGCGCGCCAGTTCCGCGCGCCCCTGATCAAGGACCTGAAGGCGGGGCGATTCGAGGTCCAGATCGGAATCCTGCGCTGACGCTGTCGCGGGCGGGATTTGCGTCACCGGATCAGAATATTTCATGGCAGCCGGAACCGGGAGAGTGGCCCGCCGTTCGGCCATTCGGATAGCGATGCTTTGCCCCCCCGCTCCCGCTATCCGCTCAAAGAGGGCCCGGTGCGCTATCCCCCCCGTAAGCGCATCGGGCCCATTTTCTTGCCCTGGATCTCTGTGTGCGGCCCGCGACTCTGGGTGATTCGTTTCAGACAGGGAACAAAGGCGCAGCGGGATCATTGACCGTCGAGGCACCCGTGACAGGGAGTCCAGAGTTTAATCGAAAGGGTTCACCCATGTTCAAGCGCACTATCGCCGTCGCCCTGGTCAGTATCGGCCTGATTGCCATTTCCGCCTGCAATACCGTTGAAGGCGCGGGCAAGGATGTTTCCTCTGCGGGCAAGGCCGTCGCAAACGCTGCGGACGGCGCCAAGTAAGAATGTTTCATCGCGCGAACGCGCGATACAGGTGCCCGGGATGGCTCAGGTCGTACGGGCTTGATCGAAGGGCTGGAAACGCGATCGCGTTTCCGGCCCTTCGTGATTCATGCCCGCAACTATGAAAGAAGCTGGGCTCACGACGCAGGCTTAAGCCTGCGACGATTCAGCTTCGGGCGCTTCGCTTTTGCGCCTGCGCTCGGTGAACCAGATGCCGATCAATGCCAGCTCGTAGAGCAGCACCAGCGGAATCGCGAGCAGGAGCTGTGATCCCACATCCGGAGGTGTGAGCACGGCGGCGATCGCGAAGGCCCCGACAATCGCATAGCGACGCGAGGAGACCAGCTGTTTTCGGGTCACGATGCCGGCCCGCTCCATCAGCATCAGCAGCACCGGCAGCAGGAAAGACAGGCCGAAGCCAAACAGAAACTGCATCACGAACGACAGATAATTGCCTACGCCGGGGAGCGCCTCCTGCTGGACACCGCCGAGATCGCCCTGGAAACCGAGCAGGAAGTGTAGCGCCATCGGGATTGCGACATAATATGCCAGCGCCGCGCCGGTCGTGAACAGCACGGGCGTGGCGAGCAGAAAGGGCAGGAGGGTCCGCTTTTCGTTACGGTAAAGGCCCGGCGCCACGAACTGCCAGATCTGGTTTGCGACGATCGGGAAGGCCAGCATCATCGCTGCGAAAAACGCGACCTTGATCTCGACGAAAAAGGCCTCGAAGATCTGCGTATAGATCAGTTTCCCCTGGCCGGCGCGGAGCAGCGGCTGGACGAGAAAAGCAAAGATCGGACGGGCAAAATACAGGCAGATGCCGAAACAGACGGCGAGCGCGGCCAGCGACATCAGCAGGCGGCGGCGCAGCTCCAGCAGGTGATCGAGCAGTGGTGCCCGGGTCTCGTCGATATCGCTCATGGGGCGGGCGGCTTCGGCGACATCGGCTGAGGAGGCGTATCGGGGTTGGCGGCATCGTCGGATACTGCGCCGTCGGACGGTGCGCCGAGCGGCATCATTTCGCCTTCGATAATCGTCTCGGCCGCGGGCTGGGCGGCATGCTCGCGCATGATCCGCTCATTCTCCGCGGCCCATTTCTTTTCCATTTCCTCCAGCTCGGACTGGCGGATCATTTCGTCGATCCCGCTGCGGAAGTGGCGGGCGACCCCGCGCGCCTTGGCGATCCAGTTGCCGACGAACCGCATCGCGCGCGGCAGGTCCTTGGGACCGATCACGACGAGCGCAATCACCGCCACCAGCAGCAACTCGGTTGGAGCGATGTCGAACATCGCGAAGCGTCAGCGGGTCTCGACCAGGATCAGCTGTGCGGCCGATCGTCCTGCATCGGCTGCAGCTTGGGATCTGGATTGGGATCGACCGGCTGCTGCTGCTGAAGGCGCGGTGCAGGCTGCGGCGGCGCAGGGTGGGCAGGCTCGTCCTCCTCGGACATGCCCTTCTTGAAGCTTTTGATGCCTTTGGCGACGTCGCCCATCATGTCCGAAAAGCGACCTTTACCGAACAGCAACAGGACCAGCACGCCAACGACGAGCCAATGCCAGATACTCAAACCACCCATGGGGAATCTCCTAGAATATGTCCATTTAGGGCCTGCCCGTCGGGTCCGCAATGGCTGGCGCAGAACAGGCCGCAGCAATGGTCGGACGGCACCCCTTGGATCCCGATTGTGAAGCAGCGGTGACGGCGCCGGTTGAGGTCAATCCTCCTCGGGCGTCTCGCCGGTATCGCCCTTCTCCATCTGCGCCTGTTCGAAAGCCAGGTCGACCGGATCGAGCAGACCGGCGGCCTTGAGGTCGGCGATGCCGGGCAGGTCTTTCCGGCTGGCAAGCCCGAAATGGGTGAGGAAGCTGGCTGTCGTTGCATATAGCAACGGCCGGCCGGGGCTTTCGCGCCGTCCGGCGGGCCTGATCCAGCCCGCCTCGAGCAGCACGTCGAGCGTACCCTTTGAAATCTGGACACC